>NZ_CP023018.1:0-35479 GCF_022406875.1 Ectothiorhodosinus mongolicus
GCCCCAGCCCCAGTCACAGCCCCAGTCTCATCACAAACGGCTTCTGTTGCGCCGCAGGCGGTGGCAACCAAAACAGAGGGAGAAATCATCACGCTCAACATGAGCTTGCGCCTTGGGGATGTCCGATCCAGTGGGATGAGTCTAGACGGCCGTTCTCTTTATGTCTGGCTGACCGAAAATGCTGTGCTTAGCGAGTGGCGCGACATTGCCGCACGTATCACCCGTGATTTGCCGTTTGCGGAAGCCGCGCGCGTGCAAGACATCGCCGGCGATACTTATCTTATCGTGGAACTGTCTCGGCCCTTAGTCTTATTGGATGAGGCCGTGTCTATCGTCGATGTGGAACGCATGTCATGGGAGCTGACATTCCGCGAGAGGCGTTTGGCCGACACTGGCTCTGTGGGTCTTGCGGAAATCCTACCCAAGGGTGCATTGCAAAAAGTTCGAGTCCTGCAACAAGGGCCGCTGATCACACTGGAATTCTCAGGTTCCTCCGAATTCTTCGCCGAGATCTATCACCACGATGGTCGCGATGCGCTTATTGTCGAGTTTCCGGGGGACAGCGTGCGGGCGGTGCGAAGACTGTTGCCCGCAGATCTCCCGTCAGCGCTCGGCGAGGTGATCGTTGAAACCAGTGATGTTGGGCGCGCGCGCTTGGTCATTCCCGGTGCGCCACACATCGATTTGGTGGATGCCATTGCCAGCGCAGATGACACCCTAGAGACCAGTAGGCTCTCAGTTTACCTCGTGCCCGATGCGCCGGTGCGCGCCGACCTCGCCAAAGGTCGCTTGGATGAACTCAATCTTGATACCAGCACTGGCTTGGATGTTTTGTTAGATGGTCCTAGAGATGCTCGCATTAATGCTTATTTATTGCCGTCTCCCAGCCGGTTCATGCTGGATTTGCTCGGAGTTTCGGTTGAGGAGGCAGAGCGTGCCATCCGCGACTTTAACCCAGATGGTCAATACGTCGCCGGCATTCGTTTTGGTGAAACCCAGCTCGGTTCTACGCGCATCGAACTTACCTTAACCGAAGCCTACGCCGATGCCATGGGCACGGATGTTATCCCGTTCCGCCGGGTGCTTGAGCCCAATACCATCGCTTTAGCGCTACCAGAGGCGGGTAGACCATTGCCACAAGTCGACACCGAGCCTTTGCAGCTCCCCGGCAGGGCTTTAGCAGAAGCCTTAAATCTGCGCGCCCCACCTGAGGTAGAACTCTTGGGTGAGCCGGCTCAGGTGATCGGCTCAATACGCCTGGACGCTGCCTTTTATGAAGACCGCGATCATTCTCCCATGCCCATCGTCACCGATCGCTTCTCGCTGATGGGTAGCTTCCTTAAGGCTTTGGATAGCGATCCCTCCTATCTAGCGGCTTTAGCTGAGTTTCGCATTAATGCCGAAGCCTTGCCCCAAGCCCGAGCTGGCTTGTTGCCCACTCTAGATTTCAATTATCAGTTTGCCAATATTCAACAAGATGTGCGCGCCTCTGGCACCTTGGATTTGGGCCGCACCCGTTATAACAGCAATCTTGCCAGCCTGAATCTCACCCAGCCTGTGTTTCGTGCCAGCGCTTTTGTCGCAGTTAATCAGGCACGGTTAGCGGTCGAACAAGCACAATTGGCGGTCTTGGTCAGTGAACAAGAACTGATGGTTCGTTTGGCCACGATTTATCTCAATGTCCTGTTGGCCACGGATGAACTGCAGCTGGCTCAGTCCGAGCTCGACGCCTTTACTGGTCAGTTTGAGCTAGCCAACACCCGTTTTCGCGCTGGGATTGCTGATCTGGCCGAGTACAACGACTCTTTAAGCCGCATGACCATCGCCGAGGCCCGTTACATTAAGGCCGAGAACACCTTGGACGATGCCCGACTCGCCTTCAAAGAGATCGTTGGCGAAGAAATTGGGATTTTGAGCGGGTTCCAGGGGGACTTCCGCGCGGCATTGCCATTCCCCGCTGCGGTTGAGCCTTGGATCGATGCCGCCCTCGAACAGAATCTGGCCTTACAGACCCGACAGTTGGCCACGAGAATTGCCGATCTACAGGTGCGTCGTCAGCGCGCCGATCGGCTGCCCACTTTGGACTTTGTCGCCACTATCCGCCGGTCATCGGACGATCAGACCCTGTTCTCGCCGGAGCGTCAGGAATTGGATGCCGCTGAAGCTTCGCTGCGTCTGAATATGCCGCTATACGGCGGCGGGCGCCCCAGTTCGCTGATTCGTGAGGCCGGCGCTCGCCGTGATCGCGAGACCCAATTGGCCGAGCGTGAGCGCCGCAAGTCCGAACGCGATGTGCGCTCCGCTTTCTTAGGCGTTAATGCCAGCGCACGTATGCTTGATGCGTTGCGTGAAGCAGTCCGCGCTGAGCAAGTGCGCCTAGAGACCCGTCTACAGGGCTTTGAGACCGGCGTTGAGTCGCAAGTTGCCGTATTAGACGCTTATCAGCAGTACTTTAGTGTGCGCCGGGATTTTGCCCAAGCGCGCTTTGATTATCTGATCAACCGGTTATCACTGAAACAGGCTGTGGGGACGTTAACTCGCAACGACCTGGCCGAACTTGACCGCTTGTTGGTGAACTGAATGTGGAGATCTGAGTGATGAGCGCTGCGCCTGATGATCCCCGACTGACCCGAGCCCGGCTAACCCGACAAGGCGGTAGCTCACGCTGGCGTGCGTGGATTAACCGCTCCATCGATCGGCGCCGCGTCATTACCGAACGTCAACCGACCACCGTGGTTGAGCTGCTCGAGCCGCGCTATCTGCTCTCGGCCGATGCACTAGTGGTGCCACCACATCATGATGAGCATGAGCTCAGTATCAATCTCAAAACCGAGGCGGAAAAAGAGCTGGGCAACACCGCGCCCGAAACACAGGATGCTCAGGCGCAAGTCAACGAGGTGATCTTCATCGACACCAGCGTCGATGATTACCAAACCTTGGTGCTGCAAGCGCTCAGTGATCGCACTGACGGCGACGGCAACCTTGCACCCACGCAAGCGGAGTTGGTCTATCTGGACCAACACAGCGATGGCATTGAACAAATCAGCGATTGGCTCACTCAACACCAAGATCTGCAGGCCATCCACATCGTCACCCATGGCGGTCCCGGCAGTATTACCCTTGGCACCACCACGCTAAACAGCAGCAATCTCAGTCAGTATGCAGAGCTGATCAGCGCCTGGACCGAAGCCCTAGCCGATGGCGCCGATATCCTGTTCTATGGCTGCGAAGTCGCCTCGGGAGAGCAGGGCAAGGCATTCGTCGATGAACTGGCCAACCTCACTGGCGCCGACATCGCCGCCTCGAAAACCAACATCGGCAACGAACTCCTCGGCGGCAACTGGGACCTCGAATACCAAACTGGCCCCATCGAAGCTGCATTCCTCTTCTCCGCTGACCTTGATTACGGCTCTCTTTTAAGTTCATCTAGTGTTGATGCAAATAATTGGGAACTAACCGATACAGATCTAAATAATTTCCTGGAGGCGATGCGCCGTCTAGACTTAGTTGGGAATGCAGCCATTGGCCAAGATTTGTTTGCCGCAGCGATCGAAGGGTTGAGCTTAGCGGGCGAAGACGACCTCAGCCTCAATGACCTACTGGGTATCACAGATGCCACCACCGCCTTCGATCTCGAGAAGACCGTCAAGTTTTACCTCCAGCTCGAACGCCTAGCGCATCTCCTTAACAGTCAAACGGGCATTTCGGCTGAACGAGATGGGGTTGCTGTGAAGATCACCGGCGTTAACGCTTCTGAGCTCGGCGCATACAACCTACTGGATGAGAGTGATCATGAGATCGCTGATGTATCGCGCTCAGGAACCAGCATAACGTTCTCATTTGACACCGAAGAACATCGCGACGGACTTGTCGATTTATCCTCATTTAAGTTTATTACTCCCGACTTTAAAGATGTAACGGCCTCCGTAAGACCATTAACGAATACCAAAGTATCAGACGGTTCAGAGCCCTCTGAAGATGGGGTTGGCGTGTTCAATGTGTCTGACTACGCGACGGGTGAAGGGACAGGAGGGCATTTTTATCGTGGGTATGCATTTACCCTTTCACAGAGCACAAAAATAAGCGCGCTTACCGGTGGTGCCACCACTGATTCGAGCGGCAAATTCACTATAGTAATCTATACCGCGCAGAGTGCCTCCAACGGTGTGGAGCCTTTAGATCAGATAGTCGCAATTGATTACACTCCAGATGGAACAATAAAAACGCTAGATATTACTGAAGTCGAATTGGATGCTAATCAGCTTTACATTATCGCTCAAGGAAGAACTTCAGGTTCCGGCCAGCATTTAACAGCAACTGGTTTAGATCCTAACCAAATAGTTTCCTCATCGCTTTTTACCCAATGGGGTCCCAGCTCTGATGAGTTCAGCTCAGGCGCAAATGCAGGTGTTTATCGCTGGGGAGAGGGTATCTCCTCTTTTTCGGGTCAAAACGGCGACATTGATCCTTTCGCACCAGCTCTTGGATTTAGGGTTGCCACCGTAAATGGTTCAGCACTCACTCCAGCCTCTTTACCTACAACGCTCGAGCCCATGTTAGATGGCGAAGTCTTGACTTTGACAGCACAGTTAGGTAGCTCGGGTTCAAGCTCGGCGGGTGTGTTTTTCGAGTACGGCTCTGAGTCTAACACCTCGGTAACAGGGACTCTCAAGCCGGCAACCCTAAATACAGAAACCAACGAATTTACCCTAGACGTAACTGATTTTTCGCCCGGAGACACTCTTTATTACAGAGCTGTTGTGATTAATGACGCGGGTCGTACGAACGGGGACCTATTTAAGGTTGAGGGGAGCGCTGGCGCTGCAGAGATTGCTCAGGTACTCAACGATGAGAGTTCGCGTGGGATATTCACCGCCTCCGACAGTAAGATAAGTCTTGCATATGCAGGAGATGAGCCATTGGGTGCTGATCTCTCTGCGGTAAAGGCGCGAATGGTTGTGAAAGATGGTGCTACACAACTTGCTGACCTACAGGTGGGTGGCAGTGAAAGCGTTTTCACCTTCACCCTCGGTGGAGATCTAAGCTCTGCTGATGAAGTTACGGTAACCATCCCGGATACGCAATTCGCTACCCTAACGTTACCTGCAGGTAGCAACAGTTTGGATGAATTATCTACAAATGTACTTAGGCTCTCAGCGATTGCTGACTTTGTGAGAGAACACAGCGGTTTATTCGACATAAGTGGCTGGAACGTAGGGGGCGGATTGAATCTGGTACCCGTTAAACAGAGTGTAGATCAATTCGGCTTCCGTCTTTTCCATAGCGCCGATGACCAAGAGGTGAGCGGGAATCATCAGTTCACTCTAAATCCTGGCGACGGAGGATGGACACTTGAGACGCTGAATATCAACGTCAAATACTCGCTGAATTATGAGCTCGAGGCACTGATTACTGAAGATGCAGAGAGCTCTGACCAGAAATCTGTCATTCTCAAGTCGGATGGTTTTACGTTGTTAGTCGATATAAAAGACGACGACACCAACGGTGATTTCAATCTTCAGAGCGGTCTCGCTCTCACGCTGTACGACCGCGATAATCTCGATGCGCTAAACCTAATCTTTAGGAATGAACTGGTCGAAGATAGGCCGTGGGATCGGGTAGTCACCGCTACCATCAACGGTTCGCTCACTCAGACAGTCGACAGTGAACAGAGAACCTATCTTATTGTTGGGGAACTCGATGATTGGGTCTTGAGGCCTTCGTTTTACGAGGATTTCGAAATCCAGGCTAGCGATTTCGATGCGTGGCGGGAATATTTTGCTGAGCTCTCCGCCGTTGGCGCACAACTGGATCGTGACCCTGCCTTAGGTGTAGAGCTCCCGCTCATCGGGACCCCGCTTTATGATCTGTTGTTGCCCAATGATGGGCGTTCTCTGGGCGATATATTCTCTTTCTCTTACTACCGGGATGGCTTGGAGCGCACCAACGTCTTAGAAGATGTCCTCGCCGACGGTCCGACCTATGCCAAGTTGATGGCCAAGATCGGAGAATACCTTCGAGGTGAGGGCATATACGCATCACTTGAATCGTTAATTCCTGTTGATTTCAGTGACACGCCATTTTTAATCGAAGGCGGCAGGTCGCAAACCAACCGAGATGAGCTTGATTTTGGTGTATCGCTGAATCTTGGTCGCGTATTTAATGAGCCAGTCACCTTCAATGATATGCTTCAGTCTGTGGGTCTGGGTTGGGCGGAAGGCATGGGGCTTCCTCTGGTCTCGAATATGACGGCGCGGATTGACCACAGGAACATCACTAAAGACCCGAATGGACTCCTCGAGCGCATGGCGGGCGTGGGTGTTGTAGTCGGTTACGAGGGATTCAAGTTCAGCACGACTGCCCCCCGGGCGAATTTTGATGCTCAAGGTTTGCTCGGTGCTGTGCCCGTTTTATTGCAAGGAACGCTCGATTTCGATAGTGGCGAAGTCACCGCGGCGGTCAATCTCTCCGGTAACGACCGACTGGTGCTCACGGCAGATAATAGCTCAGCAGCCGTTAAGGCTTCGATTGATTTTGATATCGGTGGTGAGCTGTTTGGTACGTCGCTTGCTGATATTGCAGGGAATACTCCCAACATACAATTGAACTGGGGCGGGGGTACAGCCACTGCATGGTCTAACCTGCATTCACTCACACTGGCTAAAACATTTTCGAATCTCGAGCCGTTGAGTGCGCTTTCCAGCCTGCGAGCGCAAGACATCCTTCTTATGTTGGATGACGTCGGCTTCTATCTGGAGGGGCTGCGTGATTCTGCGGAGTTCGACGGGCTGCTGCCGTTTACTGACCTGCGTGTCGGGGACACTCTGGACTTCAGCGCGGCGTTCTATGACCTGTTCGCAGACCAACTGCTTCGTGTTGAGCAATCGGTGTTTGGTAGCGGGATCATCTCTCCGGTCCTAAGCAGGGATGTCTCGTTCGACATTCACTTCCAGCGGCCGGGGGATCCACGCGAGCAGGTGCTGACGGTAACGGTCGACGCCAGTGCCACGCGCGAGTTCACGCACATCAATCAGCTGGCAGAACTGATTGATAAAACCATTGCGGAGGCATCAAATGCAGTCTTGGGATATCAGCAGTTTGATATCGCAACAAAGACATGGATAGATGTTGCTGCTCCTGCAGCGAATGCACCGATCCCACTCCTAGTACTGGTTGAGGGCGACTCTGGGAACAACGCAGAGTTTCTGCTGAGGACGATTGCCAGTAGCGGTAAATTTAAGCTGACTTATGCTGGTGAGCAGACAGAAGCCCTGTCTCTGTACACCGATGCTCAGCGACTGCAAAACATACTTGAAGCTTTGCCTGGCATCGGCAAAGGCAACGTTCAGGTTACAGGTCAGGCAAAAGACTGGACCATTCGCTTTGTCGGTGATCTTGCTGATCAGAACATCACGGGCCTGACTGCGGCATTTGTGGGAACTCCTACGCGCGCTGGTCTTGTCGAGGTGCGGGCGCAGAATTTTGATCGCGTGGATCAGGGCCCCGATATCGGCAACATCAATGGCTCTCTGGTCTTTTCGCAGACCGATCCCATGACATTCGAGCAGCTTCGTATCGCACCATCCGCTGGAGTGTCCTTTACACAGGTGCAAGCGGGGACAGGAGCAGGCACCGCTAACCCACAGGCCGCCATTCAGCGCATTCAGCTTGTGCATGTCGCTGGTGGCAGCTTCAAAATTGCCTTCCAACTAGGTAACGATCGCTATGTTACTGACAGCATTGATCTCGAACTGAGTAACGGCAATGGGGCAACATACAGCAGTCGTATTGCTAATGCGTTGAATGCGGCAATTGCTGACTCCGATCCCTTTGAGGCAGCAGTGACTGACCCCAATAACGGTGGGCCAATTACCAATCAGGGTGTCCAGAGTTTCGACATTTCGGTTACCGGCGAAGCTGTGGGGCTGCGCTTTGCGAATCTAGAAGCGGATGTTGAGCAAGTGTTGTCAAAGCCTGGCGCTTTGACATTTGTTACGACTCTGCGTAATGGAGCGCCTGCGGTCGGCCCCGAGGCGGCCCGTAGCGAACTTCAGCGCCTTACATTTGACAATATCAGTGGCGGGTCATACGTACTCGCATTGAATGTGGGTGGGACGAATTTCTTCACACCGCGCATCCATTGGACCAGCAACGACGCGGCAAGCATTCAAGGCGGATTGGTTGCTCTCCTGCAGGAGGCACTTGGTGCTTCCAATGTCTCTTCCTCGGATATCGAGGTCACCGAAAAAACGGGACTTGGATCAGAAACAGGACATACGTTCGATGTTGAGTTTAAAGGAAATCTTGCTGGCATCAACTTTAATCGACTTAATATCAACGCCGCGCAACTGCTGCCAAGTGAGCGGTTGCCTGAACTTGAATCTGGCGTAACCACAGCAGATGTTGGTACTGGCTTCACTAACCTGACTAATCTCGGTCTGCCATTGGCCTCGGCTAACCAGCAGATCTTTGCCGAGCCTAACTTCGAGACCTGGCAGGATTTGGCCAATCGGTTTGTTGCGGGTATGCCCCATGACTTTTCGGTTAATCCGCGTTTTGATCCTGCTACTCAGCAAATAGCGTTCGATCTGGTTGTTGGTCGGAGCGAACAATGGGTTGCTGCAGATATTGCGCTGGATGGCTCGGTGGGTGTCTTGGGCGGATTCGAGAGTGACGCGCGCCTCGATATAAAGCACGACACCCAAGTACTCGGAACCATCATCTTTGATCTTTCTAGTGTGGCACCTCCATCAGTAGAAGGAGGGGGGTTTACCTTTTCCGAGCTAGTAGGAAGGCAGACTAGCGGCTTAGCGATAGGATCAAATATTGGATTTTCTCTACAAGTGGATGGAAAGACATATGACGCTGTGTATATCGAGACAAGATCTATAGATGGCGTCGCTGAATTAGTGAACGGCGGTGAAGATGACGGGAAAATTCTTCTTTCCGATCCAGCGCCTCCTGCGGATGGTGGGTCGATCGAGTTTAGGCTGTTTCGTGATGTTGGTAAAGATAGAGCCGTAATTTATACGAAAATTGCTTCTGGAACGTCGGACAATGACGGAACAAGTTATGAACTTTTGCTGGATGGCGGTTCTGGAGGTACTAGTTCCCTCCTAGGCAGCTCATTGCCTAATCCATTTAGCGCAATGGTTAACAGCCGTGCAAACGCGACTTTAGTTGACGCGATCAACGCCAACAATGTTTTCTGGCTCGACCCCAAGAATTTTTGGAAGACCGAGTATTACAAGCCTTCGTCCGGCAGTGGGTCTTTTAACCTTATTGATCTTATTCTACTGAATTCGCTTCAGCCCAATGCTGACAAACTCATTTTAGAATATGAAGTAACGATCGATCAAGCGGAGCCAGTGAGCAACGTGCTGGGTTTTAATGACTCCGGGCGGGTTACTTCAGGCTCGTTGATCGATGCCATCAATTCCGTTTATGCAGTCGCGCGGGAAGGGGAATTATTACTTTCAGATGTGCTGCTTGCCTTGAATCAAGGTGACAAGCCCACCGTTTCTGCTGAAAAGTACAGTAATAACCAGCCTATCGTAGAGGTTGTCGGTTTGTCTCAAATTACGACAGACCCTGGAGACCCATTACATCAACGTGGCTTTCAAAACCTTGGGCAAGCCTTTGAGTTTGCCGTAAACGATGACAATGAAGTCGTTTTCCGTGTTAATGCCAGTGTCGGAGAGGTTCGCTTCATCAATCCTGTTGGTTTTAGTGAGGCTCAATCTTTCTCAGTCAATTCAGTACTGGGCCTAACCCTAGTGCCAATGTTTCCGACGCCCGATCCGGATGCGTTCTTGCCATCCGATGGTGTGCTTGACAGTGATGCAACGCTTGAGTTTGTACTGAACAACGGCGAATCAGTTGCGGTGACGATTGCGCGCGATACCAATAATGACTCTGTTGCAGATTTGATTGCTGATATCAATGCCGCCCTTGACAATTTAGTTTTTGGTTCAAGCCCAGGGCAATTTGAAAATTCATATTTGCAGGCTCTTGATTTTTCCAACCTTGGTGAGATCCTGCAAGCACGTTTCGTATCTACCGAAGTCAATTCCGTCACGAACCGTGGATCTACCACCTCTGAAAACGGCTACCTAGCCTTCGATATCATCACGCCTCTGATCTCCCGTCTGCGTATAGACATTCCTGACGAAAGCCAGCCCGGCGTGCGTCAATTAACGATTGCACCGGGAGTGGAAGTTCGCTCCACCGCATCGCGCATGCTCGTCGAGGATCTGGAGATTACCGGATCCTTTACTGGGGAGGTGCATGGGCAGCCTGGATCTGCCTCGGCTAACGTTAACGTGGATAGAACCGCCAATGCTGTGCTGGGGCTGGTGAATATTAGTATGCAATCCTTTGAGGTTGAGGGTAACAATTATAAGGGGGAATTTTCTTACAAGATCGATGGGGCTGTTACCCAAGAAGTCTCCGGCGATTATTTGGCAGATATAGAGGATTTGATTGCTTCTTTGAGTGGGCAGGGCGCGCAAATTGGACTGCCGTCTTTTAGCTCGTTCCGAAGTGCCGGCACTCCATTTTCAGGTGAGGCGCTTAATAGTGACGGCCGTCTCGAGCGAGATCTGGGTTTAACTGTGACATTCACCTCCGGGTTTGGGGGAGATGGGCGCAGTTCTCTTGATCTCGACATATTTTTGGCCGCTTCTGACACGGCAAATTTCACGGTTTTATCGGATTTGGCAGGCGCTCTGAACGATCAGTTGACGCATGCTCTGAAGGCTTGGGCTAATGGGAATGGTTCGATCCCTGCAGCTCTGACGCAATTTGAAGTCTTCTCCGCAAACAGCACGCGGCTTATATTCACTCCGCCCGTGATTAATGGCTCCGCCATCCGCACCGAAGTGGCCGATCGTCCGCTGTTGGACAGAGTGTCACAAGAACGTTTGGAATGGACTAATGCCAAGGCCGCTCTAAATTTGAAGGGCATTGAGGTAGAGCTCCTCCCAGAAATGACATCAGCGGGTAGCACGATTGCTGACCTCGTGATGAGATTATCCGGACATAACGCTGAAAGTGATGCGGACAACAATCTGATCCAGTCTCTTCTGGGTCGGGAGGCGCCCCTGCCTGATGTGGAATTGCCAAACTTTGGTGCCTATCAGGGTTTGGTGGATAAAAGCTGGTCAGATCTCACAAATGAACTCAGTTATCTCCCGCAGCTGCTTGGCAATCTCGCCAATATGGGCGAGTTCAACTTGTTCGACCAATCAGTTCCGATTCTTGATCAGACAGTCAATGAGTTCTTTGAACTGTCTAGTGTTTTTCGGGATATCTCAAGGGATCTGAGTGCGTTTTCTGATCTAGGATTACTGGATTTTCGTACTGCCTTTGCAGAGGCATTCGGTGTTGCACAAGAGGCCATAGACATCGAGCTCGACACTGCAGGGAGTGAGGCGCTGCTCATTTCGCTGCCACTGGAAATCGAGATTCAGAGGTTGGCACGTTTCGACCTGCTGTTAACAGACCCCACACTACTGGCCCTCTTGCGGCCTGCCGATCGCGATCGTTTGCAGGCACTTTTGGGCAATACGGAGAGCCTTGCGGACCTGGAAGGTCTCTCACCACTGCCGATCAATGCATCGTTTAAGTACAACCTAGTTTTCGGAATCGACCTTACAACCGATGATGCTAAGGCGGCTGATGTTGGGAAAATGTTTTTATTGAATGGCAGTCGTGACAGCAACAATGAAGGCACTGCTGGGACATTTGCTGATTTTGAGCTCTCGCTTGATATGCCCGGGGTTTTGTTCACTGAAGTGTCCAACCCAGCAGAGTCGGATGCAGCAGATCGCACCATCCGTCTTGATCAGCGTGACTTTACAGAAGGTGACCTGGTGTTTGTGCAGGTTGACGGCATCACGAGGGCGCAATTGCAGGTTTCTTCAGGTCAGACAATCAGTTCTATTGCTGATGCTCTGAAGACCGATCTTGATTCTGCTGGAACCTCTGGGCACGTCACTGCTTCTTCCGGAAACATCAGCTTTGCGAGCGCTCGTGAGTGGGGTCAGGCGAATATCGAGCTGATTGTTTTCAGAGCCATTGACTCGATCAGCTCTCAGGTCGACGGCCCAGTTATAACGATCACGGCGGAGGATGTAGTTCCGGGTCGCGTGTTCGAGGTACAGGTTGGCGGTGATTCGAGCAAGACTGCTCGCGTTGGTGTGGTAGGCGGCGATAGCGCTGCGTCGGTAGCAAAGCGCTTGCAGGAGGCGGTAACGGCGCTGTCGGGGGTAACTGCAACGCATTCATCTGGAGCGACCACGCTTGAAGTGACTGCAGGCGGAACGCCCACTCTGACCATCTACGATGTCCGCGGTATTGCGCCCTTGCCCGAAGGGGCTGGGATTAACATCAGTTCGCAGACAGGCATTATTACTTTGGAAGGCAAAGGGGGAATTGCCGATCTCGAGTTGTCTGGTGGCTTGACGCTGAACGCCAGCGGTGGTCGGTTGTATTTCGATACGTTCATTGATGCCTTGACCGGCGCGGGATCGCGCGATACCCGTCCTGATGTACTGGCCGGATCCATTCTGATCCCGGACGTGGATTTGGCTGATGTGGCGCTCAATTTCTTCCGCCCGGTTGACTACGACCTGCAGTCACAGGTGAGCGCCCGCGCATCGGCTGCCAACAATGCGCGCATCATCACGATTGATCCTTTGGATGTTGTTGAGGGTAGGCTCTTCGAAGTTCGCGTCAACGGCAATGTGCGGCTTTATCATGAAGTGTCTTCCAGCGAAGACGCTGCAGCGGTTGCAACCGCGCTTGCATCGCAGCGGGATGGTTTGAGCAGCGACAATAGCGTCATGACCGCCGGCGCCGATCTCCGCTGGGGGGCAGCTGATATCGAGGTGCGGGTTTTTGACAAGGGCGAAGCTGCAGATAGCAAGACGTTTGATGACTCTCTGAGGATCGATATCGCGGATCTTCAGGAGAACGGCAGTCTCGCCGTTGGGCGTGTGCTTGAGTTCGATATTGCGGGGCAGACCTACTACGAGACAGTGCAACGCAATGACACTGAGACGCGTGTCGCTGCTCGTCTGGCTGCGCAACTGGAAGCGACCATCGGCGCCGAGCTGGTTATTAATGGCACCGACAACCTAGGCGACAAAGCTATCACCCTGGAGTTCTTCGATCGAATCGTTCAGAGCGATGTCGCTTCGTTTGTTTCTGGACGTGGTTCGTCTGCTGATATCCAGCGCGTGCTAGCTCTGTCACCTGACGATATTACAGAAGGCCGCGTTATTCAGATCAATGATGGTCTGGGTCGCCTGGTTGAGCACGTTATTGGTCGCGGTGAGGATGCTGATGCCGTGATTGCCGCGCTGGTGGCAGCGTTTGCGGACGGTGACGTTACTGCGGGAGGTGATATTCGCGCCGAGCGAATCATCAAGCTAGACGAATCAGCACTTGCTGGGCTTTCAGTCGGAGTTGAAATCCAGATTCTGGTGGTGGAGGGTGCGACAGGAGGCGGTCAAGTTGCCGATGTGCGCTACGTCGTTACCGATATCGATACGCCGGAAACCATTGCCGATGCTTTGGCGGCTCGCCTTGGCATTAGTTCAATGCCCGAGATCGTTCGTGAAGATCCTCAAGACAATACATCGCCCATCGACAGATTCGAGCTTATTGTCGACGCTGATCGTCTGTGGGGTGGTAACACCATTACCGTCAACTCCAGATCAAGTGGCGATACATTCGCGGCACTGGCCGATTCCCAGGCTGATTCACGTTTTTCAGCGCTGACGTTTGATGCTGACTACGGTGCTGGAAACGCATTTCTCGAGGTGCGTGTCTTCGCGCCTGTGACTGGTACCCCTGATTCAAGTGTCAGCACAGCAGGTTCGCAAGGTGATCCGCGCAGCATCACACTCGCTGAGTCCGATATTCAGGACAACCGCCTGATCCGACTGTCGATCAATGGTGGCACACTCACTCAGATCTACCAGAATATCGGCATCGGTGGGACGCTTGGTACGGCAATCACCGGGCTCCAGGAGCAACTGCTGGCCAGTTCACCGATTAACACCGAGCCGGCGATCGTCAACGGACTGGTGTTCGATGATCGTATTGCTGATAGCGACACGATCACGCTGTTTGACCGATCGTCAGATCCACTTAAATCAACTGTGGGTGATGTTGCGCAGTCGCCCGGCGCCAGTTTCGTCCGAACCATTACCTTTGACGCGCTGGACTGGCAGGAAGGTGATGTTGTCGAGATCCGTTCCAACGGCAGTGAATTCCGTTACCAGATTCAATCGAATGACGATGACAGTAGCGTGGCCAGTGCCCTCAAAGCCCTTATTGTCGACAAATTCGACAATTTGTCGGCGCACATCTCTGAGAGCAGTGGTGTATTGACCTTCGCCGAAGGGGCGCTCTGGGGCAGTCGCAACATTGTGCTGACGGTATATGCGCCCGACAACTCATCGCTTGATGCGACCAACAATGTTCTTAGGCTCGCTCCTGGCGATATCGTCGCAGGTCGGACCATCGAGCTCACCATCGTTAACGAAACGGTCAGTTACACCATTCAGGGTACGGATACTGTTGCAACTGTTCTCTCCGAGCTGAGTCAGTTGATTGACGCGAGCAACAGGGCATCAACTGACTACTTTGTCAGCGAAGTCAAACTGCAGGCAGGTCTTGGTATTAATGGACACAAGATCGAGGTTGCGAGTGATGGCGAGGCTGATGGCTCGAGTAGCGATTCTAAAGAGCTGACTAATGATTCCGGCGACATCGAAACACTTGTCGTCAAATCTAATAGCGCTCCGGATCAAGACCCAGTCATCACCATCGGGTTTGCTAGCGGCGACACCATCCAACTGAGAGCGTCGGACACGTTGACGTTGACGATCGGTATCGGTGACTCGGAGAGAACGTTCGAGTACACGTTGCCCGAGAACCCCAGCGCTGCGCTGGTCGCTGAGTCACTTGCCGCCATTATCGGTAACAATGCCTCGGTCACGCATCAGTTAAACCTGGTCGGTATCGGGTCTAATGACTCTCTAGAATTCAAACGCCAGGGTGCATTGCAACAGTCACAGGTCGTCGAGGACGGTTCTGATGTCCGAGTGAATCTGCACCGTGCCGACCTGCAGACCAACCGCTTAGTGCAGTTGGCGGTAACAGACACGAATACAAATACAGATTTCGCCTGGCGCAGGGTCGGGACGAATCCCACGACCGAGAGTGTCGCCGCAGCGCTGGTGAACGAATTGCCATCAACCGTTAAAGCGCGCGCTGATGCCGTGATGCGCATCGGCGCGAGCGTGCAGGCGATTGATGGTGTGGTTATCTTTGAGGCGATTGATCGAGAAACTCTCGACTCGGCAGTTAGTGACAGGTCGATCAGTAGCAGTGCCACCCTGCGCACCATTGGTCTCACTGCGGCTGATGTGGCCGTGGGCAACGTCATAGAGATCCGTGCCAACGGCGAAACGGTCAGCATCACGGTTCAGGAAGGAAATACCCTTGACGACGTTGCGGATGCGTTGCGCGATGCAATCGATGCATCCAGCGCCGCTGCTGTCACCAGCAATACTTTGACCATCACCGCCGCTGCTGTTGGTGAGTCGGTCAGCGTCTGGGCGGGTGGCCGCAGCTTCAGTTACACCGTTCGCGACGGGGATACCGATGCTACCGTTGCGAGTGCGCTGGCAGCGAGTATCAATGGCGCAAATGTCGGTGTGACGGCAACTGCTGATAACGAGACTCTCACCCTTCCCGGACATGTTTTCGTGAGTGAAGGCTGGGGTACCAAGCCACTGTCGATTCGCGTCTATAGCGACAAGGAAGACACTGCGTCTGATCCTGCAAGTGAAAATGGTGACAAGCTCGACTTTACCCTGAGCACAGAGGATGTCGACGTTGATCGTGTCCTGCAGATCCGGCTGGGTGACGTAATTCGCGCCGAGTATCGGGTGCGAGCTGGCGACACCGTAAATGACGTTGTCGCTAGATTTACGGCGCTGCTGAACGCGCAGCTTGAAAGCGGCCAGGTGGAGGCCACTGGCGCGACGATGACTGTCGACAAGACGTTGACGCTTAAGGGTGAGACTACTGCCAAAGCTCCGTTGAATGCCGATGACATCAAGCTAGATGTCTTCACCAGTCGACTGGCGCAGACCAGTCAGATCGAGGGACCAGATCGCGGTGAGCGCGACTTTGAGCGCACCATTACCATCAATGCGGCAGACATTACACCCCAACGAATCCAAGCGGATGACATTGTTCAGGTGCGCGTTGAGGGCGTTGGTGTTGCCCGCTATCAGGTCAACAGCGTCGACATTGCTGACGCTAACACCGAAAACGTCATCGCCGAAAAACTCGCTAAAGAGCTCAATGTTTTAGCGCGCGGGCAGAACAGCGTGGATCGTGTTACCGCTGTCGATGGTGATAATCCGACCAACGTCATCACCATCGCGGCCGATGCTGGCTGGGGGCGTCTGGCGATCACGCTGGACGTGTTCAAGCCGGAAAGTGGCATAGGCAGTGGTCTTGATGGTAGCGGAACGACTGGATCTGTCCGCGACATTGGCTTCATTGCCAGTGAGTTGACAGAGGGCAAACTGGTACAGATCAATATGCCCGGCGCCGAGAGCGAATCGCCGATTGTGCAGGTGCGCGAGGGTGAGTCCGCCGCCGAGGCGGCGCGGCGTCTGGCCGATCAGATTGCAGTGCTCGAGCGCGCCGGCCCAACTAGCATCAAGAACGACAGTTTTGAAGTATTCGTCAACGCAGACAGCCGTGCAGAAGTCATCCTGCCGCTGTCACTCTCGGTATCAGACCAAGTTGGTGATTTGCTGGCAGAATCGGTTCCCGGTTTCCGTAATCCGCTGGAGCTAGGTACGCTCGAGTTTGTCTATACCGATCTCGGTGCGTTGCTCGCAGCACGCGCCGGGGACCCGGGTACAACGCTCGTGTTCAGCGTGCAGGAAGCTGCACGCCCGAATGCCGGCTCGGCGTTCGGTTTGGCCGATAGTACCGCAGCCGGTGCACCAATCGACACGGCGGATGAATCAGGCTTGCCGCTGTTTGATCCAGCTATTTTCAACGATTCAGTCGGTGGGGAGGGTCAAACTACGACGCCCACAGCCGGCACGGCAGGTCTGTTCAATCCTGGCGCAACAGCGCCATCGATCCAACCAGGGCGTTCGGGCGATATTTCGCTGATCCTTCCGAATATCGGCGACTGGCAGGTCGCGTTGTCTGAGGTGATCCGAGACAGCGTGGGTCCCGTGGATCAGAACCGTCCGACCAATGGGCCTCTTTTGTTCCTGTTGAGCGATCCCAGTTCTGTGGTGAACCCCATCAATGATGTATTAAAAGGCATTGAAACGGGTTTGAAATTCGTCACAGACGGTATTGGTGGCCCGATTATCGGTGATGGCTTGGGCGGTATTACGGATTTCTTTGGCGGCTTGCGCGAGAGCTTCTTCGACGCATTGCTAGACACGATCGAGTCGGCGGAATTCAAGTTTGGTGCTATCGATAATGCCTTGCGTATGGCGCTGTTTAGCGTCCTGCACAACCCTGATAATGCTTGGCTCAATTTTCTGCGTGATTACAACGGCGACGGCGAGATCACGCCAGACGATATTGTGGTCGAATATCTGTCACGTGACCTTGATGATCAACAGCTGCGGCTTGATCCGGAACTGACCCGACTGCTTGAGCCCGAACACATCGAGGCCATTTTTAGCCTCATGGACGGCGGTCAGCGAACCGCCTGGGTGGCGTCGGGTGAACGCGAGCAGATCCGTGTCACCGTGGGTATCGAGAACGATGGAGACTTTACCGCAGACGACAGCGGGCCACACCTATTGTTCCAAGATAATGACCGTGTCTATGTCAAGATTGACTCAGATTTCTTTGTTCTGCGTGAACCCACAGAAGACAGTGTAATCAAGTCTCCCTTTGCTACTTTTGATGACTTCCGCCTTGGTATCGATAGCCCCAACGGACTGGAATTTACCCGTGATACCCAGAAGGCCGATCTCACTAACGATGCCATCGACGATCTGATTCCGGTGTTCCAGGGCATTGCTGGCGCGGTGAATGTCGATCTCACGTTCCGTGAATTGTTCGATAACGGCATCCCCATGGTCGCCAACGCGTTTGGAGAGGTGGGAATTGATCTCGATGCTGATGAGAGTGACATTCTTTACACCATCAAATTCACCGAAGAGCAGAGAAGGGCGGCACTGGGGCTAATTCTAGGCGAGAGTTCAGCCGTGCAGTTCCGCATGAACCTCGGCCAAACGATCGCGCTTCCCACACTGGCTGCTGAGTTCGATATCGGTGTGCCTGGCTTTAATCTGCAAATGGATGGCGGCCTTGGCGTAACACTTGATTGGGACATTAACCTTGGCTTTGGTTTGGATTTATTCCAAGGCTTCTATCTCGTTACCAATATGCCCAGCTATGCGGGTATTGGGCAGGTAACCATCCTTGATGATAATGGGATTGCAATCGGTATTGCCGATGCCGATTTGGAGCGCACTCCTGATGGTGAGCCGGAACTGGATGATGACGGTGACGAGATTTCGCTCGATCCGCACATCGACAATCTCTGGGATGTCGACCCAGATGATGAGGATATTGGTGCGCCATTAGCCGAGTTCCAAATCCACGTTTATTTGGAAGGCTCGGGAACCGAGTTCCACCGGGTGCCCGTGATCAATGATCAGGGCGAACTGGTTCTTAACAACGGACGGCCGGTTACCGAGATTGCCTATTCCGACGAGTTGTTTGTGACCGATGACGAAGGTAACTACATTCGCGATTCGCGCGGTGAGTTGCAGCCTTTGCCGATTCAGGCACCCGCACGTTTGAGCGCTGAGCTGCTGTTTTTGCGCGGCTCGGTTGTGGACAACTTCGATGGCTGGATTAAAGACAATGTCGGGCGCATCTGGGGGGATCGAGATGCCTGGCAGCGCGATACCACAGGGACTGCATGGGAGGCTGACTACAGCCGTTTCCGCGCCTTCGGTACCGAAGAAATGTTCGACGGTAAGACGGGCTTTGAGGGCTCGCGCACTCAGTTCTTGGCCAACTTCAGTATCTCACTGACCGACAATGCCGATGATGTTGAATTCGAGAGCCTATTGGGTATCGACGCCGGCGGCGCGCTTGATGCACTCGCGGATGACCTAGTCGGTGGTTCTGATGGGCGCTTGACACTCGCTGTGCTGCGATCGAATGACCTCAGCGATTTGTGGGACTACGACTGGGAGGCCTTTGCCCAGATCAATCTGCGCACCCGCTTGGGTGTGGATCTGGCCGGTGGAGGTGTTTTGCCAGCGATTGAGGGTGACTTCCACCTGACATGGAGCGCAGCCAAGGAGGACGACGACGAGCAGAGCGAGTGGGAGCAGTGGCTCGAGCGTTTCGAAGACGTCACCGAGCTGGACTATGAATCGCTGTTCGCTGAGACCAGCGTATGGATGACGGATGTCCAGTTGGATATGGGGACCTTCTTTTCAAACTTCCTGCGTCCGGTACTGGATGTGGTGCAGACGGTCACCGAGCCATTCCAACCCATTATTGATCTGATCACCACGCCGATTCCAGGCATCTCTGATGTGATGCGGCGCAATTATTCATTGGTCAGCATGGCTGAGGATTTCCAACGCATCAGCGGTGGCAGTGCCAAGGTGGCATTCATTCTGCAAATGATCGATTTGGTAGACACCATCAACAGCATCTCACGGATGAATTCCAGTCTGCAGATCCCGGTCTACGAGGTGTTGTCCTTCGTGGGCGAGGATCATGACCTATTCGATCTTTCCGATGCGGTCAAATATGCCTCCAGTGTGGTGAATGTGGCTATGGATGCCGTGAACGCATTGCCCGGGGAGACCACGATTAGTCTCGAGGATGGCCTTGGTGATTTCTTAGCCGAGTTCGAAGGGCCTCAGAGCGCGTTGGCGTTCCCCATCATTGAAGATCCATTTGACAGCGTTTTGCGGCTTTTGATGGGTGAACCTGCGGATCTCATGACATTCACGCCACAAAATCTCGAAATTGACGTGCGTTTCCGCAAGAGCTTCCCGGTATTCGGCCCCTTATTCGTAGGGTTTGAGGCGCGCCTTAAGGCTGAAGCCCGCTTAACCTTAGGTTTCGACACCTACGGGGTGATGAAAGCCTTTGAAACCGGGAATCCGCTGGATGCCTTCGATGGCTTTTACATCAGCGACAATATCGTCAACGGCGTTGATCTCCCCGAGTTCGAACTGCGCACCGAGTTGAATGTCTTCGCTGAATTAAATGCGGGTATCGCGCGCGGCGGTGTGGAGGGCGGTATCGGCTTTACCGGGACGGCGGATTTGTGTGATCCCGATGGAGACGGCCGCGTGCGGGCCTCTGAGATCGCCAGCATCGTCTCGCGCGACCCATTGGGTCTGGTGACCATCGGTATGTCGGCTGATGCCTACGTTCGAGCCTATGTTGAGATCCTAGCGTTAATCAAGTATGTCCGTGTGTTTGAGAAAACCTTTGTTCGCGTCGAACTGTTCAGTGTCAACATCGGCAGTTGCGATCAAGACCCGATATTGGCTTCCATGGATGGCAATGTCTTAGTGCTGCATGCCGGCTCCGGCACGGGCGCCATTGACGGCAATCCCGCGATCACCAAGACCGCCGCCGATCGGGAGCGCCGCAGCACCGACGATGGGAACGAGCAGTTCGTTCTAACTGGTAGCAGCGGCAGTATTACTGTTGAGGCAACGCTGCCAAACGGCCAGACCTACGAGCAGAGCTTTGGCGGCTCTCGCGTGCATGGCTTCACCGGAGCTGGTAACGACACCTTTGATGCCTCAAATCTAATTAATGTTCCTGTTTACTTCGTTGCCGGTACCGGCACCAATACGCTGATTGCTGGCAATGCCGCCGGCAATATCCTGATCGGCGGTACAGCCGGCACCACGACGCTAATGGGTGGCACAGGCGATGATTTGCTGATCGCCCGCGGTGGCACGACCATCATGCAAGGCGACGGTGGTGACGACACCTACCGCTTCCTGCCGGGTTGGGGCGTCGCGACAGTCAACGACAATGCCGGTAAGAATATCGTTGATTTCAGCGCCCAAACCGGTGGCGTGATCGTCAATGATGCCGGACGTCTGGCGACGCAGGGCGTTAACCGGGTCAACTGGAATGCCAGCACCGTCGATCTCATTCAGGGCGGGCAAGGCGATGACCTGCTTGATTTCTCGGGGAACAACCAGAACCTGACGGTTACCCTAACCGGTACCGACGCAGGCTGGGTGACCAACAGCCGCAGCGGCATGGCTCAGTCGGGACTGCCAACTGGACCCGGCAGTGGCCAGAGCAATTCCGGGCAAGGCTTCAGTTTTGTCGACTTCGAAAACATTCAAGGCGGCCGCGGTAGCGATGTGGTGCGGGTACAGAATGGCGCCTCGATCAGCAATAGCCTGCGCATGACCACCGGCACCGACCTGCCGAATGCGCGCAACACCCTAGATTTTTCTGAGTTCACGACCAGCGTAACGGCCGATCTTTTGGGGCTTAGCCGTTTTGGTGCAAGCGACAACATCATCGTTCGCGGCTTCCACAACGTGTTTGGTGGAGCCGGTAACGACACGCTAATCGGCAATGGGTTTAACAACCTGTTGGTCGGCAATGCTGGCAACGATCGCCTGTTTGGTGTGGGCGGCCACAACCTTTTGGTCGCAGATAATTTCCACGTCTACAGCAACAGCACCATCAACACTGTTGGAACAGCATCGGGTGCTGGAACACTTGTCTCTGACTACGTATCGCTTCAAACAGGTGGAGTGGAATTAAACCATGGCGGCGATGGCCGAACCTTCCTGTGGAAGGGCAAGACCATTGAGAATCGCAGTGCTGGTGGTGATCGTCAGGTGCTCCGCGGTGGTGATGGCAATGACATCCTGCTTGGCGGCACCGGTAACGATCGCATTACTTCAGGTAACGGTAATAACACCATACTCGGTGATCTGGGCCGGGTGGTGATGGACTTTAACTTCAATGTGCCGTTGCGCGTTGAAAGCTTTGGTGGCTCGGGTGGCAGTGATGTCATTGAACTGGGCCGCGGCAACAACATCGTTCTCGGCGGTGATGGCAATGACCAAATCACTGCTCGCGATATTCCCGACAGCTGGAACATCATTCTCGGCAATAACGGCGAAGTGGCATTCAAACAGGCCAGTGGCACATTTGTTCTCAATCCGCTGAGTCAACGCATGCTGGATTATGTGATCGCCCCGACCAATGAGCATGGTGGTGCTGGCGGTAACAATGCCATCACCATCGACAGTGGCTCGGCGATTATTATGGGTGGGCGTGGCAACCATGTGATTAACGCCGCTGCCCTGTCATCCACCGCGCAGAATACGCGTTACATCGCCGGCGATAACGCTTGGCTACGCTCCGATGCATTGGGCGGCATCAATTTCTTCAGCACCCTAAGCTCCACGCAAACTGGGACTGTTGATGGTCAGTTGGCGGGCAGCGATGTCATCATCATTGGCGATGCCAATGACAGTAATGCTCGCCATCTCGGCACCAACTACATCCTCGGTAGCATTGGTAACGACACGATCATCACCTCGGGCAGCATTCTCGAAAACGACAGCGGTCTGTTCCTCCGGCGCGGGCAGGCTGTCAGCACCGATGTCATTCTCGGCGATCAGGGCTACATTCGTTGGTATGATGCATCCACCAGTTCGGGTGGAACTCCTAACCGCTTGCAGGTAATGGAGAGCGGTCGCCACTTCGACACACCAAATAATAGTGTCGATGATACCGATGTGCGTAACATCGGCGGAGCCAACACGATCCACATTGGCGATGGCGACAAGGTCATCTTCGGTGGCTTTGGGGGTACGACCCTAGCTGACAATGATCGGCGGCTAGCCGCCGCTTATGGAGATGTGGCTAATGTCATTACTGCCGCAACATTCATCAATACTGACTCCGGAAACTTTGTCAGGCTGATTTCTGGCGATAATGCCCGCGCTGATTTTGATGGCTTCGGCAATATGGTCGAATTCCGCAGCACGGATGCGGCCAACGCTACTGGCGGTGACAGTTACATCCAAATCGGTAGTGGTGCAGACGCTTCGGCTCGCAACTTGGGCACCAACTTCATCCTCGGCGGAATGGGCGATAACACCATCCTGGTCTCCGCCAGTTTCAATGTCGCGGGCAACCTCATCCAAGGTCGCGCCAGCAGCGAAGATCTGATTTTTGCCAACAATGGGCGCATTTTGCGGACATCCTCGGATGGCACGATCACGCAACAGCGTGACAATGGTGACCTTCGTCCCAACCGCATGCTTCGCGCTGAGAGCATTTTCACCGACCTCGGTGGTGATGGTGTTGTGCATGTCGGTGATGGCGGCAAGGTCATTATTGGTGGCACGGGTAGCGATGTCATCACGGCGATGGATGGTATCCACATCGTCTTCGGTGACAACGCCCAGCTCTTGTATGACAGCATTGCCCGCAATGGCATTTTGCGCACGGCGCAAAGCATTGATTTGGTGTTTGGTAGCAGCGATCACATCACTCTGGGTGAAGGCTATGCACTGGTTAGTGGTGGTCGCGCTGGGGATACCATCGACATTCGAGCCACGGGAACCCCAGAGGCAGATGGGGTGGGTTGGAATGATGTCGGTGGGTTCCTAGCGGGTGTCACCGGGATTGCTTCGGCGGGAATTGCCGTTAATCCGAGTAATGGGAATGGAGCTTCAGCTTCGGCCACGGAAAAACGCGGCCGTACCGGTCGGTTTGTTGCCGGCGATAACGTGCGCTTCACCTTTGATAGTCGTGGTGGCCTTACCAATATGGTCACGTTGGACCAGATCAGCGCCACCGGCGGTGCGGACCGCATCACCCTGGGTGCTCGCAATACAACCAATGACCTTGGCTATCAGGTGGTGTTCGGAGGTATGGGCTCCGACCGCATCACCGTGCAGCCCGGCTCATACAGTGAGACTGTTATTTTCGGTGATAACGGGCAATACAACCGGGCTTCAAGCACTTATTTGATGCAATCGCTGAGCAGCACGCAGTTCAACTCAGGTGGTGATAATCAGATTGTCACGGGCTCGGGCGATCAGATTGTGATCGGCGGCTTTGGCAGTGATGTGATTGAGGTTAACTCCTCGGCGGCGCGAGCGACCAGCACCACCTTTGGATTCGAGGATGATGGTAGCGGCTTTGCTGAAGAAGTTGATCGGTACAACCGTGCCATTGTTTTGGGGGATTCCGGCACCATTCAATTCTCTGGGGGGCAACTCAGTCGCATCGAGAGCCTAGGTTTCAATAGCGGTGGCAATGACCGCATCACGATTGGTGATGGGGATGTCATCTTTGTTGGGGGCTTTGGTAGCGATCGACTGGATGTGAACTCAAATGAAACTGCCTTCCGCATTGCTGCTGGTGATAACGCGCGTTTGCGCTTTGCACCACAGAGCACGGGTGTGGATCCGCGTCGCGAGGCTGAACAATTGATCGAGCTGCAATCGCTGGATCAGGCTGCCTCATCGGGCGGTAACGACACGATCAATATGGGCCAAAGTGGTGTGGCCAGTGGCGATATGGGTGAGGTCGTGGCGATCGGCGGTGTGGGTTCGGACATCATCCGCATCACTGGCGGCATTGCGCGCACGACAATGATCGGCGACAACGGCCAGATCCGCCGCGTGGCAGGTGTTTTCAATCCGAGCGATCTGAATAACACTTCAGGCCATCGTGTCTCTGTGACTAGCTTGAACACTGAACTCGGGGGGTCCAACAACCTGCGCACGCCCTCAGGCGACTATGTCCTGATGGGGGGTCGCGGCGGCGACATGCTCTCTGCCGGTCGAGGCTTTGGCGTGGTGCTGGGCGATAATGGTCGCATCAATTTTGAGAGCAATGCTGATCACGGCAATGTCCTGAGTGCAATCACCAGCCTAGACCTGTCATCGGGCGGCTCTGACACCATCATTTTGGGGTCAGGCGGGGATACGACGATCACTGATACCCATCGCTATGTGATTGGTGGTGGCGGCAGCGATACCATCAACATTAACTCGGCGAGTGGGACTTCAGATAACGTTATTGAACGCGCTATTGCTGGCGATAACGCGCGGATGGTCTTTGATGAACAAGGCCGTCTTACCAACTTCACGACGCTGGACAGTGGGCCATCCACGGGCGGCAATGACCGCATCACATTGAATCTCTCCGGTTCTCGTATTGCAGGCACCATCTATGACTTCAATGTCATTGCCGGCGGGGTAGGCAATGACTTGATCAATATCACCGGCTCCGCACGCACCATTGACGTCGTCTCCGGAGATGGCCTGAGCTACGCACGGGGATTCGATGAGAATGATCATCGCCAGCACTTGTTTGCGGGTGTGCTCAATCCGCAAGTTGGGGGCAACAATGAGATCACTGTTGGTAATGGCGAGAACATCCTCTTCGGTGGCACCGGTGACTCCATAGTCCGTGCCAGTACCGTCGCCGGCGATCGCAGTATCATTTTTGGCGATGCGGGCAATGCGGTATTTGATAGCAATGCCAGCGGTCAGTTGGTGCAATTAATCAGCACCGCCACCAACTTGGGTGGTGATAACCGCCTGCGCACAGTAGACGGTGACGTGTTTATGATCGGCGGCACGGGTGCCGATGAATTGGTAGTGACCGGCTCAGATGCAGACGCCACGCGCCTTATCGCCGGTGATAATGCCCAAGTCAGTTTCGATACCGGCGCGCCCATTTTCTTCCAGTCGATTGGACCGCAAACGGCTGTTGGTGATACCGCCAATGACCAAATCTTCTTGCCGAGCAGTGGCACCAATCTTGTGATCGGTGGGCCGGGTAAGGACGAGCTTTTCGGTCTTGATTTGCTAGCGGAGGGCAATCCTCATCGCATTTTGCCAGGCGCGGGTTCCATAAATCTTCTCACCAAAGTGGTCAGCGTTGTTGCCCTGGGTGAAGACGGTGATTTGGGTATGTTCTTTGGAGATGGTTACCTCGATGGTGTAGGCGAAAGTCTCAGGACGCGACCCGGCAGTGATTATGTACTGGCACCAGTTGTGGATGGCCAGCCGGTTCCTGAGCAAGACTTGCGATCTGTCAGCTCAGGAATGGCTCAAGCCAATAGTGGAGCAACAACCGAGGTCACCGGTCGGATCGCCTATCCTGCGCTGACGGGCGGTTTAGCGACATTCGATACCGTACGTAACAGCCAGGAAGGCACCTATGGGTATTTACACATGGGTGAAGACGGCTCTTGGGTTTATCGTTTGGGTAATGGCGCCAGTGGTTTAGACGAAGCCGTTAATGATCGAGTGCAAAAGCTTAAGGATGGCGAACAACGCACCGAGGTGTTCCGGGTCACGACCAGTGATGGCAGTGTCACGTCTATAACAATCACTATTCAAGGTCGGACCACATCACCTGAGGTTTCCCAAGGGTTCATTACCGAGGGCGATGACACTGTCATTCATGGTGTCATTACCGATCTTGAAACGCCTCGTTTACGTCTCGGCCTTGATGATGAACCAACCACTCTAACGGGTGTTTTCGGCAGCTTGATCATCAACCAGAAGGGTGAATGGAGCTACACCCTAAATAACGAATCTTTGGCCGTCATGGCATTACCTGCAGATGAAATTGATGAAGATACTTTTGTCGTCAATACGCTGGATGGAGCTCAAGCAAAAGTCACCATCACCATCACTGGAATCAACAACCCAGCGGAAATCACTGGCAACAAAACCGGTAGCGTGACGGGTGTCCTTGATCTCGAGGCCGATCTAGAAACGGAAGGTAGCTTAACTGTCGAGGACATTGATGACGGAGAAGATATTTTCCGTTCGGAGTCGGAGGCCGTGATTGCCGATGAAGGAAACCTGGGTGGGAGCTTGGAAATCACCGATGACGGAGATTGGACTTTCACGATCGACAACCACTTGGTTAAGTCGTTGGCTGAGGGTGAGACTCATGAAGAGAAATTCACTGTTACCTCTTTGGATGGGACTGCGAACGAAGTCATTACCATCGCCTTGAATGGGATTAACTTTGCCCCAGAGATCGCGACCGCTCCGGGCAGTACCGCCACAGCAGAACTCATTGAGGGCCAAAACCTTGAAGCCAGCGGAACCCTGGTAGTCAAGGATGTTGATCTGAGCAATACCGTGACACTGGCTGTGGCACTTGAGCGCAGCGGGGATCTGGCAGGAATTGATTTACCGGTCAGTGACGCTGATCTGGCGGGGATGTTGTCCATCCCCAGTGGACCGCTGCTAGGCGATAAGGCTGAAAGTGCAAATGTTACTTGGAACTTCAATGCCAATGATGAGGATTTTAGTTTTATCCCTGAGGGTCAAACCTTAGTCCTCAACTACATAATCACAGCAACCGACGATAGTGGTAGTGAGAACGACAGCAGTCAGGAAAAAACCATCATCGTCACCATTGAAGGCGTGCGAAATGCACCTGTCATCGGCGGCGTGTTCAGCGCTGAAGTGGTTGAAATCACCGCTCCCGTTACCACCCAGCAACTCACCATTGATACCCCTGATTTGAGCATGAATGCCTTCCGAGCTGGCAACTTTGATGGGACTTATGGGGTATTAAACATCACGGCGGAGGGGCAGTGGACCTACACCTTGGATGGTAGTAATTCGATGGTGCGTTCATTAAATCGCGATGCCTTGCTGCAAGATCGGTTGATCGTTGAAACCGCGGATGGAACCTCGGTTGAAATAAACGTCACCGTGCGCGGAACTGTTGGCGATCGCGACCGCACCCAACAAAACGACATAGATCAAGAGCTCTCGGGACAAAGCGATACCGACCGGTCCGACGGCGCGTCTGCTCAAGATCGTTTAACGGGTGAAGCGCGGCGCAGCGGAGAAGCTCAGAGGTCTCTGGGTGGCGATGCAGCCATTGACAGCGGCGCTGTGATTAATGCCGTAACCGATGGAGATTTATTGTTTGAGCCAGTGGATGTCACTTTTGGCCGAGCTGACGTGGATTTGGAGGTCAACGTCCCCGATGTGAATCAAACACCAGCGCCACCTGTGCCGAGCGCGCCTGAGTTTGGTAGCACGTTCCAAACCGAATCCGATGCAGTGGCGCCAGCTACCGAGCTTGCCCCAGCCTTGGAGAGCGATGCGGAAACTGAGGGAGATGATGTGCCCCTGCCCACTGTTCCAGAAGTCGCGCCCGAAGAAGTCGACGAACCTACCTCAGGCGAATTGGAGGCTGCTGATCCACTGGCCTTGGAGGCGCCCATAGAAAGGGGCGATGTCCAAACAGCCGATTCCGCTGAGGAGCCAGCGCTGAGCGTAGCCGATGAATTGCTCTTGGGCGGTGTGCTTAGTGCACAGCTGGGTGCGGCACATTTGCATGGCAAGAAAACCCGTAATCGCATCAACTGGAATTGGAGTCGCTAAGGCTATGTGCCGGCAAAAAGATAAAGACGGTAAAAACATGCGAATAGAACGCAACGTATTGGCCTGGGCCGTCAAACTGGTCTGCCTTGGTGCTTTTGCCGGTGTGGGCGCTCAAGCGGCCACAGTATCCGGTCCTGACAAGGCCGCAAGCAGCCCCATACAGGCCAGCGTACGTGCCGGCAGCGCCGATCGTGACCCCTTGCGTATTCCGCGCACTGTGCCTCAAGAGCGGCTTATTATTCGCACCCCGTCTTTGGATGGGGAGCGGGGTTTGCTGGCACCAGAATCCCCCATTGAGGCACGCGAATTGTTGCGGCGCTTCAATCTGGATAGTTTGTTGTTTGATGGTGAGGCAGAGCTCAGCCAGGACGAACTGCGTGTGGTGCTGTTTCCTTGGTTGGGTCGTGACCTGAGCTTCCTCGAATTGCAAATGGCCGCAGCTGCCATGATGGGTTATCTGCGCGATAACGGCCATGAGGAGGCCGAAGTACGGATTTCTCAAGCCCAGTTCCAAGCGCAGCGTCAGGCCAGCATGGCCATCGCCAACCTGACCCCGGCCATGATCGATGTCGAACCGCGCATTATGGTTGCCGAGTTCGCGGTCGATGGCGTCACCGTTATCCCTCAAGATCGCGTCCAGGCCGCACTAGCACCTTTTGCCAATCGTCAATTGAGCCTGACCGAGATGGAAGAGGCTGCTGAGACGGTGGCCCAAGAGCTGCGTGATGCTGGATTCGCTCTAGCCCAAGCTTTCCTGCCGCCCCAAGACATCAGTGATGGTTTGGTGCGAATTCAGGTGCAGGAGGGTGTGCTCGATGGTGCCTCGGGTACGCGCGGTATCACCATTACTCAGGCTGATGAGGCGCGCATGCGCGAAGACACTGTGCAGCGCTTCCTGAGCCGCGATATTGAGCCGGACCAGCCGCTCAATATCGATACCTTAGAGCGCAATATTCGTGTCACCTCGGATCTGCCGGGTGTCGGCGGATTGAGTGCTGATCTTGCGCCAGGCACATTACCCGGGACCACCCGAATCATCGCCGAAGTTGAGGATGAGGCTTTGGTGAGTGGTCGTATCGGTGCCGACAATTTTGGCAGTATCTACACCGGTCGCGAGCGCCTGAATTTGGGCTTAAGTCTTAATAGCCCATCGGGTCGGGGTGAGCAGTATTACGTCGATGCCACCTTCGCCGATAACTCCAAGTACGCCAACTTAGGGGTGCATTTCCCGGTAGGCAGGGCGGGATGGAGGCTTGGCGCTGGATTCTCGGCGCTAGATGCGGATATTGATGTTTTAGCTGGTGACCCCAGTCTGTTTGTGAACCCTGAGCTGAGTAGCAGTCTTCGTGGTGGCAGCCTATTCACCAGCTATCCCATCTTACGCAGTGCAGCGCACAATATTTATTTCTCCGGCGCTTACGACTTCCGCCGCTACAAACGTCGCTCTACTGAGTTAAGCGTACTGGATAGCGACCACGATATTAATCTTTATAGCCTGACGCTGAGCGGCGATAGCCTCGATCGCTTCCGAGGTCAGACTCGCTGGGCAATGACGGCATCCATAGGTGATCTTGACCTGTCCAGAAGTCCGACAAACGAAGCCTTTGACGCGGATACCGCGCAAACCCAAGGCAGCTTCTCTAAACTCAACTACAGCTTGGCCAGATTGCAGGCTTTGCCGTTTATGCCGGGTGAAGACTGGCTGCTTAATGCCAGTGTGCGGGGTCAATATGCCAGCACCAATCTTGATCCCGCCGAGAAGTTTAGCCTCGGTGGCCCCAATGGCGTTCGTGCCTACCCGTTAAGCGAAGGTTCGGGTGACCATGGCGTACTGGCCAGTCTCGAGCTCAGTAAGACCGTGATCTCGCGGGGCGAGAGCCGACTGAATCTCTTTGTGTTCTACGACTGGGGCCAAATCCAGCAGTTTGATACCACATGGAACGGCGCATTGGGTGTGGATGCACCCAATCGCTACGATCTGTCTGGTTACGGCGCTGGTGCTAGTTGGAACCTCGGTAGTCGCGCTCAGTTTCGCGCATTGGCCGCAACCAAGGATGGCAGTAATCCCAATGCCGGAATTGACGGCACCGACAATGACGGGCGCAAAGACAATACGCGCTATTGGCTATTTGGTAGCTATTCATTTTAACGGGTAAGTGGATATGTCACGGGTGAATACTATGAAACACAAGAAAAGCCATGAGATGACGCGGGGGCATGGTGTGCGTCCGCGACTGCTGCCCTGGATGATCGGTTTAGCATTAACGCCAAGCTTGGCTCTGGCTGACGCCACCCTGCCCACCGGTGGGCAAATCATGCAAGGCGTCGGCGCCATCACTCAAAGCGGCAATCGTGTGGATGTGCTTCAGGACTCTCAGCGCATGGTCACCCACTGGCAGACCTTTAATGTCGGCCGCGATGCGCATGTGCATTTCAATCAGCCCAATGCCAATGCCATCGTTCTCAATCGAGTGCTTAGTGGCAATGCCTCGGCCATTCACGGTCGTATCACCGCAGATGGACAAGTCGCCTTAATTAACCCCGCAGGGGTGTTTTTCAGTGGCACGGCGCGCGTCGATGTGGGTGGTTTGATTGCCTCAACGCAAAACCTGTCTGACAGTGATTTTATGAGCGGACAGTTCCAATTCAGTGGGGCTGGCGCAGGTGCTGCCGTGATCAATCATGGGCAAATCCATGTACGCAGCGGCGGTTATGTGGCCCTTGTAGGCGCCACGATCAATAATGCCGGCGAGATCATGGCCCCGGGCGGCACAGTCGCTCTGGCAGCCGCTGATCAGGTGCGTTTGGAGATTTCCGGCAATAGCCTGATTGGTGTGCGTTTAGATGGCGAGACTGCCAATGCCTCCATTACCAACAGCGGCATTATCGGCGCTGACGATGGGCGCGTCATCCTTAGCGCCAAGCAGGCTTCTGGCGCCCTAGGTGCTGCCATCAACCAAACCGGGGTTGTGCGCGCAAATCGCCTCACAGCCAGCGCCGATGGGCGCATTACGATTGATGGCGGCCAAGGCACCGTAATGTTAGCTGGTGAGACAGAGGCAAAAGGCACGCAAACTAGCCTTGCTGGAGGCAGTATTGACGTCACGGGTGATGTCGTGCAGGTGAGTGGCTCGGTAGACACCAGTGGCAGTGGCGGAGGTGGGGAAATCTACATCGGTGGTGGCTGGCAGGGAAATGACCCCGATATCACCGAGGCGCGCGTTCTCTTGGTGAGCTCAGACGCCGAGATCCGCGCCGATGCCATCACGCATGGCGACGGCGGCACGATCGCCCTCTGGTCGAGTGACCGCACCCGCTTTGATGGCCAAATCAGTGCCCGCGGGGCTGGCGATAGCGGTCGCGGCGGCGCAGTCGAAACCTCGTCCCGCGGCGCGCTGGGCCTTTGGGGTAATGTCGATGTCTCCGCCGACAGCGGCTTAGGCGGCCTCTGGCTCCTCGACCCGGAGAACTTATTCATCGTTGCTGATGATCACTCGCCGACGCCTGTGGATCTAGCTGACAATACCAATCCGGATGCCACATCGAATTCACTGACAAATGAATACGTCAGAGCGAGCTCGATAAATTCGGCCCTTAATTCCTCTTCAACCGTCGCGATCACACTTCAAGCAGCCGCTAAGATTGAAGTGCTCGAGCAAATCATTAAGGAAGGTAGTGGCGAAGCTACATTGACTTTCCAGTCTGGAAACGCTTCTACAAATGGTTCACCCTCAATAGGAACAATTCTTGTTGGGGCGCCTATATCAAGTGGTGATAATGCCGGAAGCTTCAACCTCATTTTTGATGCGCGCAAAGAGATTATTATCAATGAGAGTATCGCTGCTAGCGACACGGCTAGTGCACTGAATGTGACCTTCGGTGAGATTACTGGTCAGGGAGTTGATGGTCGAACCATCATTAGAGACTCTATCGCCACCAATGGCGGAAATGTCACTTTCAATACACTCACCGAACTACACAACGCCAATCCCGTAACCACCACGATTCAAACGCCAAGCTCAGCACGCTCGGGCAACATTGTTTTTGCCAAAGATGTGGAGCTCCGAAACAATAACGGCACACCCCAGGTAACACTAAACGCTCAAGGGAGCAGTGCTGGCACACAGGGTCGTGGTGGTGATATTACCTTTAATGGAAATATCATCAGCGCAAAACCCGATGACATTGACTTGCAGCCACAACGCTTGGTTCTACTCAATGACGGAGCCCCCAATTCAGGCTCAAATACAAATGGCACCATCACTCTAGGAACGGTGTCAGGCGATTCAATTGGCGGGACCGAAGATGCTGCACTCAATAGGCTGACCATCACCTCCAGCAAGCCTGTTACGCTCAATGCGGGAACGATTAATATTAAATCTGGCGCTGGTGAGGTCATCGTCTTTGATGGCCCCAATCGTGAAATGCATTTCACAGGGTCTACCACCACCATCAATGTAGTTGGGACTGAAGACGGCAGTGACAATCCCATTTTCACCGATTATCTGCAGGACACTTTTGATCTTGTGGCAGCGGCTGCAGGAACGCAGACATTAAATGTTGTGAGTGATCGATCGATCCGCATTCAGGGAAGTGGTTCTACGACCCGCGAGATCCGTTCCTTGAATGACGAGGACTTAAACATCGTGCTGAGCGCTTTCAACGCCTCGGCTGCTGTTGGCGGCGGAATCATAGTTGATAGGGCAGACCTGAAGTCTTCAGGCGGTCATATCGAACTGCGCGGCCCAACGGGCCAGGCCGCTGTCGGGTTTGGAGGTGACAGTGACAACATCACCGATGGCGTGCACATAGCCAACAGCCAACTCCTGAGTGAAGGTGGGAACATTGTCATCCTAGGTAGCGCACCCACCACTGCCGACGGTGGAGCCGGTATCCGTATGATTGGTTCACGAAGTGTGTTCGATAGCGAGGGTGGATTTATCAGTTTGGAGGGTATCGCGCCCGATCAGGCCAGCACAGATAGCAAAAATGGTGTTGTTCTTGGCGATGGCTCAGCACTCGTCACCATCCGCTCGGGGAATGGGAATATCTCCATCACCGGAGACGTTTCAGGGGTGGGTGATACCATGGGGTCTGAGGTGACAGGTGGTGCCAACTACACTGGTCTCACGCTGAACATAGCGAGAGTCAGCTCAGATCAGGGCGATATCTTACTGATAGGTCGCGGTGGTGGCGGTGATCAATCATTTATAACCGAAAACCACGGTATATCCCTGCGCGGCCAAAACACACGTGTTATCTCAGATGAGGGCGATATTGCACTCATCGGGAGTAGCGGCGGGAAAATTGATCCTACTGGCAGCGCAAGCAGCTACGGAATCTTCGCCGAAGGTTCCAATATGTATATCGGCCGAGATGAGAACTTCAGTGCTGCAAGCGGCGATATTCTGTTCGAAGCTGATTCGATGTTCTTAGTGAATAGCTCAGATCAGCGACTGAGGGTCTCGAGCTCTGGCCAGCTGTTAATCCGCCCAGAAACCGCAAGCACCAACATCGAGTTTGGTAATGCCGGCACTCAGCCCGAGGTGGATGGCCAAAAAACGCTATATCTCGGGGAGGACTGGTTTAACGGCAGCACGCGCAGCGTATTTTTGAGCGCGCCAGTGGTTACCGCTATGCGTATCGATGAAACACAGCAAACACTCAGTATTGCAGGAAACTCTGGCGGAGCCTTTAAGTTGATTGTTCACGGTGTAACCACCGCACCAATCACATTTAGTTCAGATCTTGAAATTCTTCGAAGTAATGTTGAGGCCGCTTTATCGGACCAGATTGGTGGCACAAGTGTTACATCGAGCCCCTCCAGTGGTCTGTTCACGGTGAATTTTGGTGAGCCCGTTGATGACCTGATGGTTGCGGATGAGGCCGCCATAGGTTTCAAACATGTGACTGTTGGAAGAAGCGACTTAAGTGGAACGATAACCGTCGCCGCAGCTAGCCTATTTCGCGATGATTTAACCCTACTCACTGGGGACCGTGCAGCCGGCAATACTGAAAGCATATTGATCGACGCCCCACTGACGGTTCGTCGTCAACCGAATAATGATCGAGGCGGCACTTTAGCCACGTTTGTGGCTTCCACCTCCGGCAAAGGGGGCATCGAGGCGCCCGGCATTGTTACCGCCGATAATCTTCTACTGAGTGGCGTGGGACCGTTCAATTTCATTGCCGAAAACCAGATCAATACGCTCTCTGTCTCAGTTGATGGGTCTATCACCCTTTTCAACAGCGGCGCGATCACTGTTGATGACGTTACGGCTAGCTATTCGCAGAGGGCAATCTCGCTGGCAGATTCTGAACTGTTTGCGCTGGACGAGACAGAGGTGCCTCAGTCTGATATCCGCACGACTGGTGGCAACGGATCTATCATTTTGAGGACAACATCTGGAAATATTGTGTTGAATGACGGCACGGCCACGGGTGCGGATCAGGCGGTCAGTGCCAACGGCACCGGCAACGTGCTCATCCGTGCCATGAACGGTTCCATCGAATCTAATGCCAGCGTCCTGTCGGGCACGGGCCATATCACGCTCAAGGCTCAAAATAACATCGACCTTAACGGAGGCGTGGGCGTCGAGACGGCGACGGGCGGCACGATCTCGCTGGATGCGGTGACTGGTGCGTTGACGATGGCCGGCGATTCCAACGTCACGGCCACCAATAGCAGCGCGCGTCTGGCGGCAGGTGGGAACCTGACGGTGGGTAATGTCACGGCTACTAATGTAAGCCTGGTATCTGGTGCGTCGATCATCAATGTTACTGGCAGTACGATGAACGTGACGGCCGATAAGCTGCGTGTGATCGCACAAGGGTCGATTGGTGAGTCTAATAATCACCTGACCACCAGCGTGGACACGGTCAGCGCACTGGCGGCGACCGGTTCGATCTTCGTGACCGAAGCCAACGGCGTGACGGTGGATTCTGTGGCAGTAACGGTGCGTGACTTCAACGCTAATGCCAGCACCACGGAA
>NZ_CP023018.1:1006783-1273317 GCF_022406875.1 Ectothiorhodosinus mongolicus
AACCGTCACATAACCACCACCCACAAACTGGCGACCAATCAGACGAACCTCAGCAGCCTTGGTCATCGCATCGGCGGCTTCAATCGCCGGTACCAGACCGCGGGTTTCAATCATGCCAAGGGCAATACCCATACGCTCAGCCATTTCACTTCTCCTCACTAAAAGACAACAACAGTTAAAACGCTCAAGTGATCAGTTCTCTTCCCATTGATCGATAATTCCGCAAATGGTCAGATCCGTGATCGTTTTCTTATCCGGCATCGCCATGCGAGCCGCTGAACCACTGGTGGTGAACACCCACTTGCCCACAGGCGCGCCCACCGGATCGGTGGCTACAAACACGCCACCGCGTTGATTTTCCAGAACACGCAAAGAAGTGTGGCGAAATCCGGGAGCCCGCCGGGTGCACACCAATTCGTCTGTGACGCGCATGATGTCCATCAGCTGTTTTCCACACTCCAGTGGTCGATAATCCCAACAATGGTTAGATCTGATGGAAACTCTTTGCTACCTGCGGCCTCACGTGCAGCAGACGAACCCACACAAATCACCCAGTCCCCGGGAATACAGCCAACGGCATCCACCGCAACACTACGAGCACCACCTTCTTTTTCCTGTACCACCAACAAAGGACGCCGACCGAAGCCATCGAGGCGATTGGTTGAGACCAAAGTTTTTTCAACGCGCATGATCTTCATGGTGTTCTCTCGCTCTCATCCAAGCCTTAGTGCACCGTGCACTCAGACTCAACATCCTCAACAAAACAGCCCCGCTCGCTGCCATGCACATCACTGATGGCCATTTGGCAAAACAGCTGATGGTTATTCTGCAAATGGGCATAACGGCTAGCCAAAGCGTTTTTGACCCGCTGACATCTCTGTATGGCACGCTCACGCGCTCCAGGCACCCGCGAGGAGTAATGAAAATGAATGAGTACCGGCACACCGAGGCCATGCTGAATATTCAGGCCGGTGAAAATCCGGATACCCACATCCATATCATTAGCGCCTTCCTCTACCGTATCTAAATGCGCAAAATAGAATTTGTTACGCAGTTGCAGCTCGGTCATTGCCTCGCCCACGCAAATGAAACGCTCGTTATGGCCGATAACCTGGTAACGTCCCTCGTGATGCTGGATCACGTATTCGATTTGCGAAAGGTTGGCTTCGAGTAGATGAATAACGAATTCTCGCATTCCAGCGACCATCTCACCTTCACCGCGGCCCCAGCCATCCATATGTTGTGTCTGATCGACCGTTGATGCGATATGTTGCCGAGCCGTGGCGCTATCCATGTTAAGGGTGTCGCGATAAAGCTGGCTGCTATCAACGAAGCGGTGCACATTAAGATGGCCCTGGGCATCCGGCAAGTGCACGCGAATAGCATCAATATCCGTATCCACACCAATCAGCAAGCAATCCGGAGCCGCGCCAAAACCGTAGATGTTGTCGATCGCTGAACGCAATTCTTTTAGGCGATCCAGTGCTGCTTCTGTGGCTTGATGATCGTTGCTTCCGTGAGCAGCACAACCTTGGTGCCCCGGGTTTGATGTACTGAAATGGTAGACGGCTATTTTTAAGTAATTGCCCTCAGCACTACCTGGCGCTAAACCATCACTCAGGCGCAATAACTCGCGATGAGTCCAGTCGGCGATATCGCTCTCAATGTCGAATAAAGCGCCGGCGTAAGCTTTGACGGTGACGGCGCTATTGGGAGCCATGCGAAAAATAAAGGGCACCAGTCCCTGCAAACGCCCATCGGCACAGGGGCTGATGTCAACCGTATGAAAGCCACAGCCGCGGATGAAATCAGGATCTAGTAACGAACGTTCACGCAATGCCTGCTGATCGGACTCAGCGTTCTCCACACAGGCATGGAAACTTTGGAATGTGCAGTAGGCATGAAGTGCGCGCAGATCCAGCCCGGCGATCCAAGCATCTTCCAACAGATGATCAGGCAGGGCATATCCTAGCTGCATAGACGCCAATTGCTGGGCTTTTGCGACAAAGTCTGACTGGTGACGCATGCTCGATAAGACCTTCAGTGTCTCCAAAATTCGGGTGAAACGTTCTCTAACCCGCTGTTCATACTCATACAACCGTTGATTCAATTCCCGGTCTACCAGCGCATGTGCGCACTGCTGTCCCGGACCTGCCACGCAAGCTGGGTTGGGGGGCAAAGCGACATTTGCTGCCGACACCACCCCCGCCCTAAGCATCGCTGCTTGGCGTTTGCGCGTATTCACCAACCGTCCTCACTCAGCCGCGTGCACCACCCGAGAGGGTGACGAGCGGACCATCATGACAACTGCCGGAACTACCTGTGATTCGGCTAGTAGGAGCTGGTGGCAGTTCCACCGTCTCCCGAAAACGTCGCGCATTTGCGCCCTCACCACGCGGCTGGCCGCGCATGGAAGGGTTGCGTACTTGACTGGAGTGACCCTCGGTGCCCGTAATTCGGCCGGAGCCATCCCAAGCATCGCCAGTCACGCGAACGCCTGCTTGGCTACCTTCACCGGTCAGACGCTGGCCGGCACTGGCCGGTACCTGTGCTTGCCCCTGGTGGGTAGAACCGCCGTCGGCATGGCGAAACTCTGGAGTACCAGTAATCAGTCCAGCGGCCTTGTTAATGGGCCCCGTAATCCGCTCGCTATTGTAGGCGGTACCAGTTACCCCGGAAGTCGCAGATTGACCGGTACGAGCCGGAGTTTGCACACTGAAATCACTCGGTGCCGGTGGGCGCGAAGGTTGATCCCACTGCTGAGATTTCGCCAAAAACTGGCTGTCCGTCGCACATTGAGCCGCCATATTATCAGCCCCCAAATAAGGGGTCCCGCTCACTGGCTCACAGGCACCTCGATCATCACCCGTCATAGCGGCACCACCAGCACCTGGCCGGTCACCGGTGACCGCTGTGGCACTAACCAAACCGTGAGACGGCAGGCAAGCCTCCTGAGCGGAAACCTCAGGCGCTTGGCAGAATTGACCAAACTGCTGTCGCCCCACGTAAGGAGTACCGCTGATCGGCGCACAACCACCAGACTCATCGCCAGTCACATGAGACCCTCGGCCCATGGGTGTGCCGGTAATAGACTGCCCTTTAAAAGTGTGATCACTGCTCACTTTTTGCACAGCCTTATCCGCCACAGGTGTCGCGCACACATCTTTTAGTTGGGCGCCACTCACGTAATCAGTGCCCGTGACTGCAGTGCAAGATCCCTGATCTGTGCCCGTGATCTTCGAACTACGAGCTAGATCTGAGCCGGTCACGGTGCGCCCCCCTTGAGTGGGGATAGACCGAACCTTTGGGGCGTTGCTGTCACATGGTGCAGCATCATTCACTCGCAGATACTCGGTACCCGTAACCTGTCGACAACTGCCCGATTCATCACCTGTCACTCGCTTACTGCGACCGACTTGAGTGCCAGTGACCCGCTTAGGGTCAGAATTTCTTTCCGCAGCAGCTGCCCTCGCTTCAGAGCCACTCGGGAGGTACTCGGTTCCCGTGACGCCGGACCGCATAGCTGATTCATCGCCGGTGATTTTTGACGTGCGTGCCAACTCGGTCCCGGTGACACGCGCCTCACGCATGGAACTTACCGAGGCCTTCTTGACTTGGGTGACCGCCTCGGAAGGAGCCGCTGCCGTTTCCGCACCTGGCTTTTCCGCTTTGGGCCGTTGGCGGCCACAAGGGCGCGATGAGCTCGTTTGATGAGTCTTGCCCTGAACTGAACGCTGCTTACGCTGCTGCATCGCCACACGACGGCCATCGCTCACAGGAACAGTGGCTGACGTGACTGAGTTGGCAGCAGGCGGTGGTTGACCAGCTGGGTCGGTGGTTACCTCGTGCTTGACGTTTACAAGACTGCGCTGGGGTTGGGCCGGCGCAGCCAAAGTCGATTTTTTGCCGTTTTTAGACAGCGCCTCGCGGCGCGCCTTGGCTAGCGCTCGGCCGCGCAGTTTGCTTGTGTCCGGTGTGTAACTATTGCCGGTCGAACCACTGGGTGCAGCAGTCACAGCACTACTAGGCTTTGCCTGCACCGAGCTGTGGGTTGCAGCAGCAGCTTTGGCTTTGACTCTTGCCGCAGTAGCGGAGCCAGGAGTGCGGCCTGCAGACGTTTTCTGCACAGCCGTTTTGCCGTGCAAAGCCATCGCCTTACGACGCTTTTGCGCCAGCTCTCGCCCAGATAGGGTAGCGCTCGCGTAGCTGTTGTCAGTTTGTGACATCACACACCTCAAACGGTTAATGGGTGGATTCGGCCCCGCTGGCGGGGCCGAACGGCCGTCGCTTATCGATACACCACAAAGGTCAAACCCTGGCTCTGGGCGTAATTGTCATAGGCGACGAAACGCACCAAATGCGAGGGGAACTCGCGATGGCAGGCTTCCAACTCAGCGAGCACCGCATCAACGGACTGTTCGCCAAAGAAGGGCAGCTTCCACATGTACCAATAATTGGACATCGCCTTTTCTTTCTCGCTGTGCTCAACGGAAGGATTCCACCCCTGATTGATGCAATAAGCGATCTGCTGACGGATCTGCTCTGCACTCATCGGCGGCAGGTAGGAGAATGTCTCGTATTTGGTCGACGACTTATAAACTTGAACGGCCATGACAATATTCCTCTGTGGTTTTAGCGGTTCTGGATATCGAGTTTGTCGACGGTGTCGAATTCAAACTTGATTTCTTTCCAGGTATCCATCGCAATTTTGAGTTCTGGGCTGTGCTGCGCGGCGGCGGTGAGGATCTCCTTACCTTCGCGTTCCACTTGTCGCCCTTCGTTGCGGGCCTGGACACAGGCTTCCAGAGCCACACGGTTGGCTGCGGCACCTGCCGCATTGCCCCAAGGGTGACCCAAGGTACCGCCACCAAACTGCAGAACAGAGTCGTCACCAAAAATCGCAACCAACGCCGGCATGTGCCACACGTGGATGCCACCTGAGGCCACGGCAAACGCGCCCGGCATGGAACCCCAGTCCTGATCGAAGAACAAACCACGTGAGCGATCCTCTGGGATAAATGATTCACGCAGCAGGTCAATCCAACCCAAAGTGGAGGCGCGGTCACCTTCGAGCTTACCCACCACAGTGCCTGTATGCAGATGGTCGCCGCCCGACAGACGCAGGATCTTGGTCAACACACGGAAGTGAATACCATGATGCGGATTACGATCGATTACCGCATGCATAGCGCGGTGAATATGCAACAACATGCCATTGTCACGGCACCAGTTAGCCAGGCCAGTATTGGCACAGAATCCACCGGTAATGTAATCGTGCATGATGATTGGTGCGCCGATCTCTTTGGCGTACTCGGCACGCTTGTACATTTCTTCTGGAGTTGGTGCAGTCACATTGAGGTAATGTCCCTTGCGCTCACCAGTCTCTGCTTCGGACTTCAGAATGGCTTCCATCACAAAGTCAAAACGCTGGCGCCAACGCATGAACGGTTGTGAGTTGACGTTTTCATCGTCCTTGGTGAAGTCCAGACCACCGCGCAGGCATTCGTAGACGGCGCGGCCATAGTTTTTGGCGGACAGCCCCAATTTAGGCTTAATGGTACAACCCAGTAAGGGGCGACCATACTTATTCAACACGTCGCGCTCGACCTGAATCCCCAGCGGCGGGCCGCCACAAGTTTTCACATAGGCAATCGGGAAGCGAACGTCTTCGAGACGCAAAGCGCGAACGGCCTTGAAACCAAACACGTTGCCCACCAGCGAAGTGAAGACATTGACTACAGAACCTTCTTCAAACAGATCGATGGGGTAGGCGATAAAGGCATAAAAGCAGGTGTCGTCACCGGGAACATCTTCGATCTTGTAAGCGCGGCCTTTGTAATAGTCCATGTCCGTAAGCAAATCGGTCCATACGGTGGTCCAGGTGCCAGTGGAGGATTCGGCAGCAACAGCAGCAGCAGCTTCTTCACGATCAACGCCGGGCTGCGGGGTGATTTTAAAGACCGCCAGCAAATCGGTGTCTAAGGGCACGTAATCCGGCATCCAATAGGTTTCGCGGTAATCTTTTACGCCCGCGTCATATTTCTTGACCGCCATTGCTGTCTCCTGCGTGTTATGAAAATTTTTGAGTAAGGCTGATTCTCCAGATTAAGAACTCAGCCAACAAATGACCAATAGATTGTTTAGATATAGTTGATTGAGGTCAGTCTATACTTGGATTGTCGGTCAATCACTTAAGCCAATACCCCCTAATACTACTTGGATACTTGTCAAAGCAGACGGGTCATTTTAAGTTATTGATTTATAATCAAATATCGAGATTTGATGCGGTTAATGCGTTACTCTCAATAAAATCCCGCCGCGGTTCGACCTGGTCACCCATCAGGGTGGTAAAAACCTCATCTGCGCGGATGGCATCCTCGACTTGCACCTGCAATAGGCGCCTTGTCTCAGGATTCATCGTGGTATCCCATAACTGATCGGGATTCATCTCACCTAAACCTTTATAACGTTGAACCGATAGCCCTCGACGCGCCTCGGCCAACAACCAACTCATAACATCTTGAAAATTGGCCACGGGATGCTTGCGCTCCCCGCGTTGGATGTAGGCACCCACATCAATCAGGCCATGCAGGCGCTCGGCTAATTCGCGAAGTAAGCGGAATTCGGAAGATTCAAAGAACTCCGCACCATAGTCATCCCGCTGTTCAGCGCCATGCATTAAGCGCACCACCTGAGCCCGATAGCCACCCATATCATCGGTGGCCAGATCCATTTGATAACGCGTAGCCCCTGCCAATTCACTCTGCAAATCCTGCAAGATTCCATCAAACCAGGCTTGGAACTGCGACCGGTCAGCCCGCGCCACATCACTTAACGGCGGCGCAAAAATCATCCGCTCCAATAAGCGACGATCATGACGTCGCGCCAGGCGATCAACGGCGGCCATAACCGTGTTATAACGCCTCACGAGTTCCTCTAGCGCCGCCCCGCTTACCGGAGGGGCGTCGGGATTTACCACCAACTGCGCATCATCCAGAGCACTGGAGATCAACAAGTTATTCATCTCTGTTTCATCTTTTACATAAGATTCTTGCTTTCCTCGCTTGATTTTGTAGAGGGGCGGCTGTCCGATATAAATATGGCCCCGCTCGACCAGCTCTGACATTTGTCTATAAAAGAAGGTCAGCAGCAAGGTACGGATGTGAGAGCCATCTACATCCGCATCGGTCATGATAATAATCCGGTGATATCTCAGCTTATCAGGATCGAATTCATCCTTCCCGATCCCGCAACCCAGTGCCGTAATTAGGGTGCCAACCTCGGCGGAAGACAACATTTTATCGAAACGGGCTTTTTCCACATTGAGAATCTTGCCCTTCAACGGCAAGATAGCTTGCGTGCGACGATCGCGACCCTGTTTGGCTGAGCCGCCCGCAGAATCACCTTCGACAATAAATAACTCTGACAGGGCTGGGTCTTTTTCTTGGCAGTCTGCTAACTTACCGGGCAAACCGGCTACATCTAGGGCGCCCTTGCGACGCGTCATCTCACGCGCTTTGCGCGCTGCCTCACGAGCTCGAGCAGCGTCAGTGATTTTACCCGTGATTATTTTTGCCTCTGATGGGTTTTCTAAGAGAAACACCTGCATAGCGTCGGCCAACACCGACTCCACGACCGCCTTAACTTCAGAAGAAACCAATTTCTCTTTGGTTTGCGAAGAGAATTTCGGATCAGGAACTTTCACCGATAGGACTGCAGTCAGGCCTTCTCGTGCGTCATCGCCAGTGGGCGACACCTTATTCTTTTTAAGAATCCCTTCGGATTCCATATATTGATTCAGCGTCCTGGTTAGAGCAGCGCGGAAACCTGCCAAATGGGTTCCACCATCACGCTGAGGAATATTATTGGTGTAACAGTAGATGTTCTCCTGGTATGAGTCATTCCACTGCAGAGCGACCTCAACACCCATATCATCGCGCTGTACGTCGACATAAATCACCTGCCCGTGAAGCGGGGTCTTATTACGGTTTAAATGTTCGACGAACGCCCTAATCCCACCCTCATATTCGAATACATCACTTTTGCCACCATCGCGCTCATCCTCCAGCTCAATTCGTACACCAGAATTCAGAAACGACAACTCACGCAGACGTCTAGACAAAATGTCATAGTGGAACTGTGTGTCGGAGAAAATCTCCATACTGGGCTTAAAATGAATCAAAGTGCCGGTTTTCTGAGTCTCGCCAACAGCTTTTAACGCCGCATCGGGTACGCCCATATGATAGGTTTGCCGGTAGGTTTTTCCCCCACGATAAATGGTCAGTTCCAAAAGCTCGGACAGAGCATTGACCACGGAGACGCCCACACCATGCAGGCCACCTGAAACCTTATATGAATTGTCGTCGAATTTTCCGCCGGCGTGCAGAACCGTCATGATGACTTCAGCAGCTGAACGACCTTCTTCTGGATGGATATCAACGGGGATTCCGCGCCCATCGTCGGAGACACTGACAGACCCATCCGCATGAATTTTGACCGAGATAGCTTTGCAATGCCCGGCGAGCGCCTCGTCAATGGAATTGTCGACGACTTCGAAAACCATGTGGTGCAAACCCGTGCCGTCGTCCGTATCACCGATATACATACCCGGTCTTTTACGAACCGCATCCAAGCCCTTAAGCACTTTAATGCTGGATGAGTCGTATGCTTTACTCGGCTGGTCAGTCATGCGTTAGGGCCTCTAAAACGAAACGTGCATTATACCACCAACAGCGGTCACACCTGGTTTCACGTGGAACAATTAGGCCTATGCATCAGCAGAGGCATTCGCCACTAAACCCCCATGTTCCACGTGGAACAACGCAAACTCCTTCCAACAGCCAAGGTCACTAGGGTCAATATCGATGGCGGTCACGAACACCTGGGTTTGCATTTGTGCCAGCAGCTGGCCGATGGCTTGTCGTCTCTGAGCATCTAACTCTGAAGGCAGATCGTCGATAAGAACCATTGCACGTTGCCCACTGGCTCGAAAAAGGGCAGCAACCTGTATCAATCGAAGGCCCAAAACCACCGATTTTTGCTGCCCCCTCGAGGCGTGTGTACTAACCCCAATACCCGATTTCTTGAACGCTATGTCCGCCCTATGGGGCCCTAGGAGGGTGTGGCCAACCTCACGCTCACGATCACGGCCTTGCTCGAATAAAGCCGACAACTCCTCACCATCCCTCCAACCTCGTCGGTAGGACCATTCCAAATCACGCACCTCGGGGAGAACATGCTTAATCTCCTCTAGCTCAGGGAGCAAGCTAGTGAGGTAGTTACCGCGAGCCTCATCAATTTGTTTAGCGAGCCGTTCAAGCTCGATCTCCCACGGTCTCAAAAGTGTATTGGCCAGACCGTGACGCAGGCCGTCATTGCGTTGTGAAAGCACCCGACGATAATCACGCAACAATTCCGCATAGCCGTCTTGGGTGTGAAATAGCCCCCAGTCAACAAAGGCTCTGCGCTCGGATGGGCCACCAGTGAGCATCGAATGGCTATCTGGATGAATCATTTGCACCGGCATAAGCCGCGCAAGGTCGGACTGGGTATGAACGGACCTACCCGCAATTCGGGCCCTGGTACGCGATGGTCCCTTGGAGATACCCACCGTGGTCTCGCTTGAGGTTCCCGGTGTGTTAAGCAACCCCGCAACCATGACCTCTTTTTGCCCTTCACGAACGACCGTATCGACACGAGCACTGCGAAAAGAACGACCGGTTGCCAAGAGTGAAATGGCCTCTAGCAAGCTCGTCTTCCCGCTGGCATTGGGGCCGACGATAAGATTTAGCCCGCTCACAGGCATCATTCGAATGCGGCTTATGATCCGCAAATTAAAGATATCGAGGCGCGTCAGCCCCATAGATCAGAGGCGAATAGGCATAACCACATACAATGCATGTGTGAGTGTGCCATCTCGAACCAACACCGAGGAACCTGAGTCGCGTAAGCGTATGGCCAAATCTTCGCCTTCCAAGTGTGCAACAACATCCATCAGATAATTAACGTTAAAGCCAATCTCCAGATGCGGCCCTTCATAAACCACAGCAAGTTCCTCTTCAGCCTCTTCTTGCTCAGGATTATGCGCCTGTAACTTCAGCAGGTTAGGCGACAACTCCATGCGCACGCCACGATATTTTTCATTCGAAAGAATCGCCGTCCGGCTCAAAGCTTGACGCAAGCCTTCACGACTCACCTGCAACAGTGAACCATCATCACTAGGCACGACGCGCTTGTAATCAGGGAATCGGCCATCAATGAGTTTCGAGGTGTAACGCAGACCAGAAAAACTACAACGAATATGAGTGCCGCCCACCTCAACGGAGACAAGTTCATCGCTGTGCTCGAGCAACCTCGCCAGCTCCATCACACCTTTACGCGGCACGATCACCTGACGAGACTCTTCAGCCCCTGTCACCGCAGCGATTTCACATAAAGACAGGCGGTGACCATCGGTAGCCACGCTGCGCACTACATTGGGCTCCATCTCCACCATCAATCCATTAAGGTAATACCGCACGTCCTGTTGTGCCATAGCAAAGGAGGTACGTTCAATCAACTCCAATAACTCACGCTGTTGCACACTGAAGGCTTGCTCACTCTGCATATCATCAAGGCTAGGGAAATCCTCAACGGGTAAGGTACTCAGGGTAAACTTCGAACGCCCAGAGGACACGACAAACCGCTCTCCGTCTTTGCGCAATTCGATCAAAGCTCCGTCGGGCAGTGCACGACAAATGTCCAGCAATTTTCGCGCCGGTACCGTCACCTGACCAGGAACCTCAACGGCATGCTGTATTTCAGCAACCAGCTCTATTTCTAGATCGGTAGCGACAAGCCGCAACTCACCCAGCTCAGCCCGCAACAACACATTACTCAGAATCTGCATTGTCTGACGCTTTTCAACCGCACCAATGACTTGCTGTAGCGGCTTTAGAAGGACTTCGCGCTCGATGCTGATTTTCATAAAACCGGCTCCCAATACTTTTTATATATATTTTTCAATAGGTTATCAACTTGTTAAGCTGCGCATCAGATTAACAAAATCTTCATTAATTCGGGCATCAGACTCCCTGAGCTCTTGGACTTTTCGGCACCCATGAAGCACGGTTGTATGGTCACGCCCACCGAAAGCTTTGCCAATTTCAGGCAGACTGTGGTTGGTTAATTCCTTCGACAAAGCCATGGCCAACTGTCGCGGCCGAGTGATAGAGCGACTACGTCGATTGGAGTGTAGGTCAGAAACGCGGATTTTATAGTACTCAGCCACGGTTTTCTGAATATTGTCGATAGTAACGAGCTTATCCTGCAGCGCCAGTAAATCACGCAAAGCGTCTTTGGCAAAATCCAGCGTCACTGGTTTACCCATAAAATGAGCGTTTGCCATGACTCGCCGTAACGCCCCTTCGAGCTCGCGAATGTTTGAGCGAATCCGTTTGGCGATGAAAAAAGCCACTTCACTGGGTAAGTCCATCCCAGCTTCCTCGGCTTTACGCTGCAAAATCGCCACGCGTGTCTCAAGCTCAGCTGGCTCAATAGCCACCGTCAGCCCCCAACCAAACCGCGATTTCAGCCGATCATCAAGGCCATCAACTTCCTTAGGATAACGATCACAGGTCAAAATGATTTGCTGCTGACCTTCAAGTAATGCGTTAAAGGTATGAAAAAACTCCTCCTGCGAACGTTCCTTACCGGCGAAAAATTGGATGTCATCGATTAATAATGCATCTAAGGATCGATAGTAGTTCTTGAACTCCTCAATCGAGTTGTGTTGCAAAGCCCGAATCATATCGGCAACAAACCGCTCAGAATGCAAGTAAGCAACTCGGGCAGCCGGTCGATCAGCAATTATGGTGTTGCCGATGGCATGCATTAGATGAGTTTTTCCCAGCCCTGTGCCGCCGTAGAGAAATAGGGGGTTGTAGGCTTTACCCACATTCGAGGCCACCTGAAGGCTGGCAGCCTTGGCTAACTGATTGGATTTGCCTTCAACAAAATTGTTAAAGCTGAAATTGGGATTAAGATTGTTGGTGAACTGCGGCAGTCCAGCAGCTGGTCGTACTTCACTCGGGGTATTCACCGCTGTCTCGACACCACTCAAACTGCTAACAGCAGCATGACTACCAATCTCTAGTTGAACCTGCTTCCCAGCGCCAAGCACAGTGATAACCTGTTGAATACGCTCAAGAAAACGATCACGCACTGAGTCAAGGACGAAACGATTGGGCGCCAGCAGCCTGAGTCTGTTGCCCTCTTCAACGGCCTGCAATGGACGAATCCACGTATTGAGCTCTTGATCAGAGAGCTCACCTTCAAGCTGCAATAGCGTTTCCTTCCAAAGCACACTAACCACCAGCAGTTATAATCTGCGTAAAACGGCAAAGGGATCACTGATCATACTCTCGCCTCGAACGACTTATCCACAACTTTTTTCTTGATTTCATCGCTCGTGAAACCGCTATTACATTGACATCGGCGTCGATCACGGGTACTTTTGCCGGCCCTGAACAATGGAGACCGCTGTATCACTGGCGGCGCCTATCAACATCGGTCACGTGACATGAAAAGAACGTATCAGCCCAGCAATCTGCATCGCAAGCGCACCCATGGCTTCCGCGCCCGCATGGCCACTCGTGGCGGACGCAAGGTCCTCGCTGCCCGTCGCGCCAAAGGTCGAGTTCGTCTCTGCCCCTAAATCATTGGCTCTCGAGGAATCCAAACGGTTCCCCAGATGTCGACGACTTAACCGAGCCGAAGACTACCGCGCCGTCTTTGCTCATGGGCGTAGGTTGCGTGAAGGGCCCTTCACTCTTTTGTGGTGGTCCAATAACCAACAATTCGCCCGACTCGGGCTTGCTGTTTCCAAGCGACATTTGCGCTTCGCTCACGATCGGAACCGAATCAAACGACTGATACGTGAATCTTTTCGTCAACACCAAAATGCGCTTTGTGGAATCGATGTGGTGGTATTGTGTCAGGCGAACATTCACAGATATCCACCACCCGCTTTGCATCAAGCATTAACAGAGGCTTGGAATAGGCTGACCGAGAAATGCGCCGAGTCCTCATCTTCCTGATCAAATCTTATCGCTACGTACTTAGTCCGTTCATCGGTCAACATTGCCGTTTTGAACCCACTTGTTCGTGTTATGGCATTGAAGCTGTCGAGCGTCATGGCGCTTTGTATGGCTCCTGGCTAACCATCAAGCGCATCGCCCGTTGTCACCCTTGGTGTGAAGGGGGATACGATCCCGTTCCAGAAACTACTTCGCAGCGCCAGAAATCCAGGTAAAACCACATGGAAAACCTCCGCCCCATTCTCTATCTTTCCTTGGTCTTTTTGCTCTTCCTGATTTGGCAGGCTTGGCGCGTTGATTATGGGCCAGAACCCCTGGTTCAAGCCCAAGAGGCGGCAGCACAACTCGGACAAGATATTGCCGAACTGCGTGAAGATGTACCTGATTCTCCAGCCGCAGAGGCGAGGCGGGTTCCCACCGAGACACAAACCGTCACTGGGGTCTCCCGCGGAGTCGTTCGTGTGGTCACCGATACATTTGATTTGCTCATCGATACCCGCGGTGGTGACCTGATCCAAGTAGATCTACCTTCGTACCCCGTCAGCTTAAAAACCCCGGACCAAGCCACACGCATCCTGGACGAGCGTCGTCGTTCCTATGTAGCACAATCCGGTTTGGTTCATGATCGTATTACAGATGTTGATACTGAGGATCGCGCCCCTTCACATCATGCTGTGTTCACTGCACAGGCATCGGAATACCGTCTCGCAGAAGGACAAGATGAACTTCGCGTGCCTTTGGTCTGGGAGAGCGATGAAGGTATTCGTGTCACTAAAACGTACACGTTCCGCCGTGGTGACTTTCTGATCGGCTTAGAACATCTTGTTGAAAACAACAGCAATCAAGACTGGATTGGGCGCCAATATCGCCAGCTCCGACATGGACCCACACCTCCTCGAGATTCTTGGTTCCTGTATACCTTTACTGGGGCAGCCTACTTTGACGACAAATATGTCAAAGAATCACTTGAGGGTATCGGTAACAGCATCAGCCAACGGGAGATCATAAATGGCTGGATTGCGATTATTGAGCATTACTTCCTCAGCAGTTGGATCCCTTTTGAGGGGGAAAACAACCTGCTTTATGCGCGCGAGTTATCTGCTCAGGGTCAACCACACCATATCATCGGCCTGCGCTCTGAGGCGATGGTAGTTCCTGCTGGAAATTCGGGCGTGCTGGAATCCAGATTGTGGATTGGTCCCAAGCTGCAGCAACCTCTCTCGGAAATCACCCGCGGGCTCGAATTGACGGTTGATTATGGGATTTTTACCTTTTTAGCCAAACCTTTGTTCTGGCTGCTTCGGGTTATTCATGACTTTGTGGGCAACTGGGGTTGGGCGATCATCGTTCTCACCTTACTGATTAAGCTAGCCTTCTTCCATTTATCCGCCACCAGTTATCGCTCCATGGCGAAAATGCGCGCGGCGCAACCAAAAATGATGGCACTAAAGGAACGCTTTGGAGACGACAAACAGCGTATGAATCAAGCGCTAATGGAGCTATATAAGAAAGAAAAAATTAACCCGCTTGGTGGATGTTTGCCGATTTTAGTGCAAATCCCCGTGTTTATTGCTCTTTACTGGGTGTTGCTGGAAAGCGTTGAATTGCGGCAGGCTCCGTGGATTTTCTGGTTACAGGATCTATCGGTTCGTGATCCCTTCTTTGTGCTGCCACTGCTGATGGGCGCCAGTATGATTGTGCAGTTCAAATTAAATCCTGCTCCCATCGACCCCATACAGGCGAAGATCATGATGGCTTTGCCGGTTGTCTTCACGGTCTTCTTCGCCTTCTTCCCAGCTGGCCTGGTGCTCTATTGGTTAACCAATAATATTCTCTCGATTGCGCAGCAGTACTACATCACGCGCAAAATCGAGGACTCTATGCCCAAACCAGGCAGTGGCAAGAAAGCCAAATCTAGCGCCTCTGATTGAGCGATTGATTAATCGAGATACGATTGTAGCGATTGCCACCCCACCCGGACGCGGTGGGGTTGGCATTATCCGAGTATCTGGACCCCATGTGGGCCACGTTGCCATTACTGTCTTGGGTAAACTGCCAACTCCTCGAATGGCCCTGCTGTCCCATTTTTGGGATCTTCAGGGGGAGACTATTGATATTGGCCTAAGCCTGTTTTTCCCCGGACCCAACTCCTATACGGGTGAAGATGTCCTGGAGTTTCAGACTCACGGCAGCCCAATCATTCTTGACCAATTACTCAAAAGTGTTTTGGATTGTGGCTGTCGGTTAGCCCGTCCCGGGGAATTCACCGAACGAGCATTTCTTAATAGTCGTCTGGATCTAACCCAAGCAGAGGCGGTGGCTGATCTTATTGATGCTGGCTCTGTGGCGGCGGCAAAAAGCGCCTTACGATCGCTGACGGGCGCTTTTGCCGAGCGTATTGAACAGTTACTTGAGCAACTCATTGGTATTCGCACACATCTTGAGGCGAGTATGGATTTTGCGGATGAGGCTCTGGAGCTGAGCTCACAGGCGCAGCTAATTCGTCAATTTGCAACGCTTCGTGAGCACATTGACCTCACTGTGCAAAGAGCCCAACAAGGAGTACAACTCAAAGAAGGCGCCAGACTCGTGATCGCCGGACAACCCAACGCCGGAAAATCGAGCTTATTGAACTGCCTTACCGATTCACAAACGGCCATTGTTACCGATGTAGCGGGCACCACCAGAGACATCTTGTCTCAACCATTGAGCCTAGATGGACTGCCATTGCACTTAATCGATACGGCGGGACTTCGAGAATCAACAGATCCCGTGGAATCTGAGGGTATTCGCCGTGCTTGGCAGGCTATTGCACAGGCTGATGCGGTTTTGCTGGTGATTGATTTAACCAAAGGTGAACAATCTGAAGATCAAAAAATCCGATCCAGATTACCGACCGACGTCCCTGTTATCACTGTTATGAATAAATGTGATCAGATAAGTCCACAAAAGAATACATCGACTGATCCATACTTGGTCTATGTCTCCGCTTTAACTGGAGAGGGCATTGACACGCTTCGTACACGACTTAAGGACTTGCTGCACTACTCGGGTGAGGATGCTGTGTTCATTGCTCGTAGACGTCATCTGGACGCGCTGAAGCGCGCAGCTCATCATGTTGAAAAGGCGCAACAGTTAACACAAGACAATGCTGGCCTGGAATTGGCCGCTGAAGAATGCCGTCAGGCACAATTGGCTTTTGATGAAATTACTGGCCGTTTTACTACGGAAGATTTATTGGGCCGAATTTTTTCCGATTTTTGTATTGGTAAGTGATGTTCTTATTCTTTTTTTAAATTGTTTTAATGGTAGTAATAAGCATCGGATTTTTTTCGGGACAACTCAAAAAAATCCATTAAAAATAAAGCGTTAAAGTCATAAAAGGCTGTTAATTGAGTGGGTGTAAGCTATGCAAAGCCTGTGGATCAAATGTGCATAACCCCGCCAAGCCGTTTTATCCACAGCTTGTACCCAGCTTGTTCCAGCACTTATGTGATGACCGCGTAGGCAAATTGGGAGACGAGTAAGGCAGATAAAAGCCACAGGAGTAAGCGCAGCATTTTTCGGTATTGTGAGGCATCGAAATGCTGGCGTAGTCGCATACCCACCGACAATCCGCCCATGGCCACAATAGCCAAAGGTATGGACCAGAAAATTAAGTCAGTGGTGAGGTATCCCAGGGCGGCAAAGGTGATGATCTGTGTGCTTTTACCAGCTAAAAAACACAAATTGATGGCTTGTACTAGAACCAAAGGTTTCACCCCAAGTTCAAGAAAATAAATCATCAATGGGGGGGCACCCACATTCACGGTTCCACCCAATAGCCCACCACCCAAGCCAATCATGATGCCGCTTTGATGGCGTTTTTTGCTTAGAATTGATAAGTCGAGACGAGATAAACGATCGGAAACCAAATAGAAAACAATAGAGGCTGCTAGCAGTAAGCGAAAAGGATTGGGATCTAAGACGATCAATAACACGGTGCCAATGGCTGATCCTAGCGTCATGACGGCGGCGATATACCAATACTGTTTAATCGTCTGCCAACAGCCCCCGCCGTGCATTAAGCTCCAAAGATTAACCAGAACATTCGGCGCTAATGTCAGTAATATCGCTGTTTTGACGTCGAACATTAGAGCCAAAAGCGGCGTTGCCACCATGGGAAATCCCAAACCAAAGGCGCCATGTATGAGTGCCGCTCCTATGCATACCAATAACGCTAAGAGAAGGACTTCTGGACCCAGGCTCATGATTACGAGATCAAAGAGTGGGGATTAGCGCAACAGATTGAGATTGAAATGACCACTCATAAAGCGTTGGAAGCGTGCGACATCTTCAAGCGCAATCAATAACCGCCCCTGTTCCATTTGTGACAGTTCAGCAAAGTCCACGTTGTTCCCGGGAGATTCAGATTTTTCAATAGCTCTAACTTGCGCTCTTAAGCGCATTTGTACTAAGAAATCAAAAGTTTCGCCGAGGTTTTGCGCTTGATCTTTGGCCAGAACCCCCATTTCAAGAAGATGTTTTATCCGTTGATGCGTCCCACCCTCTAGCGCTTTCGCCTCAATGGCTAAGGCTTTAATGCCATCAGTGATGGCAAAAATTCCGGCTTTTTTTAAATCAATCTGCCCTGGAGGTGCCCCTTGTGTGCCTGTTTTTATTTTTCCGCGCCAATTGAGTGGTGGTGGGAAGCGCACCATGTTTTCAGTCATGCGCATCAAAAACAGTTTGTTTTCACTGACACGGCGATAAATATGGGCTTTGAGTGAGTGTTCCCACTCAGTGGAACCATACAAAGTGCGTATATCGGCAAACATGCTGGCGTTGGGGATATTTTCGGGACTAGGGGTTGTTAGCCAGCGATCCAATTCGCGTTTCCATTGCGCCACCGTGCGTCGCCATGGTTCATTACTGGCCATGATGCCGCCAGGGCAGGCTGGTATACCGATACTGGTGAGGTCATCAATCAATGCTTGAGCAAACTTTTCAACAGAAGCTGTCTGATGGGCATCATAGACATCGGGCAAGATGATGGCATTGTCCTGATCTGTTGAGAGGGTTTGTTCGCCGCGTCCCTCACTACCCATGACCACAAAACTGAATTCACCACCAATATCGGGGAAGCGATCTTGAACCAGTAAAGCCAGAAGGCGAAGGATAATTTGGTCATTGAGATTGGCTATTAGTTTCGATAAATCGCGGATTGATGTTGCCGTGCCGCTGAGATGCACGACCAAATCTTGAATGCGTTCGTGCAGGTCTTTAAGCGTTTCCAGATCGGCCGCGTTTTCAATATCACGCACCAATTGATGGGGTGAGTGACTCTGCATACGCAGAATATCGGTGTCAGTCACAATACCAATCAGGTTACCGCCACCATTGACCACCACCAGACGATGAATATTCAGACTCGACATCCGGTAGAGTGCTTCATAGAGAACGTCGTCTTCGCCAATGGTGGTGAGCGGACTGTTCATGATGTCGCGAACACGAAAACTCGAGGTTTCACGCCCTGAAGGCACAACCTTATTACGTAGATCTCGGTCGGTAATAATCCCAATGGGCCTATCTTCGTGGTCACATACGACGACGCTAGAAATATTGCGCTCTCGCATGATCTCGACGACGCTGACCAGATTATCGTCGGGGAGGCAGGTCACGACTTTTGACTGATAAATGTCCCTGACTGGGCGGAAATAGGGCACGTCACCATTGGTCATGTTCCACACCTCGCTCGATCACTATGGGTCGCCAAATAAAACCATTCATTACCCGGCATGGCATTGGGATTGGGGAACACAATAAAACCGTTCATGGGTGCGGTCACTAAACTATCGTCATGGCGTCGCCCGATCACGTCACCTGTTACCAAAGAATCGAAGCTCCGCCATTCTTGGACGAACTGATCCCCTTCATGGTCTCGATCGATGACATCTATCAGTCTCAAAATTTCGATATTTGCAGTGATTTCCGGCTTGGGTAAGGCCAATAAATTTAAATGCGAGAGTGTTCTACAGATGGCTTCATAGGCGATCTCAGGGGCTTTAGGATCGTCATGTTGGCCACACTCTAGGGTTAGCGCATAGCCCCCATGGGACCGCATGTACTCGGTGGTCCCTACGCCATATCCTGGGTCCGTGGACAGCATTTGTGCACGTAAGCTGGCATTGGGGTTAGCTGTGCGTCGGGCTACACCGCGGGCATAAGTCTCAAGCCAGCCCTCAAGCATGCGCTCTACCCCTAGACGACTTGCCCAGTCCTGTTCTTTATCAGCAAAAGAAAAAGCTTCCAACTCGCCACTATTGTTGCGCGGCCCAAGCATCACAAAGGGCTTGCCCGGCGTATGAAACGAGTGCAAGTCCAACAGCACATCATGGTCTTCAAGCAGCGGAGCTAATTGATTGCACAGCTTATCTTCGTAATCCTGTGGTGCATCATGGCGGCGAAAATTACGATTGAGATTACGCTCACCCATGCGCGAGCGCTTATCCCAGGCCAGGGGGTTGGTAATCGGAATGAGTGTTAATTGGCCTTTTTGTAGTTTTAATTCACCCTGATCTAAAGCTGACATGAGTCGATAAATCGCCTGAGTTCCGCAGGGCTCGTTACCATGCACTGCCCCAAGCACGATGACTTTTGGCCCCTCAGCTGAAGCGTTGTAGCAAACGCTGCGAAAAAGCGAGGAATTATTCATTCATCCTCATCACAGCTATAGCCCATCATCGCTAAACCCTCGTTCAGGTAATCAGCACCCAAGGGGGTAGCCAGTAGGTAGTCGGCAGTGCGAGGAGTCCAATTAGAAAGCGCGTCTTCCAACGCCAAATCCCATTCATCCTCGGAATAATCGCCTCTTCCGAGCCACATCAGGGAAACAAGCTCTGCTTGTATCTGTGGCTCAAGTTCTTCTACCGCATCCTTTAATTCGAGATAAAGCACATTATCTGAGTGCTCTTGCAGGGCCTCATCCACCCAGCCTTCATTTTGTGGATCGGGCTCATCCGGCAACATCACATCTTCTTGGGCATGAAATTGACGGGCATGTCGCACAAACCAGCAAACAAGATTTGGATTAATTTGTAGCATGATACTTTCCTCACCGGATGTTGCTTAATGCGTCACGAAACCGCGCACTGTGTCTTCATCCTTGGCCCCCATCATGACTTGCTTGATCAGTCCTTTTTCGACACGAATCAGTGTCGGTGTGCCCATAACGCGAAATTTTTTAGCCATCTCTGGTTGTTGTCCTACATCGATGAACAACACGTTGTCTTGCTCGGACTGTAGGGATTCTAGAGTGGTCGATATCTGCTGACACATACTGCAGCGAGGGCTGAAAAAGTAGAGGATGAATTTTGCTTGAGGGTCTTGCTGAGCACTGAGTAGCGCTGCAAAATCTGGGGCAGGGCGGCCTTGCATACCCTTGCTTCGATAGAGAAAAGCGAATTGGCCCAGTAGAAACAAGGCAATTAAAATCGCGATAAGCCAGCCCGTAGTTCCCATTAGTGTAAAGCCTTGATCTCTTGGGTGCCGCGCCCCGATAGCGTGATTCTTATATTAGCACGCAAGCTTTCAGTCTGATTTGCTTTCCCCGTCCTCAATGAGAATTTTCGAGCGACGTTGATTTGTCACAAGTTTCTGCACTTTGGCGTCCACAAGGGCAAGAAAGCGATAACCACCATGGGTGAATTTGCTCAGAGGCATGAGTACAAAAAAAGCCAATACACAGCCCAGATGCAATGCCACCAAGATGGGCCCGGCATTGCTTTGCAGTAATAGCTTTGCAGCCAATCCGGTGACGGCGAGCAACCCCAAGAGTGTGAGTAGCAGATATCCCTGTGCTGCAGGAGCACTGGCTTTCAGTGCTATCCGCTCTTGAGTTTTGTGATACGCCAGCAGGAGAACACCCAGCAGGAGTACGAAGCCAAATAAAACGGCGAGGATATCGGGTAACAAAGGATGAATCGGGGCAAAGATCACGCTTATGGGGGTGGCTAAAATGCTCAAGAAAAAACCATAGAAAACGGCGTGATGCGCTAAGCGGCGGTGATCGGGGTGCTGGCTTTGTTGACAACCGCCACCACCGCCATCCAAATGGCGTAAAACTAGAGTATCGATTAGAGCGTCTCGCCAGGCTTGACCAGAGCGAGCATCAACGGTGGTGGCCCGCGTTTCTCGCCAAAACTGCAGCCAGGACATCGACATGCTGAAGATAGCCCACAATAAGCCGAGTGCAAGTAATGTGGGGGTCCACACTGACGGTGCCTGTATTCCCATTAGCAATAGAGGGATCAGGCCAATGATGAGCAGCCATACTGCACCCCAAAGTGGCTTCGTTATGAGCTGATCAGCAAAGCCTTTTGGCCAAGCGAATTGTTCGTAGCTGTTAACACGCGTGCGCGCCAAAGTTGCGGGCACGTCTATAGCAAAGGGGTGGGGCGGTGCGTACTGACACGCCGACCAGCAGGCACCACAGTTGTGGCAGAGGTTGGCCAAATGCACCAAGTCCTCGAGGCGCAGTTCGGAGCGTTGCTGTGCCGAGGGAAATACCGGACAAAGTCCCGTACAAAACCCGCATACATTGCAGAGTTTGAAGACGCGCCTTGCTTCTTGGTTAGATGACGAGTCCATGGGCTAGTGTCTCATCGCCACAGCGGCTTGCTGGCCCGCAATGCGCCCAAATACAGCTCCGACCGCTAAAGCCGCGCCGGCAGTGTAGCCGCCTCCGAGTATCGCCGGCGCCATAATCATACCCGCAGCAAACACCCGCTCACATGGGCCACCTTCTGTTATGCATACACGCGCTTTGCCATCGACTTGTATGCCAAACCCCGTGAAGGTAATGCCTGGACATAAGGCATAGGCGCTAAACGGGGGTTTTTTAAGGGCCATCGCGAATCGGCTTTTACGCGGAGTCGCAGTGCAGTGACAGTTCGCTGACGACGTTTCGGAGACAATATGGTCATGGTATTGGGACACTGTTTTCTGCAACTGCTGGGGGTCTACGTCAATGGCGCTTGCTAACTCGGTGAGGCTATGGGCACGAACGGGTTCATAAATATGGTCAGGGAGCTGAGTTTCACCATCGGCATCCAATAACAAGTAAGAAGGGCCATCTGCGTTTTGCAACAGGGTCTGACCCCAATAAGAATAGCGATGCGGACTGGTCATTTTTGCTTCATCAAAAAACCGCTCACCGCGCTTATTGATGACAATGCCCCAGTGTAGCCCGTCTGCGCGCGTGACAATGCCACCATCGGTCAGAGGTGCATCAGCGTGGACAGCGACCGCATGACATTGATCTCGCCTGCCGACCGGTTTGGCTCCCTGAGCCAATAAGTCCGACAATAATGCACCTGTTACCCAGGGCGAGCCTCGCACACGCAGATGGTCAGCCACGGGCCCTAGGTCTTCTCTGAGCTTATCTAAATTAGCTTGATAGCCGCCGCTACAGATAATCACGCTGGCGGCCCGCAGCGTGCATTGGTCCTGTGGCTGTTGCAGCACTATTTCGAAATTTTCACGGACATGCAGGGGCACATGCGTCACAGTAGTCTCTTGCAGGATTTCAACACCCAGTGTTTCAGCCCGGGTGAACAGTGCATTCATGGCATGTCGACCGCCACCCAAAAAGAAAGCTGTCTTACGTGAGTAGGGTAGATTGGCTTGTTCGATGGTTTCAAACTTCAGCCCTTGGCGCATGAACCAGTCGGGTAGCTCGGCAGACTGCTTGGCCAGGATCTGACACAGCTCAGGGTCACCCGCCCCATGATTGATCGCGTTTAGATCAGCCATATATTCGTCTACGCCATACTGGCCTGGAAAGAGCGGACTGGGTTGATCATGAGCAATGCGCAAATTGCGTGAATGCCGTGCATTGCCGCCACGTTGGAATTTGGGGGCGGAATCTACCAATGTGACCTTAGCACCATGCTCACTGGCACTGATGGCTGAGCAAAGCGCCGCTATGCCACCGCCAATAACCAAAACATCGGTGCTATTCATCGGCCGCCAAAGGGTTTTTCTGCCAAGCTCAGCAGGTGGTCTAGATCCAAATCCGCTTCAAGTTGAGCAGCGAGCTGGTCCAGCGTATTTTCCATGCGTTGCTGGTGCGCTATGCCGGATGCTTTGACGCCCAGAGTATCCAGCCAATGTGCGCGAAATGCATCATTATGAAATAGGCCATGAACATAGCTGCCAAAAACGCGCCCATCAAAGCCACACGCACCTTCTGCATCAACTGTGTCTTGCGTTTGCAGATTCAACCAGGGACTGGACAGCGCTGGGCCCTTTGAGACCCCCATGTGCATTTCATAACCCTGGATACGTGCCTTGGAGTGCTGATCCAGATGGTCCAGGGTACGCAAGGTTTTAGACACATCAATATGTGTTTCCATGTTGAGTAAACCCAGTCCTTGCGTACTGCCGGGCGAACCTTCTAAGCCATCCGGGTCATGGACGGCATTGCCCAACATTTGAAAACCGGCACATAAACCTACGACAACACCTCCACGGCGCACATGCGCTCGGATATCGTGATGCCAGCCTTCGGTATAAAGTGTCTTGAGATCTTCACGGGTAGCTTTTGAACCCGGAAGAATCACCACATCGGTATCTGCAGGAACCGGGGTTCCGGAAGGGAGCCAGAAGAGGTTGACCTCCGGTTCCGCCGCTAACGGATCTAAGTCATCAAAATTCGCTACACGAGGCAGTCGAGGGACTGCGATGTTTAATTTGGCGGATCGGCCAGATCGAGGACGATCCAGCGCTAGGGAATCTTCTTGAGGCAGTTGAGCAGCGGCATCAAACCAAGAGATTAATCCCAGACAGGGCCATCCGGTGATTTGACTCATGAGGTGCATTGCTGGGGCAAACACCTTCGGGTCACCACGGAAACGGTTAACCAGATAGGCCTTAATGCGCCGACGATCTGCTTCTGACCAGAGAGCATGACTACCCACCACAGAAGCCAGCATGCCGCCACGAGCATCCTCGCCCATGAGGACCACGGGTAAATCGGCAGCTTCAGCCAGGCCCATATTGGTAATGTCCTGGGGGCGCAAATACGTTTCTGCACTAGAGCCGGCTCCTTCTACCAAAACCAAGTCTGCCTCACTGGCAAGACGACGCAAGCTATCAAGAACGGCCGGCAGAAGCTGCGGTTTGATGTTTTGATAGTCAGCGGCAGAGATTTGCCCAATCACCCGACCGCGTAAGACGACCTGACTGCAGTCATCAGACTCGGGCTTGAGGAGCACCGGATTCATATGCACAGAAAACGACGATCCACAGGCCATGGCTTGTAATGCCTGAGCTCGGCCGATTTCACCTGCATGATCGGGCACATCAGAATCAACGGTGACTGCAGCATTATTGCTCATGTTTTGTGCTTTAAAGGGGCGTACGATAAGACCCCGGTTGGTGAAAGCCCGACATAGACCGGCAACAACTAGGCTTTTGCCCACATCCGCGTTCGTGCCTTGGAGCATCAGCACTTTGCCGCGTGTTGCGCGGTCAGGGCTTAACTTGGGGAAATCCAGAGTGCGGGCCATAGGCTTTTGGCGTTTAGCGCGCCAGCGACAACAGCGAATCCAAATCAAGATTGGCCTCGCAGTGATCCGCTAAAGCATCCAGCGCTGCTTCAATGCGTGCTTCGTAGGCTAGGTCCGAAGCTTTACCGCCAACTTGTGCCAACCAGTGACGGCGAAAGTCATCATTGCCGAAGATGCCATGGACATAAGCGCCGCTGACCAAACCATCAGCGGTTATTGCCCCCTCGTCGCGAACGGTTCCTGAAGCTTCGCTGAGTCGCAACCAGGGTTTTTCCAGGCCGGGGCCTTGCGTGCGACCCATGTGCATTTCATAGCCCGTGATGCTGCAACCCGAGAATGTTTCTGTTGCATGAAGTTCCAACAGTTGTTTATCGGGTGTCATTTCAGTCTCTAAATCCAGCAAGCCTAAGCCGGGTGTTTCACCGGGCTCACCTTCGATACCAGAAGGATCACGAATCACCTTGCCCAGCATTTGGTAGCCAGCGCACAGGCCCACCACCCGCCCACCTTGGCGCACGTGCGATTGAATATCGATGTCCCAGCCTTCGCGGCGCAGCGTATCTAAGTCGCCCCGGGTGGACTTCGAGCCAGGCAGAATGATCACGTCGGTATCGCGGGGTATGGACTGGCCGGGTTTTACCCAGCGCAAGTGAACGCCCGGTTCGGCAGCCAGCGGATCCATGTCATCAAAGTTGGCAACACGAGACAATTGTGGGATCGAGATATTCAGACTCCCTCCTTGACTCATCGCTGGTCTTTCCAAAGCCAAAGAGTCCTCCGCAGGCAATTGTGCTGCGGCGTCAAACCAACGCAGAACGCCCAGCGAAGGCCAGCCGGTACGCTCTGTCATCAGCTCCATGGCGGGTTCAAACAGAGATAAGTCACCTCTGAATTTATTGATAATATAGCCCACAACCCGAGCTCGCTCATCGGCTTCATACAGGGCATGCGTCCCCACAATCGCCGCCAATGCGCCGCCGCGATCAATATCTCCCAGCAAAACCACAGGTAGATCGACTAGGTTGGCGAGTTTCATATTGGTGATATCGGATTTGCGCAGATAAACTTCGGCGCCACTGCCGGCACCTTCAACCAGGACGAGATCGGCTTGTGCTGCAACACGATGAAAACTATCGACGACTGCTGGCAGTAGCTGAGGCTTCATCTTGTGATACACCTTGGCGCGACAAGTACCCAAGACTCGCCCGCGCAGCACCACCTGCGAACCGGCTGTGGTCTGGGGCTTGAGCAACACCGGGTTCATGTGAATCGACGGCGCTACGCCACAGGCTCGCGCTTGCAAAGCTTGGGCTCGCCCAATTTCACCGCGATGGGGTTGAGTCTCACCCTGTTGGTTTATTTCGGGATCACAGTCGCTGGTAACCGCTGCGTTATTGCTCATGTTTTGGGCTTTGAAAGGTCGCACAGTGAGCCCGCGTCGGGTGTAGGCGCGACAAAGGCCAGCTACCAAAAGACTTTTGCCCACATCGGAGCTGGTGCCCTGAATCATGAGCGCCCGCGAGCGCCGCGGAGCCAATTCAGGACGTGAGGGAAAATCGATGGCTGCTTCAGGATCATTAATCACAATGTTAAAAGTCCGGTTATTTCAAGCCACAAAGACCGAGGGCGCCCGCAGGCGCCCTCGTAAGCATACCTATTTTTCAGCCCAGGTCAGGCGTTTTCGCGGATATCAGTCTTGATTGTTTCACTGTCTAGGCTCTCCGCTAATTGCTGATCACCGCCGCCACAGACTTTCACCTGTACCGCTGCATCGCTGGCTGCTGCTTTGGCAGGCTTGCCGCCACGCTTGCGGATCGGAGCACTTTTCCACTTAATGACCTGTTCCTCAAGCTGCGGCTCAGGTTTCACCAGCGTGCGGCTGGTGTCAAAGTTCCAGTCCACCTTCTTGCGCGACTGTGGGCCCCAATAACCGGCTTTACCCAGGTCGTAGAAGCGTCGTTCAAACGCACTTTTCAAAAACGCTTTGAGGCAGCCGAGCAGGTATTTGCGACGCAAGCGATTGCGCTCCCAGGGATAACCGAGGAAGGCTTTCTTCATGTAAAAGCGTCTGTAGTTATGCATCACCCGATCCAGTAATTCACCACGGGTCATAGCTGCAGGCTTCATAATCGGTGTGACAAAGTTGTATTTTTCAAAGTCGAAAATTTCTACTTTGTCCTTGACGTCGTTGTACAAATCCGAAAATGGCCAGGGAGTGAACATCGCCCAATTCGCCATATCGGGATTCCAGTCCATACACATGCGGAAGGTTTCTTCGAGAGTTTCCGGGGTCTCATTGTCCAGACCAACAATGAACTGAGCTTCGGTGACGATACCGGCATTGCGCAGCAGTTCAATGGCCCGTTTGTTTTGGGCCACGGTGGTCTCTTTCACGAATGTATCGAGATTCATCTGCGCGGCGGCTTCGGTTCCTAGGGAAATGTGGACCAAGCCTGCCTTGCGATAAAATGGCAACAAATCCTCATCACGCATGATGTCGGTGACGCGGGTATTGATACCCCAAAGAATGCCCAAATCACGATCGATCAGTTCCTCACAGAACTCGACGAATTTGGCTTTGTTAATCGTCGGCTCTTCATCGGCCAGGATAAAGAAGCCAACGCCATGATCCTTCATGAGGATTTCGATTTCATCGACGACTTTCTTCGGGTCACGGACTCGGTAATCACGCCAGAACTTCCACTGGGAACAAAAGCTACAGGTGAAAGGGCAACCCCGCGACATGCTGGGCGTGGCAACCGGCACGCCAAGGGGAATGTAGATGTACTTCTTCCACTCCAAAATGCCCCAATCAGGGATAATCGAATCGACATCGCGAATGGTGGGTGCCGCTGGGGTGGCAATGACCTTGTCATCGTCATTAAATGCGATGCCTTTGATTTCGTTGCGGCACTCAGGCCAGCGACCCGCATCAATGGCTTGAACCACTTCAAGCGTGATGGATTCGCCTTCGCCACGAATGATCGCATCAATCCAGGGTGCCTCAGTGAGGACCTGTTGGAACATGAAGGTAGCATGAATACCGCCTAATAGCGTCACCGCATTGGGACAGACCTCTTTAGCGATTTTCAGCGTTTCCTCGGCTTTGTAAATGGCCGGAGTTACCGAGGTGCAGCAAATGACATCAGGATTTTCATGAGCAAAAATCTTGCGCAGATCCTCGTCACTGATTTCATCGGTCATGGCGTCGACAAAAATATAATCGTCATAACCGTTGGATTTGAGATAACCGGCTAGGTAGGCGACCCAGGCAGGAGACCACTTGCCGGCGATTTCAGCTCCGCCGGAATGATAGTTCGGGTGGACGAATAGGATTCGCATATGCATGCTCCGCAAAATAAGAAGCGAGACTTCAGAGGACTGGCGACTCGCAAATACCATAGGCATTAAAATCCTATGGTTTTCAAAATCGATCGTACGCGTGCGTTTTTACGGTTTCAACAATGCCCTAGTTTAGAGGTGTGGATACCTGATCAGGCTCAAGTTACCGCCAATTAGGGAGTGCGAGGTCGATAGTCGGGGATGGCTTCCTCGGGCAAATCCACTTGGAAACGAGTTTGTGGTTTGCCATCCCACAACACAGGCTGCTCTAACCATTTTTGGATGAAGTTCCAGGATTGCTTGATGCCATTATGCGGCAAATTGCAGCCACTGCAGTCTTTGCGCCGCATGCCATTGGCATCAATGAATACCTTATAGGGTCCCGGACACTCATAGGCAATTAGCGGGCAATAACAAAACAGACAATTGAATTCTCGTTTCACGCCTTTGTGGCAGGGCATGAAAGGGCATTCGTGATTGGTAAAGCCTTTGAAGGCTTCGTTGTCGGTGGTGTCTTTGGGCTGCATGGGATCAGCCTTGGGGATTTTGCGCAGTGTGTCAAGCACACCAGTCGCGGGGTTTTAAGAACTTTTCATACAGCTCAGACTCCGGGGAGCCCGGGGTGGCTTGCCAGTCATAAATCCAGCGAACTCGGGGTGGCAAGGACATCAGGATAGACTCGGTGCGTCCACCGGATTGAAGGCCGAACAGCGTGCCGCGGTCATAGAGCAGATTGAATTCGACATAGCGACCCCGGCGGTACAGTTGGAATTCCCGCTGGGCTTTTGTAAATGGAGTATCACAGCGCTGCTTAACGATGGGCAAATAAGCATCGAGATAGCCATCGCCGATGGCGCGCATAAAAGCAAAGCACGACTCAAAACCCCACTCATTCAAATCATCAAAAAACAGCCCGCCGATGCCACGCGGTTCATTTCGGTGCGGCAAATAGAAATACTCATCACACCAGTGTTTCAGACGAGGATAAACGTCATCACCAAAAGGCTGACAGATGGCTTTGGCTGTTTCATGCCAGTGGCGACAGTCAGCTTCAAAACCATAGTAAGGGGTCAGATCAAAGCCGCCACCGAACCACCAAACCGGCTCAGCATTGGGTTTTTCCGCCATAAAAAACCGCACATTGGCATGGGAGGTCGGTACATGGGGATTCTGAGGATGAATAACCAAAGACAGTCCAGCTGCTTGAAAGCTTCGCCCAGCGAGCTCGGGTCGGGTGACGGTTGCTGCGGCTGGCAGTTGTTTGCCGTTGACATGGGAAACATTGACACCAGCCTGTTCAAAAATATCCCCATCTTGAAACACCCTGGAGTCGCCGCCTCCGCCTTCAGGACGCTGCCACTGATCGCGGCGCCACTGACCCTTGCTATCTAAACTAGTCAACTCAGTGCAGATTCGCTGCTGCAGTTCATGCAGGTAGTCCACCACCTGGTTCAGATCCAGTGGCGCGGGCGTTGTAGTCATTGGCGGATAACCTGATCGGTTTTGAGATCGCGGATTTGGCTGGGCTTTTCATGACCACCCAGGGGTCCTTCCAGAATCGTATCCAGAAGCTCGCCAAGGGTTTCCTCTAGCATTTGCGGATCTGTGGCAGGAGGCGCCCCTTCGCGATTGGCGCTGGTGGAGACCAACGCCATACCCAATGCAGAGCATAGGCCCGCAGCCAAGGGGTGGGCGGTAACGCGCACAGCTAACGTGGCATGCTCGCCACACAGCCACTTGGGAGTGTCTGGCCTTACCGGCCATAGCCAAGTCACTGGGCCTGGCCAGGAGTCCATGGCCTTGGCCTTAAGTGCCGCATCGATGGGTTTGAGAAATGGTGCGACTTGAAAGAAATCACTGGCAATCAGGATCAGTCCTTTTTGCGGCAAGCGTTGTTTGACTTGCAAAATGCGATGCACCGCTTCTTCATTGCGTGGGTCACAGCCCAAGCCATAAACCGCTTCCGTAGGATAGGCTATGACTCCGCCTTTTTTGACGGTGGCGGCGGCAACGCTGATATCCGTTGTGCGGGTAGCCATAAGACCGGTTTTAGCTGGATTTGCCGGCAGACCGGGCTGCACTTTTCTTGGCGCGGGGCTTGGTGGCTGTTTTGCCGCGGCCACGACGCTGCGGGGCTGCAGCAAGCAGCTCCTGGCAGGTCTCAAGGTTTAACTCAGCCGGATCTTGATCTTTGGGAATGCGCGCATTTTTGCTGCCATCCGTGATGTACGGACCGTATCGGCCATTAAGTACCTGAATGCCCTCAGCTTCGAAGCTCTTGATAAAGCGTTGCGCATCCAGCTGTTTTTTCTCTTCGATCAGTTCCAAGGCTCTAGGTAATTCAATGGTATAGGGATCGTCATCGGCACCCAGAGAGGCATAACGTTTGCCAAATTTTACATAAGGCCCAAACCGACCAATGTTGGTACTCACTGGCTCGCCATCAGGGGTTTCACCCAGATCTCGTGGCAAGGTGAATAGCGCCAGAGCTTGCTCAAGATCCAAGCTGTCCATTTTTTGACCCGGTTGAAGGCTGGCGAAGCGCGGTTTTTCTTCATCATCTTTGGTGCCGATTTGTACCAGCGGACCATATCGGCCCATGCGCACGGACACTGGTTTGCCAGAGTCCGGGTCTATCCCCAGCTCGCGAGATTGGACCGCCTCGGCGCGGCTGACAGAGGTCTCCTTGTCTTTCACCTGGTCATGAAAATCTTTCCAGAAACCTTCCAGGACCGGGATCCAATCTTTCTCGCCGCGGGAAATTTCATCGAGTTCATCTTCCAAGCGGGCGGTGAAGTCATAGTCCACGTAACGGGTGAAATGCTGGGTGAGGAAACTATTAACGATGCGGCCTATTTCCGTGGGTGTGAAGCGGCGACTTTCCAGTTCGGCGTACTCACGTTGTAATAACGTGCTGATAATCGACGCGTAGGTGGAGGGCCGGCCAATACCGTGTTCTTCCAAAGCTTTGACGAGGCTAGCTTCGGTATAGCGTGGCGGCGGTTCAGTGAAATGCTGGTGGGTCAGTACATCCTGAAGCTGAATGGTTTCCCCCTCAGTGAGCTCGGGGAGCATGCGTTCATCGTTTTCTACCTTGGCATCGTCAAGGTCTTCGCGATAGACCGCCATAAAACCTGGATCTTTGACGGTCGATCCGGTCGCTCGGAATACATGTTTGGCGTCGCCTGCGTGAAGATCGGCGCCTACCGTATCAAGCGTCGCATGAATCATTTGACAGGCCACAGTGCGTTTCCAAATCAGATCGTAGAGTCGATATTGCTCTGGAGATAGATAGGTCTTGATCTCATCAGGCAGACGCATGGCGGATGTGGGCCGAATCGCCTCGTGGGCTTCTTGCGCATTCTTCGACTTGGTCTTGTAATGGCGCGCGCTCTCGGGGAGCTTAGCGTTACCAAAGCGTTTGGCGATGAGATCGCGTAGTTCCGACACTGCATCATTAGCCAACGATAGTGAGTCGGTTCGCATGTAGGTGATCAAGCCGATGGGCCCACCCCCCAGATCAACGCCTTCATAGAGTTGCTGTGCGACTCGCATGGTACGGCTGGCTGAAAATCCCAGTTTGCGAGAAGCCTCTTGTTGCAGAGTCGAGGTGGTAAAGGGCGGAGCGGGATGGCGTTTGCGGTCTTTTTTCTCGAGTTTGGCTACGCGCAAAGAACCTGCCGCCGCCGCGATCAAGGTATCGCGTGCAGACTGCGCCAGAGTCTCATTGTTGATGTCAAATTGATCGAGTTTGTTGCCTTGATAGATTTGTAGCTTCGCGGTGAAGGCTTGTGTGTCCTTCAGCGCCGCAGCGTCCAGCGTCCAGTATTCACGCTGCACAAAAGCTTCTATCTCCAGTTCACGCTCGACAATCATGCGCAAAGCCGGGCTTTGCACTCGGCCAGCTGAGAGACCCCGTTTAATTTTTTTCCACAGTAGCGGCGATAAATTGAAGCCCACTAGGTAATCCAAGGCGCGACGCGCCTGCTGTGCATTAATCAGGTCATTGGACAGATGCCGGGGTTTGGCGATGGCCTCACGTACGGCACCTTTAGTGATTTCATAAAACACCACGCGCTCGGCTTTCTTACCCTCAAGCAGGCCACGCTCGTTGAGCAGTTCATGCAAATGCCAAGAGATAGCTTCACCCTCGCGATCAGGGTCAGTGGCCAAGACGAGGGTATCCGCCTTTTTCAAGGCTTTGGCGATCGCCTCCACATGTTTTTCGTTGCGTTCAATAACCCGATAGTCCATGCGAAACCCGTGGTCGGGATCTACAGCCCCACCTTTGGGAATCAGGTCTCTCACGTGGCCATAGGATGCCAGTACCTCGTAATCGGATCCGAGGTATTTTTTAATGGTTTTGGCCTTAGCGGGCGATTCAACAATGACCAGGTGTTTGCTCATAGCCTGGTGACCTTAGTTTTCATGGCGGATTTCAGTGCAAGTACTCCGGAGGATGCTCGAAAATCATATTCTCTAACCAAGAGCATGCAGCCTCTTGGCCGGGTTCGTTAAACATGACCATTAGTGTAATCCACTTGGTCTCATCCAGACTGACGTTGTCGGCCTCGAGTTCCATGATGCGCGTGATGACGCGTTCTCGCATCGCCGACTCCAACACGCCGTTTTGTTCCAGAAACAATAAAAAACCGCGGCTATCAGCATCAAGCCGACGCATTTCTTGGGTCGAGTAGATGCGCAGTGACGATGCTGTGTTGAGCGTGCCTGGGGCGTGGTCTTCACTGGTGAGGCTCTCCAGCCATGCGAAGGCCTTACTGATCTCTTCGCCGGGGAAGCCTGCGTCCAACAAAGCATCTTGGAGTTGTTCGCGATCGGGTTCGAACTCGATATTGTCATCGATATAGTGTTCGAACAGGTACATCAAGACATCCAGTACGTTCTCTTTCATCCTCAGTTTTCCGACCGTGTCCGTGCGTACATTCCACCAGATAGAGAGGCCACTTGGCCGCGCAGTTCCATGATGAGCAGAATGGAGGAAACCGTCGCAACGGTCAATCCGGTGCGTCGCACGAGCGCATCTATCGAACTGGGGTCGTACCCCAGAGCGTCGAGCACTCGCCGATGTTCCGGGTCTTGTGCGGGCGTTTCTTTAAGATTGCTCGCGGGAAGGGGCTGAGAATCTGGAATGTTCAGCCCGGCGCCGACCAGTTCCTCGAGAATATCATCCGCTGTTTCCACCAGCTTGGCGCCCTCGCGAATGAGTTTGTGACAGCCCTTACTCAGCGGATTATGAATCGATCCTGGTATGGCAAATACTTCTCGACCTTGTTCTGAAGCGAGGCGGGCGGTAATCAATGAGCCACTGCGTGCGGCTGCTTCAATCACCAACGTGCCTAGGCTCATGCCAGCGATAATGCGATTGCGTCGCGGAAACAATGTCGGTTTAACCTCGGTACCTAGCGGCATTTCCGTAATGACCGCGCCTTCAGTGATGATTTGCTGGGCCAATTTCTGATGTTCCCGTGGGTAGATTATGTCCGCCCCTGTTGCGGTAACGGCCACGGTCAAACCTCCCGCTTGCAAAGCCGCTGAGTGAGCACAGGCGTCAATGCCCCGGGCTAGGCCACTGTTGATCACTAGGCCGGAACGGGCCAGCTGTGCGGCAAATTGATTGGCTGTGTCCTTACCACCTGCGCTGGGGTTGCGGGTGCCGATGATCGCAAGCATCGGCCAGTTGAGAATCGTTGGGTCACCGACGACGTAGAGAATGGGGGGCGCGTGGCCAGCAGCCAAGAGTTGTTGCGGATAGTGCGCATCTTGGCAGGTGAGGATGTGATGGTGTTCTTGCTCAGCCCACTCTAGGGCTCGCGCCGTGGCTGGCTCTTCAGCGGCATGGTGTTCCAGCGAACGCAAAGCCTCAGGTTTTAGGTCAAAGTGTTGCCAGGCGGGTGCGCCGGCCTGAATAAACTGAGTGGGCGATCCATAAACATCTAAAATCCTTTGAAAAAGGACTGCGCCCACGCCGGGCAGGCTGGTTAGTTTGAGCCAATCTGAAAGTTCAAGGCTGTCTTTGGGCATAGCAGCGCGCATCCTTTTGGCAAGCAAGCTAGAATAAGGCCCATGAAAGCACAGGCGTCTCTGCTCTGCAGGGGCTTTGTGGGTTACCTAGGTTAATTTTCGGATCAACGGTCATGGCACAGCTTGATATTCTTGTTTTTCCCGACTCGCGCTTACGTCAGCGTGCGCAAGAGGTAGCGACGGTGGATGCCGCTATTCGCCAGCTGGTCGATGACATGTTCGAGACTATGTATGCGGCAGACGGTATCGGTCTGGCAGCAACTCAGGTCAATGATCATCGCCGCGTGGTGGTGATGGATGTGGCTGACCCCGAGACAGAGGAGCGCTCAGGGCAAGGCAGACGCCCGATGGTGTTCATCAATCCTGAAATTATTGACAGTGATGGACGGGTGGATTCCGAGGAAGGTTGCTTATCCATTCCCGGATTTTACGAATCAGTGCCCCGAGCCCAGCGGATTAAGGTAAAAGCACTGGATCGCGACGGTAAGCTATTCGAACTGGATGCTGAGGGCTTGCTGGCCGTGTGTATCCAACACGAGATTGATCATCTTGATGGACGTCTGTTTGTCGACTATCTCTCAACCTTAAAGCGTGATCGTATCCGCAAAAAACTCGAGAAAAAGTCGCGTCAGGATCAGGGTGTTCAGCCGCGAGGGCAACGCGAGGTCGTCTGATGCGAGTGGTTTTTGCCGGTACGCCGGAATTTGCCGTACCGGCGCTACAGGCGCTGATTGATGCGGACAATCGAGTGGTCGCGGTGTATACCCAGCCGGATCGTCCGGCCGGTCGAGGGCGCAAACTTCAGGCCAGCCCGGTCAAACAGACAGCTTTGCGGGCTGGCATACCGGTTGAGCAGCCTCCTCATTTCAAAGATCCAGAAGCATTAGCCCGGCTTGCCGAATATCAGCCTGATTTAATGGTGGTTGCGGCCTACGGGTTATTGCTCCCGCAAACCCTCCTCGATATTCCTCGCTTCGGTTGTATCAATATTCATGCTTCACTGTTGCCCCGTTGGCGGGGAGCGGCTCCCATACAGCGGGCTTTGTTGGCTGGAGACGCGCAAACAGGCATCAGCCTGATGCAAATGGAGGCAGGCTTGGACACCGGTCCGGTTTTAAGGACACAGGCCTGTGCCATAGAAGCTTCGGATACTGCGCAAAGTTTGCATGATCGTCTCGCTGCCATCGGCGCTGACGTTTTATTACAGGGAATTGAGGATTTGCAGCAAGGTCGCTTCCAGGCAAAGCCGCAGGATGAAGCCTTAGCAACCTATGCAAAAAAACTCACCAAAGCGGAAGCTGAAATCGATTGGACGGAGTCGGCGATTCAGCTGGATCGGCGTGTGCGCGCGTACAATCCATGGCCGGTCGCCTACACGACCTGTCAAGGTCATACAGTCAGACTTTGGGAGTCGGCGGTGCAGGATCAGTCAGCGGCGTCACCCGTGTCGCCCGGACTGGTATTGGCGGAGTCAGCCCAAGGTATTGATGTGGCCACAGGGGCCAGTATTCTACGTATCATGCGCCTGCAGTGGGCGGGTAGTAAGGCGCTATCCGCAGCGGAGTTCTTGGCAGGTCGCTCTTTACTGGGTCAACGGCTCGGTCAGCCATGAATGTGCGCCTCGTAGTCGTGCGTTTGCTGCAGCGAGTGCTTGCCGAGGGTGTCTCGCTCAGTGATGCTTTACCGCATGCTCAGTCACAGGTTGTTGAGAAGGACCAGGCGCGTGTCCAAGCGCTGAGTTTTGGGGTGATTCGTTGGCACTATCGACTGCAGGCCATCTTGAATCAATGCCTGCAAAAGCCTTTGAAAAAGAAAGATCAGGACATTATCAGCGCATTGGAGTTGGGCTTGTACGAGTTGCTGGCTGGGCAGTCCCCAGCGTATGCCGTGATTCAACAAACCGCCGAATTGGCCAGAGTGCTTAAAAAACCATGGGCAGTGAAGTTGATCAATGGTGTGTTGCGCCATATACAACGCCATGGTGCAGAGCTGCAGGCGCAAGCAGACCAAGATGAAGCCAGTCGTCATGCGCTACCCGATTGGCTTTATCGGCGTTTAGCCAAGGCTTATGCAGGCAACTTAAACGAAGTTCTTGAGGCGATTAACGCCCATCCGCCCATGACGCTTAGGGTCAATCTCGATCGTTTGAGTCGCCAGGACTATCAGTCAAAACTGACTGAGCTGGGGATGCATTGCTCGGCTCATCCTTGTGTGGCGTCTGCCATCGTTCTATCGCAACCGGTGGATGTGTCTTTACTGCCTGGGTTTGCCGAAGGTTGGGTGTCGGTGCAGGACGCCGCAGCGCAATTGGCCGCCACCTTTTTGGCGCCGAAGCCCGGCCACAGGCTGTTGGACGCCTGCGCCGCGCCTGGAGGTAAAACCCTGCACTTATTGGAGCACACCCATGGCAAATGTGATCTGTTGGCCTTGGACAATGACCCGCAGCGATTGCTGCGGGTCGGCGAAAACTTGAGTCGTGAGCAATATCAGGCCACGCTGCTCGCCGCAGATGCAGGAGATCCTACAAGCTGGTTCAATGGCCAGTGCTTTGATCGTATCTTGTTGGATGCGCCTTGTTCGGGAACCGGCGTTTTGCGTCGCCACCCCGATATCAAAATTTTGCGCCGTGATTCGGATGTTGCTCCGCTCGCGGCGCAACAGCAGCGCCTTTTGGAGGTGCTCTGGCCCCTGCTGGCTCCTGGGGGTATGCTTTTGTACGTCACATGTTCTTTATTACCGGAAGAAAACGTCATGCAGGTAGAACGATTTCTCCGCAGCGAGCCCTCTGCCCAGTTGATGGCTCTTCCCCTTGATTGGCAGCGCCCAAATAGTATCGGGCGACAAATCCAGATAGGTGAGAATGACATGGACGGTTTTTATTATGCTCGGATGCAAAAGTGCCCATGAGCGCAATGTCCTCAAGGCTTTACGTCGCCGAGCTGACAGGCTTGCTGCTGATCATGTTGCTGACTTCGTCAGCGCTACAAACCGTTCGTGCTGAGCCGAGCTTTGATGTGCGTTACGCACAAATCGAGCGGGTCAGTGATGTCTTTTACCTCAATGCAGAACTGCAGTACCAGCTGGGCGAAAATCTGCTGGAGGCATTACATAATGGGGTCAAACTGGGGTTTGAAGTTCAAATAGAGATTTTGCGCGAGCGTCGCTGGCGCTGGGATCGCAGCGAAGCAGAAATTTCGCAACGTTATCGCTTGGAATTCCACGCCCTGAGTCAACTGTACGTTTTGACACACATGAACACCGGCGTGCAGCGCGCTTTCTATCGCTTGGGTTCAGCATTGCAGGCCATGGGCGATATAAAGGCATTACCGCTTTTGGATGCTGCGCTAATTGATGATCAAGAAGCGCACTATTTGCGCATGCGCAGCTTATTAAGAGTTGATGAGTTACCGCTGCCGCTGCGCATGCGTGGCTATATCGCGCGGGAGTGGCGTCCGGGGAGTGATTGGTACCAATGGCCACTGCCCTGATGATTACCAGCAGGGGCTTAGCGCCCATGTTGACGATCTTTCTGATGTTGCTGGCATCGCTGGTCATCATGAGCAATGCCGCTCAGAACTCAGAGCATTTTGAGCGCTTTTATGTTTGGTTGCTGTTGTTCAACGCCTTAGCCTTGATCGCGCTGGCTGGGGTAATCGGCTATCGCTTATTCAAAGTCGTTCGGGCTGTCATGCGGCATGCCCCCGGGTCTCGACTCACGGCCAAGCTGGTGGCCTTGTTCGTGGCGCTGTCGATGGTCCCCGTGCTTATCGTTTTTTACTTTTCCATCACTTTCATAGACCGTGGCATTGATAGCTGGTTTGACGTACGGGTGGAAAAGGCCTTGGAGGATGCTTTGGAATTGGCCCGCACTTCCCTAGATACCCGAGTGCGCCAACATAGTCGCCAGACGGAGAACATGGCTAGTGAGTTAATCGATGTCTCAGAATCCATAGCGGTCCTAAGATTGGGCGATTTACGTGATCAGTCACAGGCGCGGGAGCTCGCTCTGTTTGGCGATAATAATCGCATTGTGGCTTTTAGCAGTGGTGAGTCTTTGCAACGACTGCCACAGTTACCTGCTGGCGAAGTTTTGTTGGTTTTATCTCAAGGCAACACCTATGCGGCGTTGGAGCCTGTGCAAGAAGATGGCTTACATGTGCGGGTCTTAGTGCCAGTGCCCTCGCGAGATCTCGCCGGCTCAAACTACATCCTGCAAGCCATATTTCCCGTGGCACCGAGGCTCGGTTTACTCGCTGATAGCGTGCAAGATGCCTTTGCGGAATACAAAGCTTTCGCTTATTTGCGAGCGCCGTTGAAACAGAGTTTTAGCATCACGCTGGTGCTGGCCATGTTGGTTAGCGTGCTCGCTGCTCTCTGGGCAGCCCTTTATTCCGCTAACAGGCTGGTTCAGCCGATCCAAGAATTAGCGGAAGGTACGCGAGCCGTGGCTGCCGGGGAGTACCACAAAAAGCTGCCCGTGACACAAAATGACGAGCTGGGCTTTCTGGTTCGATCATTCAACACTATGACCGCGACGCTTGCTGCTACCCGTGATGAGGCGGAGCGAAGCCGTTTATTGGCAGAGAGTCAACGTTTGTACCTACAGGCTGTGCTGCAAAATCTCTCTTCCGGGGTGATCACCTTGGACAGGGATTTGAATTTACGCACGGCCAATGCAGCGGCATCACAGATTTTGGATTGCGATCTGCAAGCGGAGTTGGGTCGATCACTGGATGCTGTAGCCACTGATCATCCGATGATGCGCCGCATTTACCAAGCCTTGGAGGCGCAGCCTCAGGGTGCTAAGTCAGACTGGCATGAACAAATCACGGCCTTTGGCAGTGGTGGGCGCCGGGTTTTGATGTGTCATGGTGTTTGGCTTGAGCATCAAGAGGCGTCGGCTGGCGGCCCAGTGTTGGTCTTTGACGACATTACGGCCTTGCTGCAAGCCCAGCGTGATGCCGCCTGGGGTGAAGTGGCGCGGCGCCTAGCTCATGAGATAAAAAACCCATTGACCCCCATACAGTTATCGGCGGAGAGACTAGAGCACAAGTTGCGGGGACATCTGCCCGAGCAGGAAGCCGAGCTTTTGGGGCGCGGGACGCGCACGATTATCCAACAGGTTGAGGCGATGAAAACCATGGTGAATGCTTTTGGCGAGTATGCCCGCTCGCCGCAGCCGGAAATCACAGATCTCGACTTGAACCAATTGGTTCGGGAAGTCGTGGAGCTCTATCGCCACACAGAGCAAAAAGTCCGTTTGGAGGTCGAGCTGTTTTCCGGGTTGCCGGCTATTCGTGCGGATGCTGGTCGACTCCGCCAGGTTCTGCATAATTTGATCAAAAATGGGCTAGAGGCGCTGGATGGTCATGCCGATGCGCGGCTTAAGGTGAGCACCGCTTTTGCTGAGGATTCAGGACGTGGCCAGATCTTAGTTCGGGTCAGCGACAATGGTCCCGGTCTGAATGAGGAAATGCTGATTCATTTATTTGAGCCTTATGTCACCAGTAAGCCGCGTGGCACGGGTTTGGGTTTGGCGATTGTGAAGAAGATCGTGGAAGAACATAACGGTATGGTGTTTGCGGAAAACATTCCGGCTGGCGGTGCCCAAGTCACCTTGATTTTGCCTTTAACAGCCGCGCATGGCATCACCTCAGAGTCTCGGGAGGCTTCATGAGTAACGGCTGGATCTTGGTGGTTGATGATGAACCTGACATCCGCGCCTTAGTCTCAGAAATTTTGGTTGATGAGGGCTTCGAGGTTGAGGTGGCGGGCACCGTGGAAGAGGCCCAGCTCCAGCGTCGCAGACGGCGCTTTGATTTGGTGTTGTTGGATATTTGGATGCCGGATGGAGATGGCATTAGCTTGCTGAAAGATTGGGCTGAACAGGGAATGGCGTATTGCCCGGTGATCATGATGTCTGGTCACGGCACGGTGGAAAGCGCCGTTGAGGCGACCCGCCTGGGTGCTTATGATTTTCTCGAGAAGCCATTATCGATAGCGAAACTCACGCTAACCGTGACGCGAGCTTTGGAAGCAGAACGTTTGTCTCGCGAGAATATTGGCCTGAAACGTAAGCTTGCCAGAGCAGTTTATCCTGAAGGCTCGAGCCTCATGATGGGCCAATTACGCGAGCAGGTCGATCGCATCGCTCAGCATGATACTTGGGTCCTGATACTCGGAGAGCAGGGTGTTGGGAAACAAACCTTTGCCCGATATATCCATGACCACAGCAGTCGCGCTGAGGGGCCATTTATCGAAGTGCCGGTGAGTGCCATGACGGCGGCAGAGGCAGCCGCAGAGATTTTTGGATTGGAGCAAGGCCCGCGGGTGCGCTATGGCCTATTGGAGCAAGCCGATGGTGGCACGCTGTTTTTGGATGAAGTGTCACATATGGACCTGCAAACCCAAGGTCGGCTTTTAACCGCGCTAGAGAGTCAACGCCTGACCCGTGTCGGTGGCACCGAGTCGCTTGGCATCGATGTACGGATTGTTGCCTCCACTCAAGAGGACTTGCGCGTGCGCGTCACCGAGGGCCAGTTTCGCGACGATTTTTACTATCGATTGAGCGTGGTTCCGCTGCGCGTTCCGCCGTTGCGCGAGCATGCTGAGGATATACCGGATTTGCTGCTTCATTATGTGGATCTGCTGAATCAACAGGAAGGGTTGCCTAAACGCAGCTTCAGCCAAGAGGCATGTGAGCGGCTCAGTGTCTATCCATGGCCTGGCAATGTTCACGAGTTGCGCAACTTGGTGCAGCGGTTGCTGATTTTGGGCAATACTCCGGAAGTGACCTTGACCGAAGTGGAGGCTGCTTTGGGCGCGCAACCTTTGGCTTTGATTCAGTCTTCTGGGCAAGCAGCAATGGATCTGACATTACCTTTGCGTGAAGCCAGAGAACAATTTGAGCGCGAGTATTTCAGCCAGCAGCTGGGCCACGTGGATGGCAGCATGACGCGCCTGGCTGAGCGAGTGGGATTAGAGCGCACCCATGTTTATCGGAAGCTACGGGCCTTGGGCCTTGAACCCAAAAAAACTCGGGACTGACGGATGAAAATACTGATTTTGGGAGCGGGCCAGGTTGGCAGTAGCGTGGCTCAGAATTTGGCCAGTGAAGCCAATGACATTACTGTGGTTGACACGCGTGAAGATGTTCTGAGAGCGCTTCAGGATCGCATGGATATCCGCACTATTACGGGTATGGCCTCGCATCCTGAGGTACTGCAGGCAGCAGGTGCCCAAGATGCTGACATGCTGATCGCCGTGACGAACTCGGATGAAACCAACATGGTTGCCTGTCAGGTCGCCTATACCGTATTTAAGACGCCGCTTCGCATCGCCCGTGTGCGTGCACCGGAGTACCTTGGCTACACGGAACTATTCGACAACAAAGCCCTACCTATTCAAGCCTTGATTAGCCCTGAGCGTGTTGTCACTAATTACATCCAGCGATTGATAGAACACCCTGGATCTTTGCAGGTATTGGATTTTGCCGATGGTCGAGTCTCTTTAGTAGCCGTTAAAGCCTATTATGGCGGCCCCTTGGTAGGTCATGAGCTGCGCCAATTGACGGAACATATGCCGGGAATTCAGACACGTGTGGCGGCTATTTTTCGCCGAGATAAGCCCATATATCCTGAGGGACATACGGTGATTGAGGCGGATGATGAGGTGTTCTTCATCGCGGCGCGCAAAAACATTCGCGCTGTCACCAGCGAGTTGCGCAAGGCCGAAAAGCCTTACCGGCGTTTGATTATCGCTGGCGGCGGCAATATTGGTAAAAGGCTGGCCATGGCTTTGGGTCCCCATTTTTCGGTTAAGCTCATCGAGCGCAGTCGAGATCGTGCAGAGAATTTAGCCAGCGAACTGGACCATGTGGTGGTGTTGCACGGCGATGCCGCTGACCATGAGTTGCTCATTGAGGAAAACATCGAGAACACGGATGTCTTTGTTTCCGTGACCAATGATGATGAGGCCAATATCCTCTCTGCTATGTTAGCCAAGCGCCTGGGTGCACGCACGGTGATGTCTTTGATCAACCGCCCCAGCTATGTTGAGCTGGTACAAAGTGGCGTTATCGACATCGCAATCTCCCCACAGCAAGTCACGATTGGTGCTTTGCTCACCCATGTGCGCAGGGGTGATGTGGTTGCCGTTCACAGCTTGCGACGCGGTGCTGCCGAGGCCATCGAAGCGGTGGCTCATGGCGATAACAAGACCTCCAAAGTGGTCGGTCGGCGCGTCGAGGAAATCGCCCTGCCCAAGGGCTGCACGCTAGCCGCGCTGGTGCGGGGTGATGATGTGATCATCGCCCACCGTGATACTTTAGTGGAGGCAGAGGATCATGTGATTCTCTTCCTGACGGATAAACGTCGCGTCAGTGAAATTGAAAAGCTATTTCAGGTGGGCGCGACCTTTTTATAGGAGGTGATCCCCCGTGAATCCAATCGATCGCTTTAAGGCTATGCTGGAAGCGGGCCAAGACAATGCCCTGCTTCGCTTAACCCTCGGCAATGCTTATTTAGCGCAAGGCCAGGCGGCCGATGCGGTCCTGCATTTGCGGGCCGCGGTTACTCAGGATCCCCATTACTCAGCAGCATGGAAAGCCTTGGGTAAAGCCTTGGAGGACACACAGGCCCTTGCGGATGCCAGCGATGCTTATGCTCAGGGGGTGGCGGTTGCTCAACAGCGTGGGGATTTGCAGGCGGCGCGCGAGATGCAAGTGTTTCATAAGCGCGTGTTAAAAAAACTTGAGCAGGAACCGCCCACGAATGCCTGATGCGGAGCCTCTGCCACGCTCATTGCTGCATCCCCGGCACTGGCCAACTTGGCTGGGTGTTGGCTTGTTGCGCGTCAGCTTGTATTTACCGCGCTCGCTGCGCCTACTGATGGGCCGCGGATTGGGCCGATTGCTGTGGCATGCATCATCTCGTCGTCAACACATCGCCGCCACCAATTTGCAATGGTGTTTTCCTGAGTGGAACGAGGCGCAACGGACGCAGGTCTTAAGGGCGCATTTTCGTGTTATGGGGCAATGTTTCATTGATTACCCTTTGCTCTGGTTTGGCAGTGCGCCTGAGCATCAGCGCTGCATAAAGATTATCGATGAGGCTGGGATCTTGCAGAGAGATGTCCCGCGGCCTGTGATTATCTGTGCCGGGCATGCGCCAGCGTTGGATTTCGGTGGTTTGCGTCTCAGCCAGGAATTGGGTGGTGTGTCTTTCGCCAAACCCATGAAAAATCCCGTGGTGGAGTGGATTAATACTCGCAGTCGGTGCCAGTATGGAGCGCTGGTTTATGCCCGCAAGCAAGGCTTGCGTCCTGTTTTGCGGGCGATCCGTGAGGGGCGGGATTTCTATTATTTAGCCGATGAAGATCTGGGCCCACAAAACACGATCTTTGCACCATTTTTTGGGATAAAAAAAGCCACCGTGCCGGCTTTGGGGCGCTTGGCGCAAATGAGTGTCGCCAAGGTGATTCCAGCAATGGGCATTTATGACGTGGATAAAGACCAATATGCATTGGTATTAGCCGAGCCGTTAGCGGACTTCCCTGAGGGCGAAGAAATGACGGATACCATAAAAATGAATCAGGCTTTAGAAGTCTTAATTCGACGCTATCCCGAACAATATCTGTGGACACAGAAACTCTTTAAGACGCGTCCCGAAGGGGAAACACCGCCGTATTAGGTCTCGTTTTCAGGCATCGCCGCAGCCTAAGACCGGTGTTTGATGCGCGCGGGCAAAATCCAGCATGCGTTGGGTGGATTTGAGCGCGCCCAGACGCAAGCTTTCCTCGACATGAATTTCATTAGCACCGGATTCGAGGGTTTGCAAAAGATTATGCAAGGAGTTCATCGCCATCCAGGGACAGTGGGCACAGCTGCGACAGGTGGCGCTGTGCCCACCGGTAGGGGCTTCAATAAACCTTTTTTCGGGCGCGGCTTGGCGCATTTTGTAGAAGATGCCGCTATCGGTTGCGACGATAAACTTAGGATGGGGAAGTGATGCAGCAGCTTTAATCAGTTGGCTGGTGGATCCCACCGCATCGGCGAGATCGATGACGCTGGCAGGTGATTCGGGATGTACCAAGATGCCAGCCTCCGGATGCTGCTGTTTGAGATCCAGTAAGGCTTGGGTACGAAATTCATCATGCACTATACAACTGGCGTCCCAAAGCAGCATGTCGGCGCCGGTTTTTTTGCGGATGTAAGCACCTAGGTGACGATCCGGTGCCCAAAGAACTTTCTCACCGCGACGGTGCAAATGCTCAATGAGATCCACGGCAATACTGGAGGTAACCACATAATCTGCGCGCGCTTTTACCGCCGCTGAGGTATTGGCATAAACCACCACAGTGTAATCAGGATGGGCATCACAAAAGGCAGCAAACTCATCAGCCGGACAGCCCAGATCAAGAGAACATTCGGCTTCAAGAGTGGGCATTAACACGCGTTTTTCCGGGCTAAGAATTTTGGCGGTTTCCCCCATAAAGCGCACCCCAGCCACCACCAGTGTGGATGCTGAGTGCTCTTTGCCAAAGCGTGCCATGTCCAGTGAGTCAGACACGCAGCCACCGGTTTCTTCGGCCAGGCGTTGCAAATCCTCGTGTACGTAGTAGTGTGCAACCAAGGCGGCATCTTCTTGGAGCAAAAGCTGCTTAATGCGTGCCAGCATCTCCTCCCGCTCAGCTTTATCCAGTGACGGGATTTGTGCCTCGACCCACGCGGTGCGCGGGCCCTGTAATGGCCGCAAGGGTGTTTCAGCAGTGACGGTCATGGGCAATGATTCTCGACTATGATCGGATGACTGAGAACTGAATCTGGGGTCAACAAGGCGTAAAACCAAGACCGGAGAAGAAGTACATCATGCAACAGGCTAAGCCTCAAACACCAGCCAAAGCTTGGTGGCGTACCGTGCGCAACCTATTGGTTATTCTGCTGATCTTTTTGGTGATGAAGGCATTTTTGCAGCGGCAGATGGTCTCGGGTGAGGCTCCGGAGTTCTATGGCTTGCTCCTGGATGGTGCACCCGTGACGCTGGTTGATTATCAAGGACAACCGGTACTTCTGCATTTTTGGGCCACGTGGTGTCGTATTTGCCGCCTTGAGCAAAATAGTATTGAGGCCATTAGTCAGGATTGGCCTGTGCTCACGGTGGCGATGCAATCGGGGAATGCCCAAGAGCTACAGTTTTATATGGATGAGCACGGACTCACGCACTCGGTTGTTGTAGATCCAACAGGGGCCTTGGCGGCGCAGTTTGGGGTTTTTGCCGTACCGGCGACGTTTATTATCGATGCCGAGGGGAATATTCGTTTTCGGGAGCGTGGTTATACGACAGCTTGGGGGCTGCGCGCGCGGCTACTGGCGGCCCGATGGTTATCTGGTTAAGGAGTGAAGCAATGACAGCACACGCACAAGTCATACCGCCTCATACCTGTCAGACGTTGGCTGGACTATTTCATCTGCGGGTACAGCAAAGCCCTGACAGCCAAGCGTATTTGCAGTTTGATAGCGAAAAACAAGAATGGTGTAGTTACCCATGGAGCGAAGTGGCTGGGCAAGTGGCTCGCTGGCAGGCCGCCCTCAAACGGGAGGGATTTGTCCCTGGGGATCGAGTGGCTGTGATGCTACGCAATTGCATGGAATGGGTGATCTTTGATCAGGCCTGCTTGGGCTTGGGGTTAGTGACCGTTCCCCTTTACACCGATGATCGGCCTGACAATATCGCTTACATCGTGGCTGATTGCGGTGCCCGTTTGTTACTGATCGGCGGGCCCGCTCAGTGGCGACGTTTGGCGGGCGTGGCTGAACAGATGCCCAGCTTAAAGCGTATCGTATCCCTGAATACATTTGACGAAGTCCAGCCTCAGAACGATGAACGTTTGACTGATTTTGATCATTGGGCTGTCGATGCAGAAGCGGAGGTACAAAGTGATGTTAGTAAGCCCGAAGATTTGGCCACTATCGTTTACACCTCAGGCACTACCGGTCGACCTAAGGGTGTAATGCTAAGCCACGATAATATTTTGCAAAATGCGTTTGCCGCTCAGCAGTGCGCACCCATGGGGTCTGATGATTTGTTTCTCTCATTTTTGCCTTTGTCACATACCTTGGAGCGGACAGCAGGTTGTTATATGCCCATGATGGTGGGTGCGCGCGTGGCTTTCGCGCGGTCTATTCAGGGACTGGCAGAAGATTTACTGTACCTGCGACCGACTATCCTGATATCAGTGCCGCGCATCTATGAGCGCATCTACGGGCGCATTAAGGCGGGACTCAAAGAAAAATCGGCTTTTGCGCGTTTTTTGTTTCAGTCGACGGTGCGTGTGGGCTGGCGGCGTTTTGAATATCAGCAAAAGCGTGCCTCATGGCATCCCCAGTTACTTTTATGGCCATTGCTGGAACGCCTAGTGGCCACCAAGGTGAAGCAGCGTCTGGGTGGGCGACTGCGTATTGCCGTCTGCGGTGGAGCGCCCCTGCCGCCTGCCATTGCTGAGTTTTTTATCGGCCTAGGTTTGCCGGTGTACCACGGCTTTGGCATGACGGAAGCCAGCCCGGTGGTCAGCGTCAACCGCCCCGAGGACAATCTTCCCGCCAGTGTTGGCACTGTGTTGTCCGGGGTTGAGGTGCGCATTGGTGAGAATGATGAGTTGTTGGTGCGCGGACCCACTGTGATGCAGGGCTACTGGAATAATGAGGAAGCCACAGCAGCGGCCATCGATGCAGAGGGTTGGCTGCACAGTGGAGATCAGGCCCGTATTGATGATCAGGGCCATATTTTTATTATCGGACGTATCAAAGAAATTCTCGTGCTAGCCAATGGTGAAAAAGTCCCGCCCAACGACATGGAGATGGCCATTGCCATGGATCCGTTGTTTGATCAGGCATTGGTCTTAGGTGAGGGCAAGGCCTATCTTTCAGCATTGCTGGTTCTTAATCTTGAGGAGTGGAGAAGTTTGGCCTCCAGTTTGGATATAAGCCCCAATGATGCCGCTGAATTGCATCAGAGTGCTGTCGAAAAGGCCCTGAGAAAGCGCGTTGCTGCGCAATTGGGGGCCTTCCCCGGATATGCTCAGATACGACGTTTGCGGGCCACGCTGGAGCCTTGGGATGTGGAGAATGGCATGCTTACCCCAACGATGAAGCTTAAGCGCTCAGTGATTTTGGATCACCACAAAAATCTTGTTGAGGAGCTCTACGAGTCGGATTGAGAGGTTACTCAGCTAGACGCTTTGGCTGGCACTTTGAAAGTATTTCAACGCCTTTTCAATGGCATAAAACGGTGCTTGTTCAGCGGCGGTTGCACTATGGCCGGGTTCCACATCCGCATGATATTTGCGGAAAGCTAATACATGAATAGGCAGCTCTCGGGCAAAGAGTGGGTTTTCTTGGATAAAGTGTTGGGCTACTGCCAGTACCAACCAAAACCGTGTTGTAGCGGGCAGTATATCCGGGTTGACCGTGATGCGCGGCAGCTCACCCGACTGGCCGTGGATACTGACACAGATTTTTTCCTCGTGGCCTGGCGCATCGGAAGGCGCTGCATCGGCAAGCAGTTTCAGGTCAAGCTGCGCGTGCAAGCGATCATGCCCTTTGCGACTGACATGATCGCGGGGTTGGAAGACCTTGCTGGACATGTTGACCGCCCAGAGTTCCAGAGTTTCTGATAGCTCCGCCGCGGTATCACATTCGCCTAGAGCGTACAGCTGTTGGGCATAGAGCATGTCCCACACCCAAATTTGGCCGTACTCCGGTAGTTCACCCTCTTGATGTACAGTGATGAGTTGTTCGCTTGTGTCATCTGCTGGTGGCGCGATGCTCAGGATAATATCGACCGACATAGGGACCTCGGCAATTCATGAGTCAATAACTCAGGATTATCCGCCCCATCGGTTGTGGCATCAAGGCTCGCCAATGCCGGATAAAATTCCTTCTGGCATGATCACCTCGCGCATTACCCGACTTTCACTGTGACGACCGCCACAGACGCCTAGGCTGAGTCCGTCACTGAAATGGGCCTCAATGGTGTACCCCAGTCCAGGTTCATGATTCAGTACAACGCTGCGAGTTTCGCCGGGCTGCAGTTGCAAGATGGTGGTTTTCTGCTGTGTATCGACATTGGCATAGCCAATGTCTACAGAAGGTAAGGTTTCGGCTGTGCGATTTTGCACATGTACAATCAGCGTGCGCTCGGGGAGAGCCAAGCTTGGAGTTTGCCAAAATAGAGTCAGTAGGCTTCCCGCGACTATACCCAAACCAGCTGCAATGATAAGAGCATATTGACGCATTGGACTCACAGGCGTTTGAAGACTTTTTTGATCCCCTCATCTTCGGGGCTATTCTGGATTTTAAATCCCAGACGACGTATCAAGGCTAGCATATTGGTGTTTTGCACGAGCACTTCGCCTTCGATGGTGCGCAAGCCACGTGAGCGGGCTACGTCCATCAGCTCATTCATTAAATAGCTGCCAATGCCTTTTTGTGTCCAATCATCCGCCACTGTGATTGCAAATTCACAGCTGAGTTGGTCGGGATTGGCGGTATATCGGGCGACCGCCACTTGTAACTCACCGCCATCAGGTTGTTCACGCACGGCGATTAAGGCCATCTCGCGGTCGTAATCGATTTGCGTAAAGCGCACCAGCATATGCGGGGTTAACTCATGTACTGCTTGCATGAATCGGAAATAGCGCGATTCGGCGGATAAGTGGCGCACAAACTGCTGTTCGATCTCGGCATCCTCAGGACGGATCGGGCGAATGGTCAGATTCGTGCCGTCCGCCAGCTGCCATTGTTTGACCAAATGCGCGGGATAGGGGTGAATCGCCATATGTGCGTAGCGATCCGGCATGCTGGGTGGGTAATCCACACTGATACGGGCATCGACTGCCGCCAGACCGTTTTCATCAGCAATCAGCGGATTGATATCTAATTCCTGGATTTCCGGAAGCTCACAGACCATTTCTGAAACGCGCAGCAAAACGCGTTCCAAGGCTTCTTTATCGACCGCAGGCATATTGCGGAATTGTTTGAGCATGGCTGCCACTCGGGTGCGGGCAATCATCCCTTCGATAATGACCTCATTAAGTGGCGGTAAGGCCACAGCACGATCTTTGAGAATTTCCACCGAGGTACCCCCCGAGCCAAAACTGATCACGGGACCAAAAGCCGGGTCGCGTATCACGCCGACCATGAGTTCACGACCATGGGTGCTTTTGTGCATGCTTTCTATAGTGACGCCAGTGATGCGCGCGTCGGGCCTTATGCGTTGGGCGGTTTCCACCATCGACTGAAATGCACTGCGCACAGATTCAGCACTACTGATGTTTAAGCGTACGCCCTGGACGTCAGATTTATGACTGATATCGGGGGAATCAATCTTCATGGCTACCGGATAGCCTACAGTGCCGGCCGCAACCAATGCCTCTCCGGCTGTCGTGGCTCTGGCAGTTTGGGTAACCGGAATACGAAAGGCATTGAGCACCGCTTTGGACTCCATGGTGCTCAGCACTTTGCGGCCATCACTTAGGGCACCCTCGATGATCAGCCGAGCGCTCTTGATATCTGTGCCATTGCGGTCTGTTAATGGGCCAGGTACCTGCAGCAGTAAGCGTTGGTTGCGTTGGTGTGCGGCCAGATAGGAAAAAGCCTCGACACCCGCCTCGGGGGTGGTGAACTGAGGCAGATGTTCCCGCGTAAAATGCTCGCGGGCTGTGGCCACTTGGCCTTTCCCCATCCAACAAGCAATCACCGGCTTTTCGGCACTGGCAGTAGCCTGGGTCACCACTTGGGCAGCACCGAGAGGATCAGTCATGGCCTGAGGCGTGAGCAGCACAATCGTGGCATCTACGCCTTCATCGGCGAGACAGACTTCAATGGCTTTTTCATAGCGGGCCGGTTCAGCATCTCCCAAGATGTCGATAGGATTGCCATGCGACCAATGCTCAGGCAAAACACCATCCAGAGCATCGAGACTTTGCTCCGAGAGATGCGCGATGGCTAGGTCCAATTCCACTGCCCGATCTGTGGCCATGACCCCGGGGCCGCCTGCATTGGTGATAATGGCCAAGCGATTGCCACTGACTCGGTAGCCGCTGGAGAGAATGCGTGCCGCGGAGAACAATTGCTGAATGGTGGTGGCGCGCACAGCACCAGCTCGCTCCAGCGCTGCATCAAACACATCATCGGCACCAACCAAGGCGCCGGTATGGGACATCGCCGCTTTGGACCCTTCGGCATGGCGCCCGGCCTTGATCACGATCACCGGTTTCATGCGAGCTGCGGCGCGCAGGCCACTCATGAAACGTCGGGCATTTTGGATGCCTTCGACATACAACAAGATACTGCGCGTCTCACGATCTAAAGCCAGATAATCCAAGACATCCCCGAAGTCGACATCACAGGCATCCCCCAAGGAAGCCACGGCAGAAAAGCCGATTTGTTCGCTTTCGGCCCAATCTAAAATAGCCGTACAAATGGCCCCTGACTGCGACACCAGGGCCAGTTTTCCGGGTGTCGCTCGGTTCTTGCTGAAGGTGGCATTGATGCCGCGACTGGGGCGCATCACGCCAAGGCAATTGGGACCGATGATGCGCAGATCAAACTCGCGGGATAGCTCCACGACTTCTTCCTGCAAGCGTTTGCCACCGGGGCCGCTCTCACCAAAGCCGGCGGAGAGAATGACCGCGGCGCGGACACCATTTTCACCACAGTGACGCAGCAGGGCAGGGATAGTTTTGGCCGGCGTGGTAATAACCGCGAGCTCGACGGGTTTGCCTATAGTTTCAATATCCGGAAACGCGCTAAGGCCTTGGATGGTTTTGTGTTTGGGATTAACGGGGTAAATGGGTGCTTTAAAACCCGCGTCAAGCAGGTTTGCCAAGACAATCTGGCCCAATGCATTCTCGCGCTCGCTGGCACCAATAACGGCAATGCTTTGGGGAGTGAAAATGCGATTCAGATAATGCGGACCCATACTACCCTCGTAAAAAATACTTCTAACAGGGTTTTATTATACGACGATTGCTGCGCTGCAACGTGGGTCGTTTGGGTTAAACTTTTGTGAAACCCACTGGAGTCAAGAAAACCGTGAGCATCGCATTCATTACCCATCATGATTGCACCCGCCATGAGATGACCCCTGAGCATCCAGAGGCACCCGAACGTTTGGGTGCTATCGATGATCGCCTGTTGGCCTCGGGCATTGGCATCTTATTGCGTCATTACGACGCACCTTTGGCAACCAATGAGGCCATACTCAGGGCCCACGCCCCGGCCTATTTGGCTTGGCTGGAACAGCAAGTTCCCGAAAAGGGTTCTTTGGCATTGTTGGATCAGGGTGATACCGCGATCAATGCCTACTCATTGACCGCCGCACGCCGCGCGGCAGGCGCTGCTGTGCTGGCGGTAGATTTGGTCATGTCGGGGGAAGCCAGTAGTGCATTTTGCAGCGTTAGGCCCCCAGGGCATCATGCTGAGCGCGCGCGAGCTATGGGTTTTTGCATCTTTAATAACGTTGCTGTGGCGGCGATGCATGCCCTCGAACATCATCACTTATCGCGCGTGGCGATTGTGGATTTCGATGTGCATCACGGCAATGGCACAGAGGAAATCTGTAGCGATAAACCTCAGATTCTTTTTTGTTCAACGTTCCAGCACCCATTTTACCCTTTTGTCGGTGAGGCATCAGATACAGACACTTTAGTGAATGTGCCGTTACCGGCTGGAACCGGGAGTGCCGCATTTCGCCAAGCCATACGTGACCATTGGTTGCCGGCGCTGGAGCGGGTCAAGCCTGAACTCATCATCATTTCTGCGGGGTTTGATGCGCATCGCGAGGAAGATATGGGGGGTATGTCATTGGTTGAGGATGACTTTGCCTGGGTGACCCAAGAATTGAAGGCTATTGCCAAACGCCATTCGCAGGGGAGGTTGGTTTCCTGTTTAGAGGGCGGCTACAACCTGTCGTCACTGGGGCGCTCAGTGACCGTACATCTGGATGCCCTCATCGGCCATTAGTCAATCGGTGGCAGCGCCACCGAAGACTCAGGCTTTCAGGCTTTCCACTTGATGTTACAACCCAGACTGGGTTTTTGCTCTGCGGGAGCTGGCTTGCCAGCAAGTAAGTCATCCAGAGCGGCCCGCATATCTTCTCCGGTCACGGGGATATCACTACCGGGCCGAGCACCATCAAACTGGCCTCGGTAATAGAGTTTGCGGTCGGCATCAAACACGAAAAAATCCGGTGTGCAGGCTGCATCATAGGCCTTGGCGACTTCCTGAGTTTCATCGAATAAATAGGGGAAGGTATAGCCAAATCGCCGCGCCTCATCCTGCATTTTCTCCGGGCTATCTTCCGGATAATTCTCGACATCATTTGAGTTGATGGCGATAACGGCTATCCCCTTCGCAGAGTAAGCCCGACCCAAGCGGGCAAACTCGTGACGCAGCAATTGCACAAACGGGCAATGGTTACAAATAAAGGCGATCAGGTACCCCTTGGCTTCGGGAAAATCACTTAATGAGACGTGTTTTCCACTGCTTGGGTCCAGCAGGCGGAACTCGGGAGCCGAAGTTCCCAAGGCGATCATGGTGGATTCAGTGCGTACCAAGTTGCGTTCTCCCGTTACCGACGTCGCTCAAGAAGATCATGAATGATCGGTGCCAAAATAATTTCCATGGCCAGACCCAGTTTTCCGCCTGGGATCACGATCGTGTTACGCCGCGACATGAATGAGTCCTTCAGCATATTCAATAGATATGGAAAATCTACCCCGAATTTTTTGGGGTTGCTGAAACGAATCACAATTAAACTCTCGTCGGGAGTTGGGATGTCGCGGGCGATGAACGGGTTGGACGTATCCACCGTAGGAACACGTTGGAAGTTAACATCCGTGCGCGAGAACTGCGGAGTGATGTAATTCACGTAATCGGGCATGCGCCGCAAGATCGTGTCAACAATGGCCTCAGCAGAATAACCTCTTTCGGCATTATCGCGAAAAATCTTTTGAATCCACTCAAGATTAACAATGGGCACGACACCGATGCCTAAATCGACATGCTGCGCACAGTTGGTATCACCATCGGCAACTAAACCATGCAAGCCCTCATAAAACATCAGATCTGAGCCTGTTGGGATATCTTCCCAAGGCGTGAATTCGCCTGGCTTGAGGCTGGTGCCAAGCCGACCATTGTGTGCTTCAGCTTCTTCGTCACTGTGCAGGTAATAACGTTTTTTACCGCCGCCGGTGGCGCCGTAGGTCTTAAACAGGTCTTCAAGCTTGTCGAACAGGTTTGATTCTGGTCCGAAATGGCTGAAGTGATCATTGCCGTGGGAGGCAGCCTCTTGCATCGCCTGTTTCATTTCCACGCGATTAAAGCGATGAAAGCTGTCGCCCTCAATGATGACCGGATTGATCTGCTCACGGCGAAAAATATGTTCGAAGGCATTCTTAATGGTAGAAGTTCCAGCTCCCGAAGAACCAGTAACCGCAACAATCGGATGTTTCGTGGACATATCAGACTCCCCAAAGGCTTAAAATAATTGGTCGCTGCCATCATGCTTAGATAGCAGCGTTTCCCCATAGTGTGTATGGAATTGCCTCAGAAAACCAGATTTAGCATGGTCAGCGAGACGACGAGGAACAATATCGTCATGATGCCGCCGGCTTTCATGAAGTCAATCACCCGATAGCCACCAGGGCCCATGATGAGAGCGTTGACTTGATGTGTGGGGATGAGGAACGAATTTGAAGTGGCAATGGCGACGGTCAATGCAAAGACCCGAGGATCTGCATCCATTCCCATGGTTTGAGCAGCCATAGCAAAGCTCACAGCCAGCGGTACTAACAGGACAGTGGCTCCAACATTCGACATTACCAAGGTAAAAAAGGTGGCGAGAATGGCCATAGTCGCTTGCAAGACCCAAGGTGAGACAACCCCGAGGAAATTGAGCGTTTCCTGAGCAATCCATGCCGCAGTGCCGGTTTGTTCTACCGCGGCGCCTAAGGGGATGAGACTGGCCAGCAGGAATACAGTTTTCCAGCTCACGGCTTTATAGGCTTCGTCAATGCTCAAGACACCAGTGAGAATCATGCCCAAGGCACCGGTCAGTAGGGCAACTGATAGGCGTAGATCAGTGAAGAGAATCAGGCCTAAGGTGATGGCAAAAAACACCAGTGCATAGGGTACTTTTTTGGGGCGTAGATCCTCATGCGGGTAATCGCTGGTGATGACTACGAAATCGCGATCTTTATCGACGCGCGCCAAAGAGTCCCAACGGCAATGGCAGACCAAGGTGTCGCCCGCCTGCAAAGCGACGTCGCGCACATTGTCGCGGATCGTGTCCTGATTGCGATGAATGCCTAGAACCGAGAGGCCATAGGTTTTACGCATGGCGATATCAGTGACCCGTTTGCCCAGCAGCCCAGAGCCGGGGGGCAGCACCACCTCAGCAACACCCGATTGGGTCGCAGCCATGGCGTCTAAAAAGACATCAAGCCGATCTTTAAGTGGCTGGCCTGCGCGTGCGGCGAAGGCTTCTAAAGCCTCGCTGCGACCCATGATGGCAAGGTGGGCATTGGCTTCAATGACTAAGCCTCCCCATGGGCCTACGCGCAACTCGCCATTCATGAAAGTGCCAATGATGAAGATGGGAAACTCCGCCTCGATGTCGCGAATGGTTTGTCCAGCTAGCGGGCTTTTCTCACCCAGACGCAGTTCACGAATAACAAAATCCATCCCGTAGACCCGCTGGAAATATTCCTCGGTGCTCTCGATGCCAGCCGTCGCATCGGCTTTTTTTGCCGGCAGGACAAAGCGCCCTAGCAATACGAAATAAAGGATGCCAGTGATCACCAGGGCGATACCGATAGGCGTCACATCAAATAGCTGAAAAGGTTCCATCCCTGCAGGCAGCAGATCATTGAGCAAAATCAGCGGGCTTGAACCCACCATGGTCATGGTGCCACCTAAGATCGCACAAAAGCCCATAGGCATGAGCAAGCGTGACATATTGAGCCCCGTGCGGGCGCTGATGCGCGATACCACAGGAAGGAACAGTGCTGCCGCACCCACATTTTGCATGAAGCTGGAGATAACTCCGACTGTGCCCGAGACCATGGGGATGATCCGTTTTTCTGTGGTACCACCGGTACGCAGAATAAACGACGCGACACTCGACATAATCCCCGTTTTATCCAGGCCAGCGCCGATGATCATCACGGCGATAATGGAGATCACCGCATTACTGGCAAATCCGTCAAAAAGCCGTTGGGGATCGCTGATAGATTCTAGGCCTGGGACCAGGCTTAGTAAGCCCAGCAAAACCATGACCGCGACGGCCGCAACATCGATTCTAACGACTTCGGTGACAAAGAGAACGATGGTGAGAGCCAACAACCCTAAGACGACCGCCATTTGCGGTGTGAAAATGATTTCTTGCACTTTTGTTATAAAGGTATGAGTGAAGGGAATATAGAGTGTAAGTTTTTTCGCGGTGCGATTAAAGGTGGCTGGCGTTTCCGTTATGCTTCAATGATCAAGAAACGAGGTGTTTTTTTATGGAAAATGTGCTTCAGCCTGTCGGGCGATTCGAGTCAATTGTTCTGGCCAGTGATGGGACAGAACACAGTGAGGGCGCCAAGACTCTGGCTTTCTCCATTGCCAAAGCTTGCTCTGCCGAGCTACTGATCATTCGTATCGTGCTGACCAATCCGGAATATGAGTACATGGCTCCTGACCGTGTCGAACAAGAGACACAAGCGGCGCAAGAGTCACTGGAGGCCATGCAAGCTGAGGCTCAGGCCATGGGTATTTCATGCCGTATCGCCGTAAGGCATGGGGTAGATCCTTACATGGGGGTGGTCAATATAGCGGAGGAATCTCATGCCGATTGCGTGGTTGTTGGCCGCCGCCACCGCAGCGACTTAGCGCGTTTGTTGGTGGGTGATTCCACAGCGAAAATGATTGGCCACGCTGCCTGCAATGTTTTGGTTACCTCTGCGGATGCATTGGCGCCCCAGCAAGGCATTTTGGTGGCCACCGATGGCTCGCGTCAGGCTGATGCCGCCTGTATGGCGGCAGCGCGATTAGCCACTGAATATCGCTTACCCCTCAAAGTGGTCTCAGTTGCTCAAGAGGCTTCAGGTAGTCAGGGTCAAACCGATGCAGGGTATTGCGTCGAGCGCGTGATCACTGCCTTAGCGCCAGCTCTTGCTGATGTGGGCGTTGCCATTGAAGGTTTGGTAGAGGTGGGGCGCGCTGATGAGGCCATCAATGAGGCCGCCAGAAGACACGGTGCTGATCTTGTGGTGGTTGGCAGTCACGGCCGCACAGGCTTGCAGCGATTGATCATGGGTAGTGTGTCCGAGCGGGTTGTGGCCCACGCCAGCAGTCCTGTGCTCGTGGTTAAGTAAGCGCTGCTCGCGTGTACATTAAATCCCAAACGCCATGCCCCAGGCGTTGCCCACGTTGTTCAAACTTGGTGAGCGGCCGATACTCAGGTCTGGGGCTGAAACAGCCGCGCCCCGCATCATTCTTCAAACCGGGCTCCGCATCCAGTACCGCGAGCATCTGCTGTGCATAGTCTTGCCAATCCGTAGCCAAATGGATCTGACCTTCGGGCCGCAAACGCGCACATACCAACTGGATAAATTCGGATTGGATTAAGCGCCGCTTGTGGTGCCGCTTTTTGGGCCAAGGGTCAGGGAAAAAAATCTGCACCCCATCGAGGCTGTTTTCTGGTATCGATTCCCGCAGTACTTCTACAGCGTCATGACACAGAATATGTATATTCGTGAGTGACAATTGTTCGATTTGTTGCAGCAATTGGCCCACGCCCGGACGATGTACCTCGATACCAATGAACCGCCGGTCGGGACGAGCGGCGGCCATGGCAGCTAGGCTTGCACCGTTGCCAAAGCCAATCTCCAGTGTCACGGGTGCAGGCTCAGCGAGTAGTTCGGATAGGCGGGGATCGGCGAAGTCTAAACCCCAGAGCGGCCACAAGGTCTCAAGGGCGTTAGCCTGCCCGGTGGTGAGTCTGCCCTCGCGGCGGACGAAACTGCGAATTTGTCGAATCAGAAAAAAGTCCCATCAAGCGGTGATGAGGCAGAGGCATAGCGCTTGCGCGGCATGCGTCCGGCGAGAAAAGCCTCGCGACCTGCCTGAATGGCCTTTTTCATGGCTGAGGCCATGAGAACAGGATCTTTCGCCGCGGCAATAGCGGTATTCATCAATACGCCATCACACCCCAACTCCATGGCGATCGCTGCATCCGAAGCAGTGCCCACGCCCGCATCCACTAAGACAGGCACCTGAGCATTCTCCACAATCTCCAAGACGTTATAACGGTTTTGAATACCCAAGCCCGAACCGATCGGGGCAGCCAATGGCATCACCGCGATGCAGCCAATAGTCTCAAGCTCGCGGGCGATGATAGGGTCATCGCTGGTATAAACCATGACTTTGAAACCCTCGGCAACCAGTGTTTCGGCAGCTTTCAAGGTTTGTACGACGTCGGGATACAAGGTTTTTTCATCACCCAGAACTTCCAGTTTGACCAAGTCATGGCCGTCCAGTAACTCCCTGGCCAGGCGACACGTGCGCACCGCATCTTCGGCGGTGTAACACCCTGCGGTATTTGGCAGGATGGTGTATCGATCAGGCGGCAGGACATCCAGCAGATTGGCTTCGTTAGGATTTTGGCCGATATTGGTGCGGCGAATAGCGACCGTGACAATTTCCGCTCCAGAGGCTTCGGTAGCCAGTCGAGTTTCCTCGAGATCCTGGTACTTGCCGGTACCGACCAACAAGCGCGATTGGTAGGTTTTGCCGGCGAGGGTAAATGCATCTGTATTCGACATCTAAGCTTCCCTAAGAGACTGGGTTAAACACTAGCCACCACCGATGGCCTGAACAATCTCAACCTTATCACCTGAGCGCAGTTGATGGCTGGCAAAATGGCTGCGTGGTAGAAGCTCACCATTGATTTCCATGGCCAAGCGGCGCTCGGTAAGACCCAGGTGTTGAATAAGCTCTGCAGCCGTCAAAGGATCCGAAAAATCTTGGGTGGCGCCATTCACTTCCAGCTGCATAGCTTTGTCCTGTTGTTCCTGCATTGCACTCATTTTATCGCAATCTATCATGTAAACTATGAGGCTTCGCGGGTGTAGTTCAATGGTAGAACCTCAGCTTCCCAAGCTGATGACGTGGGTTCGATTCCCATCACCCGCTCCAAATATCTATGGAGTCTCAGTCCGATACTCCTGGGAGATATGGCATGACCGATTGTGTCATCGTCGGTGGCGGCCTGATGGGCATGTTGTCCGCACGCATGCTCCATGACAAGGGATTGAACGTCACTGTGGTGGATAAAGGCACCCCCGGACAAGAATCTTCCTGGGCAGGTGGCGGCATTCTCTCACCTTTGTATCCTTGGCGTTATCCCGAGCCGGTAACCCGACTAGCAGCTCTTACGCAAGGGGCCAGCGAAGTCTTGGCTCAGGAATTGCTCGAGGAGACTGGTCTCGATCCAGAGTGGACGCAAAGTGGCTTATTGGTCATCGATTCCGAGGAAGCATTGACAGCCACCGCTTGGGCGGATGAGCATTCCGACATTCCGCTTCATCTTCTTCATGGACAGCAAGCTATAACGGCAGTCGAGCCAGCCATTGCAGCGTTGCATAACGAGGCTATTTGGATGCCGCAGATTGCCCAGTTTCGCAATCCGCGCTTGGTTAAAGCGCTGCGCGCGAGTCTGAAGCACCGAGGCATACCAATACTGGCCGATTGTGCGGTCACAGAAATTCAGGTGACTCAGGGCAAAGTCATCGGTGTCAACACGGAGCAGGGGCCTATGCCGGCGGGTCAAGTGTTGGTGTGTAGTGGTGCGTGGTCAGCGCGTCTTGTGGAATCTTGGGCCAGCTTGCCGGTCGAGCCAGTAAGAGGACAGATGTTGGCTTTTGCTGCGCCTCATGGCCTTCTTAATCGTATGGTCTTACACCGTCAGCATTATTTGATTCCACGTCGAGATGGGCTGATCCTGGCGGGTAGCACCATTGAGCACGTGGGTTTCGACCACTCGGTAACACAGTCAGCGCGTGATTCATTGACTTCTGCTGCCATTGATATTTTGCCGGCACTGAAAGACTGCCAGATTGCCCATCACTGGGCAGGTCTGCGGCCGGGGTCACCCAATGGGGTCCCCATCATCGGCGAGCACGCGGACATCAAAGGGCTTTTTATCAATGCGGGTCACTATCGAAATGGTGTGGTGATGAGCTGGGGATCTTGTCAGTTATTGACGCAATTGATGTTGGGCGAGGTGACCTGTTGTGACCCACAGCCGTATCGGTATGCTTTCAACTGAAGCGGCTTTATCCGAGGGTTTTACTGGACTTTAGCGCATTCCCGCCTATACTTTGAGCTATGGGGCATAGCACACTCTCAAAAACGCCAAGCCGCGAAGACATCCTGGTTAAGCTGCGCGATCACGATGTCACGCCGACACAGCAGCGCTTGGATATTGGTATGGTGCTGTTTGAGAAACCTCAGCATTTATCGGCTGATCAGGTGCTCTCCAAGGTGAATGAGAACGGCCCATTGGTCTCTAAAGCCACGGTTTATAACACTTTGGGATTATTCGCTCGCCAGGGACTGGTCCGCGAGGTGGTGGTTGATCCCACGCGCCTGCTCTATGACTCCAACCTAGACCCACATCACCATGTGCTCGATGTCGACACTGGCGATATGCATGATGTTGAGGTGGCCGGTGTCCACGTACACCAACTGCCGCCCCTGCCCCCAGGTGTGGAGGTAGAAGGTATTGATGTGGTGATTCGTATTCGCCATCAGTCTTGATGCGTTCCTGAACTCATATCTAATTCGTTGATCTTGCGCGTCAGGGTATTTCGACCCCAGCCAAGTAGGCGGGCCGCGTCTTGTCGCCGTCCACCGGTTCGTTTTAAAGCCGCTTGAATCATGATGCGCTCGAAAGTAGGCAGAGCCTGGTCAAGAATACCGCTGCGTCCTCGAGCCAATTCTTGTTCAGCCCAGTGTGCGAGATTGTGCTCCCAGCTGCCCCCGGCTGTCTGAGTGTCGCGTTCATGCAGCTCTGGGGGTAGGTCATCAATATGTATCTCTCTGCCCGAGGCCATAACAGTTAGCCAGCGACAGAGATTTTCCAGCTGACGCACATTGCCGGGCCAGTCCAAGGCCGATAGGTAATCGATCACCTCAGGAAGAGGTACTTTGCGCTCCACGTTGAGCTCCGAGGCCGCCTGAGCTAAAAAATAATTGAGTAACAGCGGTATGTCTTGGCGACGGTCGCGCAGCGAAGGGACATGAATGCGAATGACATTCAGTCTATGGAACAAGTCTTCTCGGAATAACCCGTCTTTGACGCGCGCCTCAAGATTCTGATGAGTCGCGGCAATAATACGGACATCAACGCGAACCGGCATATGCCCGCCCACGCGATAGAACTCCCCATCAGCCAGAACCCGCAACAAGCGCGTTTGCAGTTCAGCCGGCATATCGCCGATTTCGTCTAAGAACAGTGTGCCGCCATCAGCTTGTTCAAAGCGGCCGCGGCGAGAACTTTGCGCGCCCGTGAATGCCCCTTTTTCGTGTCCAAATAGTTCGGACTCCAGCAGATCGCGAGGAATAGCTGCGGTGTTGAGTGCGATGAAGGGCATGTTGGCGCGAGGACTATGACGATGCAGCGCATCTGCCACCAATTCCTTACCAGTCCCGGACTCGCCATTGATGAGTACCGTGATATTGGAGCGCGATAAGCGACCAATGGCACGAAACACTTCCTGCATCGCCGGTGCCTCACCAATGATTTCAGTGGTTTTCGTGAGTCCTTGTGCCGATTCTTTGCCCTGTTCACGGCGTGCCTGACAGGCGCGGCGCACCAAGGAAACCGCTTCATCGACATCAAAAGGTTTTGGCAAATATTCGAAAGCTCCGCCCTGATAAGCAGAAACGGCACTTTCTAGATCAGAGTGTGCGGTCATGATGATGACGGGCAGGTCGGGGTGATCTTTTTTGATGCGGTCAAGCATTTCTAGTCCGTCCATGCCAGGCATGCGAATGTCGGTGAGTAAGGCATCAGGTACCTCCTCATGTAAAGCTTGTAAGGCATCACCGGCACCGGCAAACGAGGTGACACTGATATCGGCACGGTTCAGTGCACGCTCTAAGACCCAGCGAATGGAACGATCATCATCGATCACCCAGATGTGCTCACGATGCGTCATCTTGTGACTCCACAGGTAGTAAAATTGAAAAATTGGTTTCACCGGGCCTTGATTCACATTCAATCAGGCCGCCATGCTGGTTGATCAGGGCTTGGGCAATGGATAGACCCAAGCCCGTGCCCCCATCTTTACCCGACACCATGGGAAAAAAAATCCGCTCACTTATGTCTTGGGCTATACCCGGCCCATTGTCGATCACCTCGATTTGCGCCACGAGCTTATGCCGCGTCTGTCCAATGGTGAACTGACGAAGCACACGTGTGCGTAAAATGACGTTGCCCGATTGATCCAAAGCTTGAATGGCATTGCGTACGATATTCAGCAGTGCTTGGATCAGCATATCTCGATCGGCGCTGATCTCAGGGATGCTGGGGTCATAATCGGTCACCCAGGTGATGGCCAAAGGCGCTTCAGCAGAGACCAATTGGCGCACATGTTCGAGGATTTCATGCACATTGATGTGCTGCATTCGGGGCAGGTTGTTGGGCCCCAGCATGCGATCTAAGAGGTCCTGCAGGCGATCGGCTTCACCGATAATGATGCGTGTGTACTCTCGTAATTCGGCATCGGGAAGTTCGCGTTCCAGTAGCTGGGCCGCACCTCGCAACCCTCCTAGAGGGTTTTTGATTTCATGGGCGAGACCGCGCAGCAAGGCGCGTGCTGCAGCATGTTGGGTGAGCAATTGTTCTTCTTTGAAGATCCGCATTTGGCGATCGATTTGCGTGATTTCCATGAGCAATTTGCGCTCGTGGCCGGGCTCGGAAATCGGCGATACTGTGATATCCACCGTCAATTCGCGGTCATGAGGCAGGCGCAGGGGTCGCTCACGCTCGGTAAACGGGTGTCCGGTTTGCAAGGACTGCCGCAAGCTGGCAATCAAGTCATCATGATCCAGTAACCACTCAGTTGCGGGCAGGCCCTCGACCCGTTTAAAGCTGTTCTCCAGCAACATTTCCGCAGCGGGATTCAAATAGCGCAGCCGCAATTGCGCATCTAGCATCACCACTGAAGTGGTCATGCTATCTAGCAGTTGACGGTGTACGCTGAGGATTTGCATGTTTTGGTTTAGTGCCGCTTAGTAATGTGCCTATGGTTTGTTGTTAGGAAAAAAAACCCCCGGCGTTGGGGCCGGGGGTTTCGGATCCCAAGTTGGATCGCAGCCCCTCTTACAGGCTGTAATACATATCGAACTCTGCGGGATGCGTGGTCATGCGCAGGCGCGTGACATCTTCCATTTTCAGGTCGATATAGGCATCGATCATGTCGCTGGAGAAAACGCCGCCAGCCATCAGGAATTCACGATCTTTGTCTAAAGCATCTAGAGCTTGATCCAAGGAATGGCAGACTTGCGGGATCATCTTTTCCTCTTCCGGCGGCAAGTCGTACAAATTCTTATCCATGGCTTCACCTGGATCGATCTTGTTCTGGATGCCATCAATGGCCGCCATGATCATGGCCGAGAAGGCCAGATAGGGGTTAGCGGTTGAGTCGGGGAAGCGCAACTCGATACGGCGTGCCTTCGGGCTGGTCACATAAGGAATACGGACCGATGCCGAGCGGTTACGAGCTGAGTAGGCTAGCATCACCGGTGCTTCAAAACCGGGCACCAGACGCTTGTAGCTGTTGGTTGACGGGTTAGTGAATGCATTGAGTGCACGGGCATGCTTAATCAAACCGCCGATCGCATACAGAGCTTCCTGAGATAGGCCACCATATTTGTCACCGGCGAAGATATTTTTGCCGCCCTTGGACAAAGAGAAGTTCACATGCATGCCGTTACCGTTATCGCCCACCAACGGCTTTGGCATGAAGGTAGCGGTCTTGCCGTAGTTATGTGCCACGTTGAGCACAACATATTTGAGAATAAGCACTTCATCGGCTTTACGGGTCAGTGCATCGGCGCCAACGCCAATCTCACACTGACCAGCGGTCGCCACTTCATGATGGTGCACTTCGGTTTTAAGGCCCATCGCATCCAAGGCCAGACACATCGCTGAGCGCAGGTCCTGTAGGCTATCAACCGGCGGCACGGGAAAATAACCGCCCTTGACAGTGGGTCGGTGACCAATGTTGCCGTCTTCAAAGACTTTCTCTGAGTTCCAAGAGGCTTCGTCAGCATCGATCCGGAAAAATGAGCCGTGAATTGAGTTGCCCCATTTAATGTCGTCAAAGACAAAGAATTCGTTTTCTGGACCAAACATACTACCGTCGGCAATGCCGGTGCTTGCCAGATAGGCTTCCGCACGCTTAGCTAGAGAGCGAGGGCAACGATCATAGCCTTGCATGGTGGCCGGCTCGACAACATCGCAGCGGATGATCATGGTGGAGTCATCGAAGAAGGGGTCCATGACCGCACTGCTGGAGTCAGGCATCAGGATCATGTCGGAGTCATTGATGCCTTTCCAGCCAGCAATGGAGGAGCCGTCAAATGTTTTACCGCCCTCAAGTACATCTTCATCGACCGTGTGTGCCGGAACCGATACGTGCTGTTCCTTACCGCGGCTATCCACGAACCGGAAATCGACGAATTTCACGTCGTTATCCTTCATCATTTTCAATACTTCACTGGTAGACATCTGTGCTCCTCCGGGGAACGAGTTGAGTTTCAGGTTGAAGCGGCGCGTCCATGCAACGCCGCATGGAGAACCTTGCAGAATTAGCTAGCAGGAACCGTGCCATCCATCCTGAAACTGCCAATATAGTGAAAACACGGCATTTTTTGCCCCGATTGAGGGCGTCGTACGCACTATTTTAAGGCATTAAGCCAAAATAAGCACCAATTCAGTGCATTTGTGTCCCGGCTAGCCGCAGCCCCAGCCCGCCCGCTATACTTTCGCCACACTTTTGGAAGCGCTCTATGTCCGTTCGAGATGTCGATACTTTTCAAGGCTTGATTTTGGCCCTGCAGGATTTTTGGGCTCAGCAAGGCTGCGTGTTGTTGCAACCCTATGATATGGAAATGGGTGCGGGGACTTTTCATGCCGCCACATTTTTGCGTGCCATCGGCCCTGAACCTTGGCATGCCGCCTATGTCCAGCCATCCCGGCGTCCCACTGACGGGCGTTACGGAGAGAATCCCAATCGATTGCAGCACTATTACCAGTTCCAGGTGCTGCTCAAGCCTTCCCCGGACAATATCCAGGACTTATATCTGGATTCCTTGCGGGCGCTCGGGATTGACCCCTTGGTGCATGACATTCGTTTTGTTGAGGATAACTGGGAATCCCCGACGCTGGGCGCTTGGGGTCTGGGTTGGGAGGTCTGGCTCGATGGTATGGAGGTAACGCAGTTCACTTATTTCCAACAAGTCGGCGGTTTGGACTGCCGACCTGTGAGTGGTGAAATTACCTACGGGCTGGAGCGCATAGCCATGTATTTGCAAGGCGCCGAGAGCGTGTACGATTTGATCTGGACACAAAGTGCGCGGGGCATCGTGACCTACGGTGACGTTTATCACCAAAATGAAGTTGAGCAATCGCGGTATAACTTCGAACAGGCCGATATCCAAGCCTTATTGTCTTGGTTTGAAACCTGCGAGGCGCAAAGCCAAAAACTGATTGAAGCCAACCTGCCTTTGCCTGCCTATGAGCAAATGCTCAAGGCTTCACACACATTCAACCTGCTGGATGCTCGCCGCGCCATTTCGGTCACTGAGCGGCAACGATACATACTTCGGGTGCGAGAACTCGCTCGAGCCGTGGCGCAGCTTTATTTTGCCTCACGTGAGCAGTTGGGCTTTCCCATGCTTTCAGGATCTGGCGCTGCCACTCAGGGTGACGTATGACGCAATGCGCTGATCTGCTCATTGAGCTGGGCACCGAAGAATTACCGCCGCGTGCTTTGCCAGAACTTGAGGCAGCCTTTGCGAGTGAGATTGACAAGGGTTTAGAGGCTGCGGGCCTGGGCCATCAGGGGTTGGAGTCCTTTGCTACACCTCGCCGTCTGGCGGTATTGCTGCGCCAAGTTCCTGCGGAACAAGCATCGCGCACCGTCGAGCGGCGCGGCCCGGCAGTGGCTGCTGCCTTTGATGATGCCGGAAAACCGACTCCTGCAGCTTTGGGGTTCGCTCGCTCCTGCGGGGTTGAGATGGCAGATTTGCAAACCTTAGAAACCGATAAGGGGCACTGGCTGGTGCATCGTCAGATGCAGTTGGGCTCTGCCTTAGCTAAGTTGTTGCCGGATATCGTTGCCACAGCATTAGCAGCATTGCCCATCCCCAAGCGTATGCGCTGGGGCAACAATGATGCCGAGTTTGTGCGCCCGGTGCATTGGTTGGTACTTCTGTATGGGGATCAGGTGATTGATGCCGATATCATGGGTATCTCTGCGGGCCGAGAAACACGCGGCCACCGTTTTCATTGCCCCGAGCCATTGCAGATCAACGAGCCCAGCGGCTATGCCGGGATGCTGCAACGCCAGGGCTGGGTCATACCTCAATTCTCAGAGCGTCGCGAACAAGTCCGTCAGCAGGTCATGCAAGCGGCAGCAGCGCTGGGTGGCCAGGCCATTATCGAAGAAGAGTTGCTTGCTGAAGTCACCGCCTTAGTGGAGTGGCCGGTACCGATTACTGGACATTTTGATGCGCGTTTTTTGTCAGTGCCTCAAGAGGCTTTGATGTCGACCATGCAGGACAATCAGAAGTATTTCCCAGTGATTGATACCGATGGTGTGCTGATGCCGCATTTCATCACCATTGCCAATATCGATTCTCAGTCTCCTGAGCGTGTGCAAGAGGGTAACGAGCGCGTCATTCGTCCGCGCTTTGCTGATGCGGAGTTTTTTTGGACTCAAGATCGTCGCCAGACCTTGGAGAGTCATCTGCCCGGCCTGAAAACAGTGATTTTTCAGCAGCGACTGGGTAGTTTGTTCGACAAGACGCAGCGCATAACAGCGATGGCCGAGTGGCTCGCGCCCCAAATTGGTGCAGACCGAGAACAGGCCAAGCGCGCCGCGCAATTATGCAAATGTGATTTGCAGACTTTGATGGTTTACGAGTTCACTGAATTACAGGGCATTATGGGTCGCTACTACGCTGCCCACGATGGTGAGACTAAGGCGGTTGCCCAAGCCCTAGAAGAGCAATATTTCCCGCGTCAGGCGGGGGATAAGTTGCCAACTTCTGCGGAGGGACAGACCCTCGCGCTGGCGGATCGTTTGGATACCCTGGTGGGGATTTTTGCGATCGGACAAAAACCCAGTGGCACTAAAGATCCCTTTGCCTTACGGCGCGCGGCTCTGGGTGTCCTGCGTATTCTCATTGAATCTCAATTGCCGCTGGACTTGCAGACACTGCTGCAGCAGGCCGCTAAGGCTTACCCAGCAGCAGTGCCGGCCGAAAAAGCTGTTCCCGAAGTGCTTGATTACATGCTCGAACGTTTGCGCGCTTACTATGCAGATCAGGGCGTGATTCCAGAAATCTTTGAATCAGTTCTGGCGTTGCGGCCTTTAAAGCCGCTGGATTTCGATGCTCGCGTGCACGCGGTAGCGCATTTCCGCGAATTGCCAGAGGCCGAGGCCCTGGCTGCTGCCCATAAACGCATCCACAATATTTTGCGCAAACAGGAAGTGGACACTGAGGCGGCAATAGTCGATGGCGAGCTTCTATCAGAAGTGGCTGAGCTGAGCCTTTTTAACGCACTAGAGGAGCTGCAGCCGCGCATTGGGGCACTATTTGATCAGGCTGACTACACTGCTGGGTTGACTGCTTTAGCAGCATTGCGAGGTCCTGTGGATACATTTTTTGAGCAGGTCATGGTAATGGCAGAAGACCCCAAGACTCGTGCCAATCGTTTGGCTTTACTGGGACAGGTCTCACGGTTATTGATTCGCGTTGCTGATCTGTCACGACTGCCTTAGCGCTGTGAAATTCCTGCTCACTATTCGCGCCTCTGTTTTTTGGCTGGGTATGGTTTTGTCGACGGTGATCGTCGGCCTGGTGATACCCTTGCTCGCACCCCTACCTTGGCGGTTACGCTACCGCCTCTTGGCTATGTGGCCGCGCTTCAATCTATTTTGGTTGCGACTTTGCTGCGGTATCCGCTACCGCGTAAACGGCATTGAGCATCTGCCGAATCAGGCTGCGATTGTCATGGCAAAACACCAATCGACCTGGGAAACCTTGGCGTTAACGCAAATTCTTCCACCGCAGGTCTGGGTGTTAAAACAAGAACTACTGAACGTGCCTGTTTTTGGCTGGGGCATGCGCTTGTTGAGCGCCATCGCTTTGGATCGCGCTGCGGGTCGTAAAGCCATGGTTGAGTTAGTTAGACAGGGCGGTGAGCGTTTACAACGGGGTCTTTGGGTGATTGTTTTCCCGGAAGGCACCCGCACCTCGCCTGGTGCGCCGCCGCGCTACCGCATGGGTGGGGCTGTTCTGGCTGCGCGCACAGGGGTACCTATTGTGCCCATCGCCCATAATGCGGGTTTGTTTTGGCCGCGCGGCAGTTTCATTAAATATCCCGGTACGATTGAAGTGGAGATTGGGCCGTTGATCCCCACTGAGGGGCGGCAAGCAGGGGACATCATGCGGGATGTTCAGCAGTGGATTGAACCACACACAAATCGCTTATGCGGCTTGTTGATGCCAACCGGCACAGCTAGTCACCCAAGCCAGAGGCATCAGGCTTAAAAAGATGCAGGGCGTTAGCAGTCGTGGCATTCGCTAGTGCCTCATGGGATTCACCACGGATGGCTGCGATTTGCTGCAGTATCTCCGCCAGCCAAGCAGGTTCGTTGCGCTCTCTGGCGTGGCCTGCTCCCGGCTGATCCGGTGCATCAGTCTCCAGCAGAAGGACATTGGCGGGGAGTGCTTGCAGTACCGCTTGCAGTCGCTTGGCTCGATCCCAGGTCACCGCGCCGCCAAAGCCAAGCATAAAGCCTTGATTCATGAGTTGCTCAGCTTGTTGCAAGCTGCCCGAAAAACTATGCACGACACCGCGTAGCCCGGGTCGTTGCCGAATGGCTTTGATCACTTGATCGACACTTTTTCTGGCGTGAATGATCACCGGTAAATCCCGCTCAAGTGCTATATCGAGCTGCGCTGTGAAATACGCCCACTGTTCCTCGAAGCGGGATAACGGCAGAGTGCCATCCAGACCGATTTCACCGATGGCAACGACATGCTGCCTTTCCTGGAGATGTGCTCTCAAATCCTCAATATGCTCAGGCTGGTGATCAGCCAGATATAGGGGATGCAGACCCAAGGCAAAATGCACGTCAGGATATTTCTGGGCAATCTCCATGACTCGTGGCCATCGAACTTTGTTGACCGCAGGAATGATCAAATGACCAAGACCCAAGCCTCTTGCGCGTTGCCAGCAGGCATCACGATCGGCGTCGAAGGCAGGGAAATCAAAATGACAATGGCTATCGATAAACATATTTTGAGTGGCTTATTAAGCTGCGTTAATGCCCTTACACATGGTAGCGTTGAAAAAATGGACGGGAATCTCCAACGTAGATTTAACGCCCAAAAACGCAAATAAGGATGTCGCATGGCCGGTTGGATTGATGCTGAAGTCGTTGAACTCAAACAATGGACCCCACGATTGTATTCCATTCGTGTTGAGGCCGATGTTCAGGATTTCAAGGCGGGCCAATTCAATCGGCTCAGCACCATGCTAGACGGTGAACGGGTAGCTAGGCCTTATTCCTACGTTAATGCTCCACAAGATCGGCCATTAGATTTTTATTTCATCACGGTTCCTGAGGGGCCATTGACCAACCATCTTGTCACCTTAAAGCCTGGTGATTCCATTCAGGTGATGGATAAGGCCAATGGCTTTTTCACACTCGATGAACTTCCAGATGCTGATGTCTTGTGGCTTTTTGCTACGGGGACAGCGCTGGGTCCTTATCTGTCCATGCTACGTACTGAAGCTCCTTGGCAGAGATTCAAGAGAATTGTGCTAGTGCATGCTGTGCGTAACGCTGAGGAACTCAGTTACAGCAATATCATCCGGGGTTTTCAAGAACGCGGTGAGCAGTTCCAGTTCGTGCCTTTTGTAAGCCGTGAAGCGTGTGACTTTGCGTTGCCGGGGCGAGTGCCTGCAGCCATTGAGAGCGGACTATTGGAAAAGCATGCCAACTTGCCAATCAGTGCTGATGCCGCCCAAGTGATGATCTGTGGTAATCCGGATATGGTGACCGACACCGTCGCCACCCTTAAAGCCCGCGGACTGACCAAAAACCGTCGTCGTGAGCCAGGGCAGATTACGACGGAGAATTACTGGTAGCGCCAGGGACAACCAATCCGCATTGCTCGCATAGGCCACGGCCTTCGACGATACGTTGATCCAATTGAAACCCTTGTTTTTTCGCCGCTGCGCGAAGCTTGCGATGGGTTTGGTCATCGGCTAACTCTAGAACCACGCCGCATTCTCGACAAACCAACAACATAACTTCATGCTCATGCTCGGGCTGAATACATCCGACGTAGCCATTCAGGCTCTCGATGCGGTGAATCAGGCCCATTTCTAAAAGAAAATCCAAGGCCCTGTAGACGGTTGGCGGCTTCACTGTGTGATCAGCAGAGCTGAGGCGATGAATCAGATCATAAGCTTTCACCGCCTCATGACTTTGCCAGATTTCCCTCAAAACGCGCTCTCGCATTGGGGTCAAGCGGGCGCCACGCTCGTGACATAGGCGCTCTGCACTGAGCATGGCCGAGTCAATGCAGTCCTGATGGTTGTGATCCGAGGGCGTTTTTAGCTCAGTACTCATCAAAGCGGGATTCCTATACATGGCATGAAAGCCAATCTTCTGGGATGATGACTGCCAATCTAGGGTGGATGCAAATGTGGACGCCGAATCCTTCGAGCAAATAAGGGCCCAGCTGGCTGAACTCAAGCAAGAGCATCGCGCTCTAGATGAGGCGATTGAGCGTCTCAATGAGGGGCCTTTTGTAGATCAGATACAGCTGACCCGCTTAAAAAAGCGCAAGCTCTATCTGAAAGACGCTATATCTAGACTCGAGAGCCGTCTAATTCCCGACTTAAATGCCTGAAAAATCGGGCCCCTGAGGGCCCGACTGCATCATTTCAGGGGGGCTTTCAATTAACCCCAGATATCTTGGGTGATGCTGGCATACCAGCCACGAGCATAATTGGCCTCCTGCCTGCGGAAAGCCGTTGTGGCGTTGCCCGGGCTGACGCCACCTGAGCCGGGAACTCCGCCAATGTTACCGTCTTGAACGCGATAAACTGCCGCCACAGAGATACCGTATTGCGGGCTGACGAGGCTATAACAGGTATTGACCGTCGACAGAGCAAGCATTTCTTGGCCGCGCATGGCGCGCACAATCGAAGCGGCAACGACCTTGCCTTGAGTATTAGCAGAGTGGCCTGATTTAGGCATAGCCCCAGCGATGCTGGCATCGCCGATCACAAAAATGTTTTCGTCCATTTGTGATTGGAATGTCAGCTGGTTTACCGGGCACCATCCAGTGTCGTTGGTCAGCCCTGAGTTCACAGCGATATCACCAGCACGCTGCGCAGGCACAAAGTTCAGCACATCAGCGCGAAACCGGGTTAAGCCGCCATCGGAGTACACTGTTCGGGAGGCCACATCCACGCGTTCGACTTGGCCACCCCTTGAGCTAGGTACCCACTCAATCATTTCACCATAGAGTTCTTGCCAGCCGGCCATGAACAGTCCCTGCTTAGAGAAGTTCTCTTTGTTATCCAGGATGATGATCTTCGAGCGCGGCTTATGCTGTTTAAAGTAATGCGCCACCATGCTGGCTCGTTCATAGGGTCCTGGCGGGCAGCGGAAGGGATTCCCAGGCGCCACCATGACGAAGGTTCCACCATTGGGCATGTCGCGCAATTGGTCACGCAAGATTTGGGTTTGCTCCCCGGCTTTCCAAGCATGCGGCACTTGTCGGACGTCATTAGCGGTGTAACCTTCAACAGCATCAAAGCGGAAATCAATGCCCGGAGAAACCACCAGACGGTCATAGCTCAAACGTCGACCGCTACCCAGCACGACCTGATTTTTGTCGGCTTCAATGGCGCTGACAATGTCGCGTACCACTGTGACTCCATGCTGATCCTGCAACGTTCCGTAGGTCTGCTGGATTTGGTCCATCTCAGCAATGCCGCCAAGCACCCAGTTGGAGCCATAGCAGGTGTGGTAGGTGGCATTAGGTTCCACCAATGTGACTTGGATGCTGGGATCAAAGCGTCGCAGATATTTTGCGGCGGTTGCACCACCAGAACCACCACCCACCACCACAACATGAGGTCCTCGCCCCGTTAGGTAGGTGGGTGCGCTGCCACAGGCCGCTAAGGCTGTTGCCGCACCGCCAGCCCCAAGGGCACGAATAAAATGACGTCTGCTAAATTTTTTATCCATGGTTTATTTCTCCTTAGCGCAGGGTGGACAGATAGGCAGCGATCTCGCGGATTTCCTCGTCGCTGTAACCCGTCGCATGACGGCCCATAACGGTCGCAGGGCGCGTGCCATCTCTAAAAGCAATCATGTTGCGCGTCAAGATCTCCTCTGGAATCCCGTAAATGCTGGGCATGTCGCCTGAAGCTCTGCCATCTGTGCCATGGCAGGCGAAACAGGTTGCCGCCATCAGAGCCCCGCGTGTCACATCTGTTGCCTGAGCATTGCCCGCAAAGCTGGCGACTACAAACAGGGCCGATAGTGCAGCGGTTTTTATAGCTGTGCTTTTTTTCACCGGCTTATCCTCCTATGGGTACTTCTTTATCTTTTAAACCAGGTTTACAAAAGTGTTCTTAAATGATCACGTGTCAATATTGAGACAGTCCCCCTACCAAATCAAACAGTATTTGCTAATAGGCTTTTGCTATAACGCTGAGAAGCCGCGGCTTAGAGATCGCCGAAACGCTCATAGCTCCAGACATATTGGTTGGGACACTGACGAACCAGTTGCTCTATAGCCTGGTTAAGCGCTTGGGTAGCTAGCCCAACATCAGGATTAAATAGATCTTTTGGGGTAGGGACGCAGCGGTAACGATAGCCTTGTCCCTTAGGAAGGCGCTCAGCAAAGGCAAATAAAACCCGCGCACTATGCTGGCGGGCAAGTTTGGGCAAAAGAGTCATAGTCAGTGCTGGCTGACCAAAGAACAAAGCGGGTATGCCCTGGCCGCGTTTGGGTTTTTGATCAGGAAGCAGACCAACAATTCCTCCAGTTTGCAGGGCATCACGAATCATTCTCAGACCACTGCGATCAGCCGGGGCAAGCTTTGCCCCCGTAGCGGATCTTGCGCGGCGAATCGGTTCATCCAGCCAATGGGCTCGCGGTGGGCGATACATGCTGGTCATGGGCCCAAAACTGGCGGCCTGTAAACCGGCAAATTCCCAGCTGCCTAAGTGCGGTGACACCAGAAAAACACCGGTTTTGCTGCGCAATGCCTCCTCGAGCAGATGCTCATTTTCACCAACTTGGCGCAATGCTTGAATGCGTTTGGGGCCTGCGCGCCACAACCAGGGAGCTTCAGTCAGGGCTTTACCCGTCTCGATCAAACTGGCGCGTGCTGTGGATTTTTGCCAGCTAGGGTCCTTGTCTACAAAACACCTAGCGATATTCTCTAAGGTGTTTTGCTTGAGGCGATTGGGGACCACCCACACCAGCCAACCCAGCGCTGCGCCGATCGCGTGATTGACGCGTAACGGTAGGCGAGAGAGTAGGGCGAAAGAAAAAAAGATCAGGGCGTGATCGGGACGCGTCATAACACGAGCAAGATAAGGCGAAAAAAAACCCCCGACAAGCGGGGGCATGAATTTCCTTGCGGAGGAATGGGTCTAGCCCGATCTTGGACTGTATTAGGGATCCTTCCGCTAGCTGGTTTGAGTTCCGTCTCTGTTACCAGCTTTGCTTCCTGCGCGCACACCCAGTACGCATTTGTAGTTTGCGGGAATGGATCGTGACTCGCAGCCACTCAAAGCGCCTCGAATGGCGCAAAAGAGCGGAAATCATGTAGGAATTTTCTGAAACCGCGAATTAAAAAGCTCAGGATGCCGTATCGCGCGCAGTGACGACATCTTCAACCGTGTGCGTTCCGGAGACTTTTAACAAACCGTCGAAATCATCAATCATGATCAGCTTGCGCTCTACGCGAACCAGCCCGGCACTTTGAAAGCGGGTAAACAAGCGGCTGACGGTCTCTACCGCCAAGCCGAGATAATTGGCGATATCATTGCGTGACATCGTCAGGTTAAATTCATTGCGGGAGAAACCTCTGGCTCCAAGCCGATTGGAAAGACCCAATAAAAAGGAGGCCATACGCGCTTCTGAGGATTTTTTTCCCAGCAACATCATAAAGTGTTCGTCAGTTTGGATCTCCCGACTCATCATGCGAAATAGCTGATGCTGTAGCCCGGGTATCCTTGATGACAGCTCCTGTAGGCGATCAAAGGGGATCTCGCAAATGCTGGTAGTTTCCAGCGCGCGAGCGGCACAAGGGTGCGCGCCATCGCTGATGGCATCTAGGCCCAGCAGTTCACCGGGTAGATGAAAGCCCGTGACTTGTTCTTGTCCATCATCAGTGAGGGTATAAGTCTTCACCGTGCCTGAGCGCACGGCATAGAGCGCGTGCAGGCGGTCGCCGGGGCGATAGAGGTGTTCTTTGCGTTGCAATGGGCGTCGCCGACTAATGATTTGCTCCAACAGATTAAGCTCTTCATCGCTGATTCCCAACGGAATACACAAATCGTGCAGACCACAGGTCTTACAAGCCTTTTTAAGGCTTCCCAGATCAAGGATTTTTGGGGCAGACATGGTGCAGCACATGCTCCTTTGGCCTTAATGCCAGCAAAAACCTTAACTTAAGTGCGGCTAAAAGGACAAGACTGGTTAATTTTTGTTAGCCACTGACGGGCTTTTCCTGTGATACGATAAGAGTTTAGCAATCTATGTCAGGATTTTATGGGCTCGCGCATAACTCAGATCAAGAGATCGACACTTGAAACACAAATTCAGGTCGATTTGGATCTCGATGGACAGGGGTGTTCGGAAATTAACACCGGTGTGCCCTTTTTTGATCATATGCTGGACCAAGTGGCGCGGCATGGGTGTTTGGATTTGAAGATTCAGGCCACGGGCGACGTACACGTTGACGATCACCATACGGTGGAGGACGTGGGAATTAGCCTTGGTCAGGCCTTTGCTGCCGCGCTCGGTGATAAATCCGGAATTCGTCGTTATGGTTATGCCTATGTGCCTCTGGATGAGGCTCTGTCCCGAGCGGTGGTCGATTTCTCGGGGCGTCCGGGCTTGGAGTATGCCGTGATCTACCCTCGTGCCCGAATCGGTCATTTCGATGTGGATTTGGTTGAGGAGTTCTTCCGGGGCTTTGTCAGTCATGCTCGCGCTACCGTACATCTGGATTCGATCCGCGGGCGCAATGCGCATCACATTGCTGAGACGGTATTCAAGGCCTTCGGACGAGCCGTGCGCATGGCAGCCGAGGATGATCCTAGAATGCAGGGGCAAACCCCTTCAACCAAAGGCGTCCTGTAAGCCCAAAAGCCATGAACCGCGTTGTTGTGATCGACTATGGCATGGGGAATCTTCGCTCTGTGGTGAAGGCTCTTGAGCATGTGGCTTCGAAGCAGGCCCATGTCGCTTTAACGGCATCTCCTGAAGAAATTTTGGAAGCAGACCGAGTGGTGTTCCCGGGCCAGGGAGCAGCGCGTGATTGTATGCAGGCTTTGAGGAATTCGGGTGTTCTCGCAGCGCTGCGTCAGGTGGCCACTGACCGTCCATTTCTAGGTATCTGCATGGGCATGCAAGTGCTGCTGGATCACAGTGAGGAAAACGCCGGAACAGACTGCTTGGGTTTAGTGCCGGGACGGGTCACCCGCTTTGCAAAACAGCAACCTGATGCGGATGGCAGCTGCTTGAAAATCCCCCACATGGGTTGGAATCAGATCCGCCAAACCGTCCCCCATCCGCTTTGGCGCGGGATTGCCCAAGACAGCCACTTTTATTTTGTTCACAGTTATTATGTGCAGCCGGAATCTGCAGAAAGCGTGGCGGGTATGACTGATTATGGCATCAGCTTTTGTTCAGCCATGGCCTGCGGTAATGTTTTTGCCATGCAAAGTCATCCGGAAAAGAGTGCTGCCCCGGGACTGAGGCTTTTGCAAAACTTCATGTCCTGGAAAGGCGACTGCTAATCGCATCTCAAGAGAAACGATCATGTTGGTGATACCTGCCATAGACTTAAAGGAAGGCAAATGTGTCCGCTTGCGCCAAGGACGCATGCAAGACAGTACCGTGTTTTCGGATGATCCGCTGGAGGTGGCAGAGCGCTGGGTCGAAGAAGGCGCCAAGCGCTTGCACATGGTTGATCTAGATGGCGCTTTCGCGGGCAAGCCGAAAAATGCGGGTATCATCGCGAAAATCGTCGAGCGGTTCCCGGACTTGGCCGTGCAAGTGGGTGGTGGAATCCGTGATGATGATACCGTCCAAGCCTATCTGGATGCCGGAGTGGAATGGGTCATTATCGGCACCAAAGCCGTAAGTACACCGCATTTTGTGAACGATCTATGCTTGGAGTTCCCTAACCGAATTATCGTCGGTCTGGATGCTCGCGACGGGAAGGTCGCGATCGATGGCTGGTCCAAGTTGTCCAATCATGATGTGATCGACATGGCTCAGCTATTTGAACGCGATGGGGTGGCAGGCATTATTTTTACGGATATTTCCCGAGACGGCATGATGCAAGGGGTGAATGTCGAGGCCACCCGTGAATTGGCGCAAAGTGTCCATATCCCGGTCTTTGCCTCTGGTGGGGTGACCGATATTGAAGACATCCGCCGCCTGTGTGATGTGGCCCATGAGGGTATTGATGGGGTGATCGTTGGGCGCGCGCTGTACGAGGGCACTATCAGTTTGGCAGAAGCTCAAGCCCTAGCCGATAGCTTCGACCGCTAGGATTGACGAACGCGATGCTCGCCAAACGCATAATCCCCTGTCTCGATGTGGATCGCGGTCGCGTTGTTAAGGGCGTCAATTTTGTCGACATTCGTGATGCGGGCGATCCCGTTGAAGTGGCGCGACGCTATGATGCCGAGGGCGCTGATGAAATCACCTTTTTGGACATTACAGCCAGCTCAGATGAGCGGGAAACCATTGTTCATGTGGTCGAGGAAGTAGCAACCCAAGTATTTATTCCCCTGACCGTGGGGGGTGGCATCCGTCAGGTCAGTGACATCCGACGTTTATTGAATGCGGGTGCTGATAAGGTTTCGATTAACACGGCGGCGGTTTTCAATCCCAATTTCGTGCATGAGGCTGCCGATAAGGTGGGCTCACAATGTATTGTGGTGGCCATCGATGCCAAGCGGGTATCCGCGCCCGACGCCGAGCCTCGATGGGAGATTTTTACCCATGGGGGACGTAAGCCCACAGGTTTGGAAGCCGTAGCCTGGGCCCAGCGCATGGTGGATTATGGGGCCGGTGAATTGCTGCTCACCAGTATGGATAGAGACGGCACAAAGATCGGCTTTGATTTACCGCTAACCCGTGCCATCTCAGATGCGGTGAGTGTTCCAGTGATTGCTTCTGGAGGTGTCGGCAACTTGCAGCATTTGGTAGAAGGCGTCACTCTGGGTCACGCCGATGCCGTATTAGCTGCCAGTATTTTCCATTTTGGCGAACACACCATTGGTGAGGCGAAAGCCTACATGCGGGAGCATGGCGTTGAGGTGCGACTGGACTGATATGGATACGCTGCTTGAAGACATAGCTTGGAATAGCGATGGGTTATTGCCGGTGATCACCCAAGATGCAGGCAGCGGCCAAGTGCTTATGCTGGCTTGGATGAATCGTCAGGCTTTGTTGAAAACCGTCGAATTGGGTGAGGCCGTCTACTGGTCACGTTCGCGTCAAAGACTATGGCATAAGGGCGAAGAGTCGGGGCACGTGCAGCGGGTGAAGCAGCTGCGCTTGGATTGTGATGGCGATACTTTGTTATTGCAGGTAGAACAGGCCGGCGGAGTGGCCTGTCACACGGGCCGTGCGCACTGCTTTTTCAGGGGGCTGGTGGATGGTCAATGGACGGTCTTAGAGCCGATATTGAAGGATCCTGATTTGTTGTACGGCAAGGGGCGTCAATAATGTCTGAGCAGGCACAGATTCTGCAAAACCTTATGGAACTACTTGAGTCCCGGAAAACGGCCAGCCCTGATGCATCATATGTATCCAGTCTGTATCAAAAAGGCTTGGATGTCGTGCTTAAAAAGATTGGTGAAGAGTCAGCAGAGACCATTATTGCGGCGAAAAATGGCGAACAAGATGCGCTGATTTATGAATTGGCTGACTTGTGGTTTCACACCTTGGTGTTGATGAGCCATCAGGGTATCCATCCTGATCAAGTCCTTTCTGAGCTGCAGCGTCGATTGGGAGTTTCAGGGCTGGAAGAAAAGGCCGGTCGTTCAACATCTTGAAAGCGGCTCTTTTAGCCACAAGATTTCTGGTATAACTCCAGGCAGAACATTATTTAAACGGGTTGAGGAGAAAAATATGGGTATCGGTGGCATCAGTATTTGGCAGCTGCTTATTATTCTGGTGATTGTCGTGCTGCTATTTGGCACGAAGAAGCTACGCAATATGGGTGGCGACTTGGGTAGCGCCATTAAGAATTTTCGCCAGTCGGTGAAAGAGGGTGAAGCTGAGGGTGACGAGAAAAAGACCCTCGAAGAGAATTCCGGGCATGTTTACGATGCCGAGGCAAGCGAAGACAAGACCAAGTCTGGCGATCGCTGATTGCTAAGCCATGTTCGACTTCGGTTTTTGGGAGCTGGTCATTGTCGGTGTTGTCGCTTTGCTGGTGGTGGGCCCCGAGCGACTGCCTGGGCTGGCCCGGCAAATTGGCCGTTGGGTAGGTAAGATCCGGCGCTTTGTCACCACGGTTAAATCAGACATCGAACAAGAGTTGCGTACTGATGAGCTCAAAAAAATGCTCGAGGATCAGGAGCGTGAGATTGGCCGTCTGAAAACCATGATGGAAAGCACCGAGGAAGACATACGCCAAGAAGTCGATAAAACCACCGAGTCGGTGAAGTTGATGGAAGCTGAGCTGCGTCAAAATGGCCCGGCTACTGATTTCCCTAAGCCCGCGCAAGCTCAGCCCCCCAAACCGACTGCTGCCAAGACCAAGACGCCTACTAAGACCAGCCAAAGCAAGCCTACTAAGACCAGCCAAAGCAAGCCTACTAAGACCGCTAAGTCAGGTGGGAAAGCGGTAAAAGCCAAAAATGTCGACTGAAAGCCAAAACGACGAAACACCGGTTAGCGGCGAGGGAACACTGCTGTCCCACCTAGTAGAGCTGCGTACTCGGTTGTTGCGCATTGTGGTCGTCATTCTGGTGATTTTTCTGGCCTTATTCCCGTTCGCCAATACGATTTATGCGGCGCTTGCCGGCCCCCTGATGGTGCATCTGCCCGAGGGCTCAAGCATGATCGCCATCGAGGTTGCGGCTCCGTTCTTGATTCCCTTTAAGTTGGTGTTGATGCTCGCGATTGTGATCGCCGTGCCCTACCTTTTGTATCAGATCTGGGCCTTTATCGCGCCTGGCCTATATCGCCATGAGAAGCGCCTGGCCGTGCCTTTGCTGATATCCAGCACTTTGCTGTTTTATATTGGCATGGCTTTTGCCTACTTTATTGTATTTCCTCTGATTTTTGCCTTTTTCACGGCTTCGGCACCCGAAGGTGTGTCCGTCATGACGGACATTGCCCGCTATTTGGACTTTGTGATTTTGCTGTTTTTGGCTTTTGGCATCGCATTTGAAGTGCCCATCGCCACCATCTTGTTGGTTGCCTTGGGGCTGACTACGCCTAAGGAGCTAGCGAAAAAAAGACCCTACGTGATCGTGGGTGTGTTCATGGTGGGTATGGTGCTCACCCCCCCCGATATCATCTCCCAGACTCTGCTGGCGCTGCCCATGTGGGTGCTCTTTGAGATTGGCATTGTTCTCTCGAAATTCGTGGTGAAGAAAAAACAAGCAGACGACTCATCGAGCGACAGTGACGCTGAAGCTGATGAGGATTTGGATGCAGAGTTTGATCGCGCCATAGCCCAAGAGAGTCAGCTGCGTGGCGGTAAATCCGACCCCTCGGAGAAGGCATGAGTCAGCCAGTATCCAGTCCGCCCCGACGCAGGACCCTGTTGGTCATCATGGATGGTATTGGGGTCAACCCCTCGAAACACCACAACGCCTGGCATTTGGCTGCCACGCCACGATTGGATGAACTTTTGGCGCATCACCCGCATACGCTCATCGAGACGGCGGGACGTGCTGTTGGGCTACCCGATGGTCAGATGGGAAATTCGGAAGTGGGGCACCTCACCCTGGGTTGTGGAACCATTATTCGCCAAGATCTAGTGCGCATTGACGATGCCATCGCTGATGGCAGTATCACCAACAACCCCGCGTTAGTCGCTGCGATCGATGCAGCGGCTCAAGCCAACCGACCGTTACATTTGCTGGGGTTGGTATCCGACGGGGGAGTACACAGCCATTTGCGGCATCTGCTGGCTTTGGTGCATTTGTGCGGCGAACACGGTGTTAGGCCTGTCGTGCACATGATCACCGATGGACGAGATACGGCTCCGCGCTGTGCTGCCAGCTATTTGCAGGAATTGGAGCCCGCTTTAAATGCCACCGATGGTGTTATCGCTAGCGTCTGCGGGCGTTATTACGCCATGGACAGAGACAAACGTTGGGATCGCATCAAACTCGCCTTTGATGCGTTGGTGCATGGGGCCGGACAAGTCGCTGAGAGTGCTAGCGCCGCGATTGAAGACGCCTATCAGTGCGGCGAGACCGATGAATTTATCAAGCCACGCGTGATTCATCACAATGGCTGTATTCGTCCTGGTGACGCGGTGGTGTTTTTCAACTTTCGTAATGATCGCCCTCGGCAACTGACCGAAGCGCTGAGTCAGGCTGATTTTGAAGGATTTGATCGCGGCGAATTCCAGCCGATTCAGGTCACCTGTCTGACGCTTTATGATCGCCGCTTTGACCTGCCTGTGGCTTTCTCGCCCGAGCGCCCCGAACTCACACTGGCCAAGGTGATTAGTGAAGCAGGCCTGAGCCAGTTTCATTGTGCGGAAACCGAAAAATATCCGCATGTCACTTTCTTTTTTAACGGTGGCGTAGAGAAGCCAGCCGTGGGGGAGGAGCATGTGATGATCCCCTCGCCGCCAGTGGCCACGTATGACCTACAACCAGAAATGAGTGCCCCGGGTGTGGCTGACGCGACGATTGGCGCGTTGCGGGCCAAGCGAGATTTTGTCTTGGTGAACTTTGCCAATGGCGACATGGTGGGTCATACCGCGATTCCCGAAGCAGTGATTGCTGCTGTTGAGGCGGTGGATAGCGCTATAGGTCGTCTGGTGGATGTCGCGTTAGAGGAGGACTACAGCATCATCATTACCGCTGACCACGGCAATTGTGAAGAAATGGTTGATCCGGTCAGCGGCGAGCCGCACACCCAGCACACGGTTTATCCCGTGGCCTGTATTGTTATGGATCCATCGAGCTGTCGGCTACGCACCGGGGGTGGTTTAAGCGACATTGCCGCCACCGTGTTGATGCTTATGGGTTTAAACAAGCCCGAGGGCATGAGTGGCCGTTCCTTGCTCATCGATTGATGCCCGCTGCATTCGCTGGATAGAGGCGTTATGATGAGCACAAAGACTCATTAAGAGGATGGCATCATGGCTTGGGAAGAACCGGTTTTAGATGGTCCTAAGGCCTGCCCTAGGTGCGGCAGCCCATTTCATTGCAAGGTCACTGATATTAAACACTGTGACTGTGTGGCCGTGCGGGTAGAACTGCCAGTGCTGAAAACCCTAAAGCAAGAATTCCCGGATTGTTTGTGTACTGCTTGCCTAAGAGAGCTAGCGGAAGGCCACATCAGCGGCTAAGCGGGACATTGAACTCTACACCTGCGGCGTAATATGGGCGCGCTCCTGCGCTACCTCCTCAATGCTTTTGCCCGGGGCCTTCCAGCGCACCCATAGACTGGCAAAAATCAGCAGAAAGTTGATGCAGCCGACCAACACAAACGGCGCTCTGGGGTCAATTTGATCAAACAGTCGTCCGCCGATAAAGATAATCAGCAGGATGCCCAAAGCACCACTGATATTGAACGCAGCCAGAACCGAGCCGCGTTTGGCCACCGGCGCTTCCTGACCAATGAGTGATTGACCGCCGAGAAATACAGCCATTTGTCCGATGCCCAACAGGACAAAGAAAAGAATGGATTGCGGCAATTCAAGCGGGTTGGCGAGAAGCACCACTGCTAAATTGCCCACCGCCGCCAAGGCCATGCAGATCGCTAATGCGGTGACCCGATTCAAGCGATCAATAATAGGGCCTAAAAAAGGTGCTGACAGTAAGGCAGAGATCTGGGTAATCACAAAAATAATGGTTGCCTGGGTAATGGCTTGAGCGGAACTTAAACCCATGGTGATACCAACAGTGGTGCCCCAAAGCACCACGAAAGTGGCGTTGATCGACTGGTCTCCGCGAGCAATAAATGCAGCGGCATAGGAGAGCAGGATGCGCGGATTGCGGGCTTCGGCAAAGCCGCTGGTGAACAGCTCTTTGATGCCTGGCTGAGCGATGCCCGTCACCGGCACTCCGGGTTTTAAGCCCATGGCGAGCACTAAGGCAGAAAACAGTGCTAGAGCGGCGACCAGCGCATGAGTATAGATGCCCGCTTCAATGCCGGAGAAGCCCTTGGCCACGAACAGCTCCGGGAAAGCCCCAAACCCCTGGCTGATCAGCACTACACCCAGTCCATTCAACATGCCAATGGCGGCGACCAACTTACCGCGCGAGGGCTCAGCGGGATAATCAGCCAGTACCGTAGATAGCGCACCAGCAATGGCCACAACGCCAAGAGCATAGATCGTGCGATAGAGAAACAAATCACTGGCTTGAGTAGCCAGCGGGTATAGCGCATAAGTCGTTGCCAAAAACAGCATGCCGGCGACAAAAACTGGTTTACGACCGATTTTATCGATCAATATGCCGGCAGGAATAAAAAGTAGTAGGGCAACTATCTCCGTCCAGAAGACCAGATCACCGCTGAGCGTGCCTTGTTGCTCAATGGGGATATTCAGATGTTCATTGAGAATGTAGGTCTGGCCAATCGTAATAAAGACCAGCAGGCCAATGGAGACAAAGCCGCCATACATGAAGGTCCAACCATGGATGGGGCGAACTCCAGGCGCGAGTTCAATGGGGCCAATGCGGTGTGAAGGGTTCATTCTTCGAGGTAGGTATAGCCGGAGAGGCCGTTATCAAGCTCAGCCAGAATAGCCGCTTGCCGGTCTTCGGTCAGCCCTGATGCGGCTACCTTGCGCCGGTAGGCGCCCGCCAGCAGCTGCGTATCAAAATGCACATACCGTAGAAGCTCTTCTACGGTATCGCCCTGTTCCGGTTCAACGATCTCATAACCTCCGTGGGCATGAAGAACAACGTTGATGGCATCGGTGTCACCAAATAAGTTGTGCAAATCCCCGAGAATCTCTTGATAAGCGCCCACCATGAAAATGCCCAATAAATAGGGTTCACCCTCACGCAAAGCATGCAAAGGTAGCGAAGGGACGATGGTCTCACCGTCAACATAACGATCCACGTGACCGTCAGAGTCGCAGGTCAGATCTTGCAAAACTCCGCGCTGGGTTGGTCGCTCATCGAGTCGATGCAATGGCATGACCGGGAAAATCTGATCAATGGCCCAAGCGTCCGGGATCGATTGAAACACCGAGAAATTACAGAAGTATTTGTCGGAGAGTTTTTCGCTTAGCTCGTCGCTGATTTCCCGTGGTAGACGATCGGGATGTTGGGTGAGCAAATGTCGGCACGTAGCGAAATAAATCTGTTCTGCCAAGGCGCGATGCTCAAGATCCAACAGACCTAGTGAGAACATGGATTGAACCTCGGCCAGCCAATCCACCATCGTATGGAACACTTCGGTGGGTGCAATGCTCTCGATGTCCTGGAATAGCTGCCACATATCCTGTAGCAACAGCGGTGCATCCTCATCGGGCGCTTGAATGTCCGCTGCCACGGGTGGGCGTTCTGAGTCGATGACATTGGTGATCAACACTGCGTGGTGAGCCGTCATCGCTCGGCCGGACTCAGTAAAGATTTCTGGAGTCGGCAGATCAAACTCGCGACAGACATTGGCCAGAATCCGCACCACACTGGAAGCGTAGTCATCGACGCTGTAATTAACGGAAGAGATGTTACGAGAGCGGGTGCCCTCGTAGTCCACGCCCAGGCCACCGCCCACATCAACCACCTTGATCGGTGCACCCAAGCGATGCAATTCCGCAAAAAAGTGGGCGGCCTCATGCATGCCTGCTTGGATATCACGCAGATTGGCAATTTGTGAGCCCATGTGAAAATGCAGCAGCTGCAGACAATCCAGCATTTGCGCACTACGCAATTGCTGCAACAGCTTGAGCGCTTGCGCAGCTGAGAGGCCAAACTTGGCTTTTTCTCCACCGGTATTTTGCCATTTGCCCTTGCCAATAGAGGCCAGACGAACCCGCAACCCCAAGGTGGGGCGAACGCCTAGATCCTGGGCGGCTTCGAGTACACCAGCCAGTTCGGAGGGTTTCTCAATGACGATATGGACACGGTGCCCCAGTAGCTGACCAATCATGGCCAGGCGCAGATACTCGCGGTCCTTATAGCCATTGCAAATGATCACGCCGCCCGGACGTGATAAGGCCAGTACAGCCATCAGCTCGGGTTTGCTGCCAGCTTCCAGACCAACATGATCCCCACAGGCCAGAATGCGCTCAACCACACTGCGTTGTTGGTTGACCTTAATGGGGTAAACGGCAGTGTAATGACTGTCAAATTCCGCATCTTCAAAGGCATTTTGAAAAGCTTGGCTAAGGCGCATGACCCTATCGGTGAGGATATCGGGGAAACGCACCAGAACCGGTACGTCGATTTGCAACGCTTTGACTCGCTCAATCAGTTCATATAGGTCAACGCCAGGGTGCTCAGCAAATGCGGGTGGCCTGACGATCACGCGCCCTGAAGCATTGATGTGGAAATAATCGCCATTCCAGTGATCAATGTTATAGGTGCGGCGTGCCGCCTGAAGATTCCAATCTGTCATCCACTTAACTCCGCAGTCGATCCAGGCGCAGTCGTTCCCGGTCGTCAAAAAGACGTTTGGATGCCAACCATATGGCGCCCAGCGTTCCAAAGCCAGTCCCCGCGGTAATTAAAAACATCACGAGGATTTGATATTTAACCGCTTCCATAGGCGGTGTCCCGGCAAGAATTTGCCCAGTCATCATGCCTGGCAAACTGACAATGCCAGCCGCCGCCATGGCATTGATGATGGGCATGAGCCCACTGCGCGCTGCATCTAGGCGGATATTGGCGATGGCATGGGTCGCGGTTTGACCCATGATGAGACGGCCCTCCACCTGATGTCTTTGTTGCCAAGCGCTGTGCGTTAGTCGGTCCAAACCTAAGGCGATGCCCGTCATGGTATTGCCAAGCAGCATACCGAGTAGGGGAATGGCATATTGCGGCTCCCACCAAGGAGCCGGTCCAATAATGACTGTCAATGCCAAAACCGTGCAGCTGAATGCCGAAATAAACATCGCCAAGGTGCCAATGCCGTACCCCCACCAGCCGCTGAATCGTTTGGCTTGCCTGGCCATGACCTCATGGCCGGCTACCAGCAACATAATCAGCGCGATAAGCGCTACCCAATGCAGGGCGGCAAACTCAAATAGGGTATTGAGTACTAGGCCGATTAACAGCAGCTGCACGACGGTGCGCGCCGCCGCGATCAGCATGCTTTTCGATAAACCCAATCCCACCCGGCTTAAAAGCACTGCCAAAGCCATAACTAGCAAGGCGGCCACACTTAAATCCAGCGGTGAGAGTCTAATCACATCCATGGTCTAGGCCGATTCAGCGACTTCGGAAGCCAAGAGTTTGCCGTCCACAATATGCAGAGTTCGCGCCTGCAGACGCCGCAGCTGTTCGGCATCATGGCTAACCCATAAAGCGGCTGCTTGATGCTCTTGAAGATAGGATTTCACCAGTGCCTCGATACGCTCTGCATTCGCCAGATCGAGATTCGCGGTGGGTTCATCGAGTAACAGTACTTGCGGTTGATTACCCAGCAGACGAGCCAATGCCAGTCTTTGGCGCTCACCACTGGATAATCGCTCGACCGTCCACTCTCTGACTTCCGGCGTAAACCCCAGCCCTTTAAGGAGGCTGTCAGAGGTATCTCCCAGATGAGGCCCAACGCTGTCTTCCCACCAAGCGGGGTCCGCTGGCAGGTAAGCTACTTTGCGACGCCATTGCGACGGTGGGTATGTAATTCTCTCACGCCCCGCGAGTAGCACTTGTCCGTGATGCTCATCAAGGTCACAGATGGCTCGCAATAATAGGGATTTGCCTGCCCCAGACGGCCCGGAAATCGTCACCAGTTCGCCACTATCCAGACTAAGCGCTAAGGGTCCGATCTGCTCTGAGCTCAGAGCCCGCAGCTCAAGTAGTGGTTGGGTTTGCGGCTGGCTGAGGTTCATGCCGCGCAGTATAACGTCCCTCTTTCAGGATTGTTGATTTGCGCAAGCCCAAGGCTCAATTCGGGCACGGCCAATGCGATTAATCACGATTCTTTGGCCATGCGGTGGCAGGCAAATTTCGACGGTGCCCATTAATAAGGCATCATTGAGCTGACGCGTCTGTCCATCGGGCCGATAGGCGATATAGCTAGCCATGGCGCCATTGGCAGTGATGCTTACGCCGTTTGATAGCGGGCCCTGGTAATGCAGTACAGCCCTTGATGCCACGGGTGCGGTAAGCCCGCTGATATCGTTGGGTGCAAGCCGAATCAGCCAACCCAAGTGGTAAGGGCCAGAGGTGCAGGTCAAGCCATCGCGGCTGGGGCAGAGCAAAACCTTTTGCTGGCGGGCAATGGCTTCCGATCGAGCCAAGCGCAGGGATGAGGCCAAGCTGTTTGTGGCTACAGAAACAGTGCGCGCAGCCATCCATTGCTGCATGCCGGGTGAAGCAAATTGCCAGAGTAGGCCGACTATGGCCATGACCACTAGGGCCTCAAGTAGGGTCCATCCTTTTTGCATGAAATCAGTCCAAAGGCGTTTTTTTGAGCATATTTAGCGTCTAAGGCCCCGGCAAGCGTATAATGCGGCACCCCGCTAAACGGCCAGAAATTTATGACAGACAAGCTTCGTAACATCGCCATCATCGCCCACGTCGACCATGGCAAAACCACCTTGGTGGATAAACTCCTGCAACAGTCGGGCACCTTGGATGCGCGGGCGCAGCCAGTAGAACGTATGATGGATTCGAATGCTCTGGAGAAAGAGCGGGGCATCACCATTCTCGCCAAAAACACCGCGCTGGAGTGGAATGATTACCGCATCAATGTGGTCGATACCCCCGGGCATGCGGACTTTGGTGGTGAAGTGGAGCGCGTGCTCTCCATGGTCGATTCCGTTTTGCTTTTGGTGGATGCGGTAGATGGTCCCATGCCACAGACTCGCTTTGTGACCGCTAAGGCCTTCGCCATGGGTTTTAAGCCAATCGTTGTGGTCAATAAAATCGATCGTCCTGGCGCTCGCCCTCATTGGGTGGTGGACCAGATCTTCGATTTATTTGATCGTCTCGGGGCCAGCGAGGAGCAATTGGATTTTCCGGTGGTTTATTGCTCGGCTCTTAAAGGCTTTGCGGGGCTAGAACACACCATTAGCGATGGCGACATGACACCGCTGTTTCAAACCATCATCGATAAGGTTCCGCCACCACAGGTAGACCCCGATGGGCCGTTTCAAATGCAGGTGTCCTCTCTGGATTACAACAGTTATCAGGGCCTAATCGGTATCGGTCGCATCACCCGCGGCAAGATTGGCAGCAATACGCCAGTCAAGGTCATGGATCGCGAAAGCAACGTGCGTAACGGCCGAGTCTTGCAGATTTTGGGATTTCGTGGCCTTGAGCGTATTGAGGTGCCCGAGGCACGAGCGGGTGACATTATTGCCTTCACTGGCATGGATGAGCTTTATATCTCCGACACCCTCTGTGACCCCGCAGCGGTCGAGCCTTTGAAGGCGTTGACCGTTGATGAGCCCACCGTGAGTATGACGTTTCAGGTGAACACCTCGCCTTTCGCCGGCCGCGATGGCAAGTTCGTGACGTCGCGCAATCTGCGCGAGCGCTTGTTTGAAGAGCTCAAGCACAATGTCGCCTTGCGCGTTGAGGAGACGGATGATCCCGACAAATTTAGGGTTTCGGGCCGTGGCGAGTTACATCTCTCCATTTTGATTGAAAATATGCGTCGTGAAGGCTACGAGCTTGGGGTCTCACGGCCAGAAGTGATTGTGCGCGAAATCGATGGGGTCAAGCAGGAGCCCTATGAGATGGTCACTGTAGATGTCGAAGAGCAGCATCAGGGCGCCATCATGGAAAAGCTGGGCAGCCGCCGAGGTGAGTTGCTGGATATGATTCCCGACGGCAAGGGACGAGTGCGTTTGGACTACCGCGTTCCTTCCCGTGGCTTGATTGGATTTCAGACCGAGTTCCTAACCGCGACTTCCGGCACGGGCATTTTGCATCATGTTTTCGATAGTTATGGTGAGTACCGAGCGGGTGCTGTCGCGCCGCGCAACAATGGCGTGTTGATTGCCAACGGGGCGGGTAAGGCATTGGCTTTTGCCTTGTTTAATCTTCAGGAACGCGGCCGTTTGTTCCTCGGCCACGGAGATGAAGTCTATGAAGGGATGGTGATCGGCATTCACAGCCGTGACAATGATCTGGTGGTGAATCCCCTCAAAGCCAAGCAACTGACCAACATCCGTGCTGCGGGCTCGGATGAGAACATTATTCTGACTCCCGCTTTGCGTCTTTCGTTAGAACAGGCGCTGGAGTTCATTGAAGAAGATGAGCTGGTTGAGGTGACGCCTCAAGCGATTCGCGTGCGCAAGAAATTGTTGTTGGAACATGAGCGTAAGCGTGCGTCGCGCTCTGCTGGCGCGGGTTGAACTTGCCATCTACGCCCTTGAGCTTTAGACTTTGGCCTTGCTTGAGGAGCGCTGCAACGGTTTAACCGCCAGGCTCAGGCATTTAAAAACGGCGCTCGTTCATCCCGCGAAGGCGGTGTGGCGAGCCAAGGCCGAATGCCTCAAAGCCCATACTGCACTCGCCTGAACGATTCAGGAGTTGGAATTTCATGAGTGCTGTGATTGATACCCGAAACACCGATTTTAGTGTGGCTGATTTGAGCTTGGCTGATTTTGGCCGCAAAGAAATCGCCATTGCCGAAACAGAGATGCCTGGCCTCATCGCTACGCGTCAAGCCTATGCCGCCAGCCAGCCGTTGAAAGGCGCGCGCATCGCCGGCAGTCTGCATATGACCATTCAGACGGCTGTTCTGATCGAAACCCTCACCGCTTTGGGCGCCGATGTGCGTTGGGCCTCCTGCAATATTTTCTCCACCCAGGATCATGCTGCCGCCGCTATTGCCGCCGGCGGTACGCCAGTATTTGCCCATAAAGGTGAAACGCTAGAAGAATATTGGGACTTTGCGCATCGGATTTTTGAGTGGTCTGATGGCGGCACGCCCAACATGATTCTCGATGACGGCGGTGATGCGACGTTACTGATTCACCTTGGCGCCCGGGCTGAGCAGGATGCTTCGATTTTGGATAACCCCGGCAATGAGGAAGAGCAGGTATTGTTCGGACAAATCAAAAAACGCCTAAAAGGCCAGCCGGGCTGGTACTCCAACGTTCTGAAGAACATCCAAGGCGTAACCGAAGAGACCACCACCGGCGTGCATCGCCTGTACCAGATGGCCAAAGAGGGAGCGCTGCCCTTCCCGGCTATCAATGTGAATGATTCGGTGACCAAGTCCAAGTTCGATAACTTATATGGCTGTCGCGAGTCTTTGGTGGATGCCATTAAGCGCGCCACCGATGTCATGGTAGCAGGCAAAATTGCTGTGGTTTGTGGTTACGGTGATGTGGGCAAAGGTTCAGCTCAGTCTTTGCGTGCCCTGTCGGCCCAAGTTTGGGTGACTGAGATCGATCCGATTTGTGCACTGCAAGCGGCAATGGAGGGCTTCCGTGTCGTGACCATGGACGAAGTGTGCGACAAGGCCGATATCTTTGTGACTGCCACCGGCAATGTGAATGTGATTACGGCGGATCACATGCGCCGCATGAAAAACGAGGCCATCGTCTGCAATATCGGGCATTTTGATTCGGAAATCGATGTAGCGGGTCTGCGCCAGTTCACTTGGGAAAATATCAAGCCGCAAGTTGATCATGTCATTTTCCCCGAAGGCCATCGCATTATTCTGTTAGCCGAAGGGCGACTGGTGAACCTAGGTTGTGGCACAGGCCATCCCAGTTTTGTGATGTCTAATTCCTTCACCAACCAGGTTATGGCACAGATCGAGCTTTGGCAGAATGGAGACCAGTACCAAAATCAGGTCTACGTTTTGCCTAAACATCTGGACGAGCGGGTGGCTGAATTACACCTTCAAAAACTGGGTGCGCAGCTGACCCAGTTGACTGATGAGCAGGCTAAGTACTTGGGTGTTCCGGCCCAAGGCCCATTCAAGCCCGACCATTACCGCTATTGATAACGGGGCTGACTGATGGAGACTCAAAAGCGCTTTGAGCGCACCTTCAGTTTTGAGTTTTTCCCGCCCAAAAATCCCGAAAGTGCTGCTCGACTGCGTGACACCTGGACGCAGTTGGCGGCACTGGGACCGCGGTTCTTCTCGGTGACCTATGGTGCGGGGGGCTCAACTCAAGCTAGGACCCTAGAAACGGTGCTGGAGATTCATCGTCAATCGGGGGTGGATGCGGCGCCGCATTTGTCCTGCATTGATTCCTCGCGGGAGCAAATGCGGGAAATACTGCAAACCTACCAGGATGCGGGCTTGAAGCATATCGTCGCTTTGCGGGGTGATTTGCCCTCGGGCATGCATGACCCCGGCGAGTTTCGCTATGCCAACGAGCTGGTGGGTTTTATCCGCGAAGAAACGGGTGATCACTTCACCATTGAAGTGGCGGCTTATCCTGAGTTTCATCCGCAAGCGCTCAGCCCGCAAAAGGATTTATGGCATTTCAAGCAAAAGGTCGAAGCCGGCGCCGATTCGGCAATCACGCAGTATTTTTATTCGGCTGATGCTTATTTTCGCTTTATTGATGATGTGACAGCATTGGGAGTGAATATTCCTATTGTTCCGGGCATTATGCCGATTACTAATTTTAGTCAGCTGGCGCGATTTTCAGATGCGTGTGGCGCTGAAATACCGCGTTGGATTCGCCAGCGTTTGCAACATTTTGGCGATGATAAAGCCTCGATTCGTTCCTTCGGAGAAGCGGTGGTCACACAGATGTGTGAGCGGCTTTTGGATGCCGGTGCACCAGGCCTGCATTTTTATACAATGAATCAGGTAAGCCCTTCGATGGCTATTTGGACAAACCTTGGTTTGGCCGGGGCAGAAACCGAATAGAGCATTTGTCTTCGGGATGGGCTAGAATGCGCGCCATTTAATGCTTTATGTTGCCTCGCACAAGCCAGAATTCAGTTAGGAGTAGTAGTCGGTGAATCAAGCGGAAGTCGAAGTTCAGCTCAAAGTTTGGAAAGAGCTTGCGGTGAGCAAGCAAATGTTGATGAAGGCCGCCACGGATGCTCTGGGGTTGCAAGCCGATTGCACGGCGGAGGAATTGAAACAGGCATTGGCCGAGACCATAGAGCACGGTAAACAGGCCGATGCTCGCATCAAGGCGACTCAGGATGAGACGCGGCAGCAGTTAGATGCCATGGAAAAACGCATCAAAGCCAGTGAGAAAGCCCAGAAAACGGCTGATCAGGAACGTGACACCGCACAGACAAAACTGGATAAGTTCGAGCGCGATATGGGTGTGGAACGCCAAGCGCATCTTCAGGAAATGAAGGCCATTAAGGCGCAGATTGGTGAGCGTGATCGGGAAATAAAAGCCATCCATAAGGCTCTGGCTGATACTCCGGAAAACGTGGTCAAAAAACTCAAACAACTGAAAAAACAAAAGACTGACGAAGCTGATGCCCGCAAACAAATCGAAGCCCAAGCTGCAGGGCTGCGTAAGGAAAAGCGCAAGGTTGAAGAAAGCTTGAGCGCGGCTGAAGAGAACTTAAAAAAAGCCGAAAAACTGGTCAAACAGTTCCGTGAGCTGCATGAGTTAGCCAAAGAATGGGCCAGTGACGAGAAGCAGGCGAAGAAACTTCCCGTAGTCGATGAAGAGATGCTTAAAGATCTGGAAAAGGCAGTTCCCGGTAAGGACAAGAAAGGCGGCAAGTCCTCGTAAGCCCGTGCAGGTACTTGTTGAGCAGAATCAACAAGTGCTCGCATTTCGTTTTCCACAGACCATCGACTGGGTTCATAGTCTCACTGCACCGCTGAGTTTCGCGGATTTAACCCCTATGAGCAGTGAGGTCGCTCCGTGGAGCACACCGAACCGGGCATCGAACTCGATGTGGATGAACTCTGCATCCTGAGTGGCTTATTGTCGCAGCCCAATCAAGAAACGCTGGATACCCTAGAGGAAATGGCTTCGGGGTGGACGTGGTTGTCGCCTGCGGTGATGGAGATCCGTCGTCTCGGTTTGCCTGCTTTGCGTCGCGAATATGAGCGTCTTATGCTGCTCGGTGACTGCCCTCCCTGTGAATCTGCTTGGAACCGTGAGGTCTTGGGCGGGAGTATGCATAAGTTGTCGCGTCTGTATCGTCAGGCGGGTATCGCACTTAATGGCCGAGAGCCAGACTCGCTAGCCATGCAACTGATTTACGCAGCGTGGTATCTCGAACAAGATCTGAATAATGGCACCAGTGGTTGGCGCCAACTCTGGGAGCATTTATCGGCGTGGGTTCCCGCATTCGCGCGCTGTCTGCAGGCCAGAGCCAATTCTGAACTGTATCGCGCTTTAGGTAGGCGGCTAGAGCAGATTTTCAGCGTGCGCGAGCCGATACTCTCTTAATACAGACGCTGTAGCACTTCTTGCGCGATTTGCTGTGCCGAGTTGGCGGCCCCACCCTCAAGTGTCCAGATGGGCAGATCTACTCGACTTCTCAGGTCGCTCAAGTTGTCTATGCCTTCCGGCAATGCAGGGCTTCCCAACGCATCTATTCGGTTGAGAACAACACCTAGGGTGTTTAGCCCTCGCAGATCCAGCACCTCGAGATTGAGCATGACATGATTGATGACGCCCAGTCGATCCGGGGCCACCAGCAACACCGGTAGAGCTAATGCCTTAGCCAGATCGGCATTCAGGGCGTCACTGGCGAGCGGCGATAGCAGTCCCCCGGCGCCTTCAACGATCCGCAAGCCCCTGCAGGGCTGAGTGCAAATCGCCGTGAGTTGCTCAAGCGTGACAGTTTCACCGACCAGTTTGGCCGCTCGATCGGGAGCCAAGGCATGTGCAAAGCGCAGCGGCGTCACCTCATGCAAAGCTTCCTCACCACCTGCGGCTTGAAACAATAAAGCACCATCCGCCGGCCAGAGTTCACCATTTTTTAGCGCACAACCCGATTCCACGGGTTTGCGCGGACTGACGGCTTGACCCAAAGCGACCCAGGCTTCAATCAGCTGACAGCCCACATAGGTTTTGCCCACACCGGTGTCGGTTCCGGTGATAAATAACCCGCGCATGGCTGATTAGTCCAAAGTTTGCCCAGTGAGTAGCCAGAGTGCTTCGCGATAGCGTTGACTGATCTGGTCAACAACCTCGGCAGGTAATTCTGGACCGGGATCCGTTTTATCCCAATCCAGCGTCTCCAGATAATCCCGCAGATATTGTTTGTCATAGGAGGGCGGACTACTGCCGGGAGCGTAGGTCTCCGCCGGCCAGAAACGCGATGAATCGGGCGTTAAAGCCTCATCGATAAGGTGCAGCACCCCATCTTCATCCAGACCAAACTCAAATTTGGTATCGGCGATGATAATGCCCTTGGTGCGCGCATAATCAGCTGCTTGCAGATATAGCTGTCGCGCTGTATCGCGGACTTTGGCCGCCAGTTCACCACCCAATAGTGTTTCCGTGTAGGCGAAGTCGACATTTTCATCATGGTCACCCACAGCAGCCTTGGTGGCAGGGGTGTAAATCGCCTCAGGCAATTGTTCGGCAAGTTGCAAACCCGTTGGTAATGCGATGCCGCAGACTTTTCCCGTGGACTGATAATCTTTCCAACCTGAACCAATGAGATAGCCGCGCACAACGGCCTCAATGGGCAGCGCTTTTAGGCGGCGCACAACGATACTGCGACCCTCTAATGGGGCTCGCTCGTTAGGGTCGGTAATGACATCCTCTAAGCTCAGTGCGCAGAGTTGATTGGGAACCACAGAAGCCAAACGCTCAAACCAAAACTGTGAGATGCGGGTGAGAACCCGGCCTTTATCGGGAATCGGTGTGGGCAGTATGACGTCAAATGCCGAGAGGCGATCCGTGGTCACAATCAGCATATGTGCGTCATCAACGGCATAAATATCGCGCACTTTGCCGCGATGAATCATGGGTAGGCTGGTGACGTGGCTGTCAAAAAGCGGCTCAGACATCGAGTTTTCTCTGTGGGCGTTAAGGCGTGATTTTAACCCGGAATAGCCCTTCCGGTCGCGCCTATTGATCTGCGCCGTGTTTGTTGCTTTATGGCCATAGCAAGGCCTGTCATACTTGGGCGCACCATGGATAACGCACATAAAAAACTCCTGGCTATCGATTTTTGTGGCCTGCGCTTCGCTACCCCCCAAGTGCTGCTGTCCGGCTGCGTGGGTTTTGGTGAGGAGTACACGCGTGTCGTGGGATTCTCGAATCGCCACGTCGGAGCTGTGTGCCTGAAAGGGACGACTGGGGCAGCGCGTTTGGGCAATCCGCCGCATCGCATCTACGAGACCCCGGAGGGTATGCTGAATGCGATAGGTCTACAAAATCCCGGGGTTAATCAGGTAGTGGATGAGATCCTGCCGCAGCTAGATTTTGAGGAGACCCGTTTTATTGCCAATGTATCGGGTTCCACTCTTGAAGAATATTTTGAAGTCACCCAGAGGTTTGATGACTCGCCTATTGATGCCATTGAGATCAATATTTCCTGCCCTAACGTGAAAGAGGGTGGGGTGGCGTTCGGGAATGATCCTGATATGTCCGCGCGGGTTGTTGAAACCTGTCGTAAGGCGACGCAAAAGCCCATTATCACCAAGCTTTCCCCCAATCAGACCGATATCGCCGAGAATGCTCGGCGCTGCATTGAGGCCGGCACAGACGCGCTATCGGCCATAAATACACTCATGGGCATGGCGATTGATGTAGAGGCCAGGAAAACCATCATCGGTAACAATCAAGGGGGGCTATCTGGGCCTGCCATCAAGCCCATCGCTTTGCTTAAGGTGCATCAGGTCTATCAGGTGGCCAAACATCATCATGTGCCCATCATCGGCCAAGGTGGGGTCACCAGTGCCGAAGACGCTATCGCTTTTATGCTGGCGGGCGCCACAGCCGTGGGCGTGGGTACCGGTCTTTTTTACGACCCCTTGCTGTGCAGTAAGATCAATCAAGGCATGATTGACTACTTAAGCAGGCACGAAATCAGCCATGTTTCGGAATTGATTGGCACACTGCAACTGCACTAAGAGCCTCAGGCCAGCGTCTCGAGCACACGCCGAAGACATAGCGGCTCAAAGCTATTTGTATCTAGCAGCGCGATCCTGACTCCAAGCTGGGGCATTGAGAACGGACTTCGCGTTGTTCGCCGATCCATGAAACAATCCCTTCGGTGACATTCTGCACATTCGGGTAGACACCCTGTTCTACCATAGCTCTGGCCAACACCCCTGTGCGGTTACCCACGCGGCAAATAATCACGAATGACTCATCTTGGCTGACTACTTCAGACAGGCTTTGTGCAAATTGCGGTATGAAACGCCCCTGCGCATCAAATGCCGTAATCAAGTAGCTCCCGGGCACTACACCGCTCTGTTGCCACTCATCGGGCCGGCGAATATCAATGACCTTGGTGCCAGCGTCTATCAGGGCTTGCAGCTCGTCATTGTTAACATTACTAAACGGTGGTGGTTCGGCACTGACCAGCTCGACCTCAAAGCGCAAAGTCGCATTGGGCGGAATGACGTTGCCGGCCCCGCGCGTTCCGTAGGCCAGAGCCGGCGGGATGATCAGTTCACGCTTGCCGCCGACTTTCATGCCGCGGATGCCCATCTCCCAACCGGGGATCACCTGACCTTGACCCAACACCAAAGACAAGGGCTGGCCGCGATCATGACTGGAGTCAAACTGCGTGCCGTCCTCAAGCCAACCGGTATAGTGCATCTCCAAAGTGAACTGTGGCTGTGCCTCGACACCGGTCCCCACATGCAAGTCTTGGATACCTAACTCATTGGCCTGAGAGAGGCTGATCACAGATGCCCATATGACTACCAGTAGGCTCAAGCGACGGAGAGACATACTGAGCTCCTTAATACGATTCAGTGCTTACGTTAAGGCTTGCGCACCCTGAAAGTCCACCTGTCGCCAAGCCTCGAACAAGATGATAGCCGCTGTATTGGATAGATTCAGACTGCGGCTTCCGGGCAGCATGGGCAATCTAAGCCGTTGCTCGGGTGGAAGAGAATCTAGAACAGACTGCGGTAGGCCGCGGGTCTCCGGCCCCAGTAAAAAAGCATCGCCGAGCTGAAATCGGGCCTCGGAGTGCGTCATGCGACCGCGGGTACTCAGGGCAAAGATCCGTTTGCGATCAAGTGTTTTCAGACAATCATCTAGGTTGGCATGGCGTTTGACCGATGCCCATTCGTGATAATCCAAGCCAGCCCGGCGCAGACGACGGTCATCCAGCGTAAAACCCAAAGGCTCAATCAGGTGTAGAGTCGCCCCGGTGTTCGCGCAAAGGCGAATGATATTTCCAGTATTGGGAGGGATCTCCGGCTCATAAAGTACCACATGAAACATTCAATCAACGCCCAGTCATGCTTTTTTGGCAATCACCCAAAAGAAGGTTTCGCCTCCCGTCTCTCGGGTTTCAGCCATAACCGAATGCAGGCCCGCTTGGCTGAGCTTTTGCAAAGCAACCTCAGGACGATCATGGCTGTAGGGTAGGGAATGACCCAGAAACTCGATGTTGCCATCAAATTCATCCTCGCCGGTATAGCCTTTACAGGCCAAGGTCAAAAGCGCGATGCCTCCTGGCTTGAGGACGCGGGCAAAGCCATCAAAGATGGACTGATGTTCTTGTCTATCCAGATGAAACACGCAGTACACCGCGGTCAACAAATCAAAATGCGCTTCAGCAAATTCCAAATGGCGCAAATCCATGTGCGTGAACTCGGCTGCTGGCACTTGCCTGCTGGCCAATTCAAGCATTTCCGATGAGATATCAATGCCCGTCACTTGATCGCCACGTTCTGCAAAATAAGCACTCACCGGCTCGCCAGCACCGCATCCCACGTCCAAAACGCGCGCGTCGGTTGGGATAAGCGCTGCGCATTGATGGAGCAGGGGGCTGGTATCAAAAAGATGTCTGCCTGAGGCGTAAGTGGCAGCAAGAGCATCGTAACTCTGAGAAAGTTCCGTGATCCGATTCATGGCCGACCTATGCTGAGCTTAGTATTTACTCAGCACTATAACGGCATTTAACCAAAAGGCCAGAACAGCAGCAGTAAAGCAGTCAATACGCCATTGAGGCCCATCGCAATACCGGCAAAAGTGCCGGCAGTCTCATTCACCTGAAAAGCCCTAGCAGTGCCAATGCCGTGTGACGCAACACCAACCGCAAACCCCCGGGCTGCATAGTTTTGGATACGCAAGGCATTCATCAAGGGGGTGACCGTCAATGCACCAAAGATGCCAGTGACAACGACGATAATGGCGGTCAGTCCCGGCAAACCGCCGATATTTTCCGCCAGACCCATGGCAATGGGAACGGTCGCCGATTTGGGGGCCAGTGAGGCCAAGATGGGTTCGGGCGCTAACAGCCACCAAGCGATGCCCACGGCTGAGAGGATCGCCACGGTGGATCCAGCAAGCAGTGCCATCAGCATGGGCAGCAGATTGCGGCGTACCATCTGCCGATGACGCCACAAAGGCACGGCCAAAGCCACAATCGCTGGCCCCAGCATGAAGTGGATGAACTGTGCCCCAGTGAAATAATCTTCATAAGTTGTTTCTGACAGCAACAAAACGACGATCAACAGCGTCGCGGCAATTAAGACTGGGTTGACCAGCGCATGGCGGCCGGATTTGGCTGCCAGCATCTCGGCGATCACATAAGCCACCAGAGTCGCTGTCAGCCACAGTAACGGGGTGCCACTGAGATACACCCAGAGTTGGAACAGATCGCTGCCTTCGGTGCTCATGCGCGCGCCTGCATGAGGCGGGCTACGCCCAGAAAAACGCCCACGGTGACCAGCATGGTCAGCAGTGTAGAACCGATGATGGCCAGACCTAGCGCTAGCCATTGATCCTGAATCAGGCCTAGCTGCTGAATGACGCCAACTGCTGCCGGCACAAACAGCAGGGAAAGATTGCGCAAAATGCCATCAGAAACTTCATTCAGTCCTTGGTCGGGGCCGCCCTTGTAGGCCAGAAAAACCAGCAGCAAGCCCATACCCACCAAGGGGCCGGGGATGCCTAAAGACAGCAGCCGCACCAATGTTTCCCCCAGCAGCTGACACACCAGTAAGAGGGTCAGTGCCTGCAACATCAGCGCATGACCCAAGGAGTTTGGTGAAGGTAAGTGCCTTCCGATAATTCCTTGAGCACGAAATGCGCGACATCACCGCGATTAATGCTTTTGCCCAAAGTGGTTGAGTCTGTACCCGTGCGATAATCGCCAGTATGAGGCCCGTCCCAGAGCCCGCTGGGCCGCACGATGGTCCAATCTAGGCCGCTACTGCGAACCACCTCTTCTTGTCGCGCTTTGTCTTGCATGACGTTTCTTAATAAGGTTTTCATCAAGCCACGAAATTGCCAGGGCACCTGAGCTTCACTCTCCCCCAAGCCCAAAGAAGTGATCGCCACCAGGCGAGGAACACCCAATTCCTTCATCTCATCTATCACAATTTGGGTGCCATCGGCACAAATGGTTTTGGGATTTTTCCCCGAGGCGCTCAAAGAGACAACAGCGCAATCACAGCCCTCAAGCGTCAGACGCACAGCATCGGGATCCAGCACATTGCCGGAAATGACCTTGAGCCGTTCAGCATCATGCAGCACGTCAGGCTCGCGGGCCAAAACGCGGCATTCATGCCCTTGGGCGGTGGCTTGTTCAACCAGAGCCAGGCCAACGCCGCGCGTGGCCCCAAAAATAGCGATTCGCAAACTCATCCCCTTTCGTGGTCTGTTTTCTCCGTTATCTACAGGCATATACACGAAAACGCGTTTGGACATAGGTCTGTGTGCAAGATAATTGAGTCAGGACAGCGCTTGGGATAAGCTTTGCACCCTATCGCCGGAGTAGCTCAGTTGGTAGAGCAGGGCATTCGTAATGCCAAGGTCGTAGGTTCGACTCCTATCTCCGGCACCATTTTTTGGGGCAGCGATAAGCTGCCCTTCCTATCTGGACCACCAGAATCGTGTCATACGTAAGGAGGTCGCATGTCAGATTTTTCCAACAAAACCATCGTTATCACGGGTGCTGCCGGCGGTATTGGTGACGCTACCGCGCGCTATCTTCATGCTCGAGGCGCTAATTTGCTGCTGACTGATGTCGGCACGGAAGGCTTAGAAAAAATAGCTGCGCAGCTTGGGGAGCGGGTGGCCATCCAAGCCGTTGATGTGAGTAGCGAGGCAGACAATGAAGCCATGATTGCGCGTGCTGAGGAGCTGTTTGGGCATGTGCATGGCATCTTTTTGAACGCTGGTATTGAAGGGCATGTGGGACCTTTTGAAACTCAGACCAATGAGCATTGGGATAAAGTATTCAGCGTCAACGTTAATGGCGTGCGTTTTGGACTGAAGGCAGCGATTCCGGCGTTGCGCCGTGCCGGCGGCGGTTCTGTGGTCATCACGGCCAGTGTGGCCGGCGTCCGCGGCACTAATGGGCTGTCACCCTATGTCACCAGCAAGCACGCAATTATGGGCTTAATGCGGTGCGCGGCGATTGAGTTTTCTCCTGAGGGCATTCGCGTCAATTGTGTCAATCCTGGTCCCGTGGATAACCGCATGATGCGCTCCATTGAGGACCAAGCGAATCCCGGACATGGTGATGAGGTGAAAGCAGGCTTTATCAATCGCTTGCCCCTAGGCCGCTATGTGACCAATGAGGAAGTAGCTTCCGTGGCCGCCTTGCTGTTGTCCGAGGAGTCCAGTGGCGTCACGGGCTCGCATTACATGGTGGATTCTGGCTTTACCGCGACTTAAACTGGTCTGTCTGTTTGGACAGGAGTCTTGCTATGAGCGAATCCCGGCGTTTTTTGCCGATAGCTGAGCGCATTGTTTGGGTCGGCTTTATGATGTTTTTTCTCATCATCGCGATGATTTATATTTTTCGCGGTATGGGTTTGGAGCGAGATTTGCAGGACGCTCAAGCAGAAGCACTTGCCCTGCAGATGCAGCTTTTTCAGCGGGAATCCGTTGAGGTTATCGATGATGCCATCATCGGTTTAACACGCGAGCAGGAGCGGCGCCTGCAGCGATTGGGATTGCGCAACCCCGCGGCACAGTTGCGCGATGATTTATCGATCCATGCTGATCTGATCGCCGGTGCGGGCAGTGATTGGCGCTTTGTAGAACACGACATTCACATTCTCAGTGATCGCTGGATTCTGGCCGGAGTCACTGATGGCCGTCAAAGTTCCCAGGTATTACTGGCTTTTGATGTGGCTTTTGGGCGTATCCAATGGCAAATGCTGGATACGGCGTTCGATCGCTAACTAGCTATGGGTGTCTGACTGCCGCATCGACTGCTGATCGTTAGGGGTGCGTATGCCGGCGATTTCCTGTAGGGCATCCACATCTAAGATCGTCACCAAGCGTCTGTCGATCTCCACCAAGCCATCGGTCTGAAATCGGCTGAACATGCGGCTGACAGTTTCCACAGCCAATCCTAGATAGTTACTGATATCTATCCGCGACATGCTGAGATTGAATTCCCGGCGGGAAAAACCACGCTGGCCAAAGCGATCGGACAGATTCAACAAAAAGGCTGCGACCCGAGCATCCGAGGCGCGCTTGCCTAAAAGCAGCATGAGCTGCTCATCACTTTGCAGCTCGCGGCTCATGATGCGAAATAGCTGGTGTTGGAGGCTAGGCGTATGTGAAGCGAGTTCTTCGAGCTGGTCAAAGGGAATCTCGCAGACGCTGGTGGTTTCCAAAGCTACCGCGGTGCAGGGATGAACGTCATGAATAATGGCGTCCAGACCCAACAGCTCGCCTGGCAAATGAAAACCCGTGATTTGTTCTTCGCCATCGTCAGTGATGATGAAAGTCTTGATGCAGCCTGCACGCACGGCGAACAGGCAGCTCAAGGGGTGGCCCGCTTGGTAGAGAACATCTCCGCGATGCACGGGGCGTTTGCGGCTGATGATGTTTTCCAGCAGCTCTAAGTCATTGGGAGAAATACCCAACGGCAGACAAAGGTCGCGGAGACTGCAGGACTTGCACGCCTGCTTGAGGTCTTGAATCCGCATTACGTTGTTGTTCGACATGCGCGCACTCCTCAAAATCACGGGCGCTGTTCAGTGACGACTTGCCCACAATATACCGAGTGTAGCACTTGGTGTAGAAGAATTGCTGAATGTACTTAAAAACGATAAGGCTTTGTTCCAAGTTGTCGCGGCCCTGATACAATAAGAAGGGTTAGCAACACGCGAAAAGGCAGTGCTATGGACAAGTATGTGATGTGGTTCCAAGACTTGGGCATGAATGACGTCGGTGATGTCGGCGGGAAAAATGCTTCGCTGGGAGAGATGATTAGCGGCCTGGCTCAGGCAGGAGTTAAAGTCCCGGGTGGTTTTGCCACCACCGCGTATGCTTTTCGCGAGTTTCTTCAACATGAAGGACTGGCGGACCGCATCAATACTTTGCTGGATAGCCTGGATGTGGACAATATCACTGCCCTGCGTGAAGCAGGCGCCACCATTCGGCGTTGGATGGTAGAGACTCCTTTCCCACCGGCACTGAATGAGGCCATAGCCATCGCCTGGGAAAAGATGGTGGCTGAGGCCGGTGATGAGGCATTCACCGTTGCCGTGCGCTCCTCAGCCACCGCAGAAGATCTACCCGATGCTTCGTTCGCGGGTCAGCAAGAGACTTTCTTGAATGTCAGTGGCTTGGACGAAGTGCGCCAACGCATTCATGAAGTGTTTGCTTCACTATATAACGATCGTGCCATTTCCTATCGTGTGCATCAGGGGTTTGCGCATGCTGACGTGGCTTTATCAGCAGGCGTGCAGCGCATGGTGCGCTCGGATATTGGCGCCAGCGGTGTGATGTTCACTTTAGATACCGAGTCTGGATTCAGGGATGTGGTCTTCATCACAGCTGCTTGGGGTCTGGGCGAAACGGTGGTTCAAGGCGCGGTTAATCCTGACGAATTCCATCTTTACAAGCCGGCGTTAGAAGCAGGTCGCCCTGCTGTGCTGCGCCGCCATCTGGGTAGCAAAGCCATCAAAATGACCTTTGGCGAAAATGGCCAGTCCACGCAAACCGTAACTGTGGATGAGGCTGATCGTCAGCGCTTCTGTATTGGCGATGAGCAGCTGCAATCGCTGGCCCAGCAGGCCGTGATTATTGAAAAGCACTACGGCCGGCCCATGGATATCGAGTGGGCAATGGATGGCCATGATGGCGAGATTTACATTGTTCAGGCGCGCCCTGAAACAGTGGAAAGCCGGCAGGATGGCCAGATTATTGAGCGTTTCCGCATTCGCTCGCCGCGTACCGAGGTTTTGGCGCGCGGTCGCGCGATCGGCCAAAAGATCGGCGCTGGCAAGGTGCGTGTCGTTATGAGTTTAGACGATATGCATAAAGTCGAGGCAGGTGACGTCTTGGTCACCGACATGACCGATCCTGATTGGGAGCCGGTGATGAAAAGGGCCGCAGCGATTGTCACTGATCGTGGCGGGCGGACCTGCCACGCTGCCATTATCGCTCGTGAGTTGGGTATTCCCGCGGTGGTTGGCTGCGGCGATGCTTCCAAAACGCTAAAAGAGGGTCAGGAAGCGACCGTCTCCTGCTCTGAGGGCGACGAAGGCCGAGTCTACAAGGGTGAGTTGGACTTTGAGGTGACTCAGACCCGCGCAGATTCCATGCCTGATGTGCCGGTGAAAGTCATGATGAATGTGGGTAATCCTGGTCGTGCTTTCCACTTCCGCAATATTCCTAATGCAGGGGTGGGTTTGGCCCGCTTGGAATTTGTCATTAACAGCATGATTGGCGTGCACCCCAAAGCTCTGTTGAATTTCGACACCTTGTCAGCAGACCTCAAAGAGGAAATCACTCGACGTATCGCCGGTTATGCAGATCCCGTAAGTTTCTATGTCGATAAGCTGGCTGAGGGTATCGCGACCTTGGGCGCGGCCTTCCACCCACAACCGGTGATCGTGCGACTCTCAGATTTTAAATCCAATGAGTACGCGAATCTGTTGGCGGGTGAGTTATATGAGCCGCATGAGGAAAACCCCATGATTGGCTATCGCGGTACTTCGCGCTATCTCTCTGAGGAATTCCGTGACTGTTTCGAGCTTGAATGCCGCGCGGTGCGAAAGGTGCGAGATGAGATGGGTTTGACCAACGTTATTATCATGGTGCCCTTCGTACGTACGCTTAGCGAGGCTGAGGGCGTGATCAAATTGCTCGCCGACAATGGATTAAAACGCGGGGAAAACGGCCTCAAGATTTATATGATGTGCGAGATTCCCTCAAATGCCATTCTCGCAGATCAATTTCTCGAACACTTTGATGGATTCTCCATTGGTTCTAACGACCTAACCCAGCTGACCTTGGGGCTGGATCGCGACTCGGGATTGGTCGCAGCCGGCTTTGATGAACGCGATCCTGCGGTGAAAGTACTATTGGGTCAGGCCATCGCCGCGGCCCGTAAAGCCAAAAAATACGTCGGTATTTGTGGCCAGGGCCCGTCCGACTACCCCGATCTGGCCGAGTGGTTGATGGAGCAAAAAATCGAGTCCATCTCTCTGAATCCCGATACGGTGGTCGAAACCTGGTTGCGCCTTGCCGGACAGCGCCAGAGTTAGGCATGCGCCGCTCGGTTTTCTATGTTTCTGATGGGACTGGCATTACCGCTGAGACCTTGGGGCATACGCTGCTGACACAGTTTGATCAGATGACTTTTTGTCAGCACAGCCTGCCTTTCGTGGTGGATGAGAAAAAAGTCGATGAGGCGGTGAAACAAATCAACGCCGCTGCCAAAGCCGACGGCACACGTCCTTTGGTGTTTTCCACCTTGGTTGATGATGCGCTGCGGGCGCGCTTATGTACCTGCAATGGCGCTGTTTTTGATTTTTTTGAGACTTACACAGCGGCTTTAGAAACTGAGTTGGGTGTGGCCGCTCTGGATGTGCCGGGTCGTTCCCACGGCATGGGTAATGTTCGTACTTATTCTGATCGCATAGATGCACTGCATTTCGCTATTCAAAATGATGATGGCGCCACCACCCGCAACTACCCACATGCCGATGTCATTTTGATGGGGGTCTCACGGGCCGGTAAAACGCCGACCTGCATGTATTTGGCCCTTACCTACGGCATTCGCGCCGCTAACTACCCGCTCGCCGACGGCGATTTCGAGCGCGGAAGTTTGCCCATGGCGCTGGAACCTTTTCGGCAAAAACTATTTGGTCTGACAGTGGATCCTGAAAGGCTGCAACAAATACGCAGCGAGCGTCGGCCCAATAGTCACTATGCCAGTTATGAACAATGTGCTTTGGAATTGCGCGCGGTGGAAAAGCTGTTTCGTCGCGAACGCATCCCATTCCTGAACATTACCCAGCGCTCGGTGGAGGAGATATCCGCGCAACTGATGCAGCTGGCCGGCCTAGAGCGGCGTATCTAAGCCCAGTTTAAAAAATCGCAGACCAGTCGCGTTTCAACCCACCCAGCACCAGAAAATCAGGATTCAACAAGGATTCTCGACGGTTGTACCGCAGAGGATTGAAGTTTAAATCCACCACACGCCCTCCGGCTTCTTCAACAATGCATTGGGCTGCCGCTGTATCCCATTCACTGGTCGGACCCAGTCGCGGGTAGATGTCTGCTTCGCCGCTGGCGACCAGGCCAAATTTAAGTGAACTGCCCATGCTGATCAGACGGTGCTGGCCAATTTTACTGAGCATACTCTGAAAGCGTTCCGAGCCATGTGAGCGGCTACCCGCAATGACTGGATGGCGCTTGCGGGCGTTCACATGAATGAGCTCGGGAACCTGTTGCGTTGCCTTTTGTCGCCAACTGCCTTGCCCGCGGCTTGCCATATAAAGAAGGCCTATAGCCGGGGCATAAATCACGCCCATGATGGGTTGGTGCTCGTCAATCAAAGCTATATTGACCGTGAACTCGCCATTTTTTTTGATGAATTCACGTGTGCCATCCAAGGGATCCACCAGCCAGTATCGGCGCCAGCGACCTCGTTCGCTGAAGGGGATATGTTCTGATTCCTCGGATAGGACGGGCAAATCTGGCGTTAATTCACGCAGGCCGCGCTCAATACAGCGATGCGCTGCCATATCAGCTGCGGTCAGCGGCGTCAGGTCCGCTTTGCGCATTACCTCAAATTCTTGATCATAGATCTCCATGATTTTGTCGCCGGCCTCGCGGGCTAACTGACAAACGGCCGGCATCAGGGTCGGCGTCGGTTCATTATTAAAAAGCATCATTATCCCATCAGTTTCTCGCGCGCCATAAATAACGCAGCAATAGATCTGGCTTCGGTACAGTCTTCACAAAGCAGCAGTTTGGTCAGATTTTGTAGCGGCCAGGGCACGACTTCTATGGTCTCTGGTTCATCACCAGGAACCCTTTTAGCGTACAAATCTTGAGCCAAAATGACGTGGGTAGTATGGCTCATATAGCCCGGAGCCACCGTCAAAGCACCCAGAATCTCTAATCGATTTGCACCAAAACCAATTTCTTCCATGATTTCCCGGTTGGCAGCAGCCAGCAGATCCTCTTCTTGTTCAACCAGCCCTTTGGGCAAGCCCAGTTCATAGCGATCGGTGCCCGCCGCATACTCGCGAATCAATAATACGCTGCCGTCAGCTTGCATGGGCACAATAATGACCGCACCACGACCGGAGCCCACCAATCGCTCGTAACAGGTTTCCACGCCATTGGAAAAGCGCAGATCGATCTCCTCAACATGAAATAAGCGACTGCGCGCTACGCTGCGCCGCGCCAGGATTTCTGGCTTTCGCTTAGGCTTGTCTGTGGGTGAGTCCGCCATGCAAGCAGATTCCTCGATAACCGGGGGAGGTGTTAGTCTCCGGTTTCAGGCGCTGGGTGGCAAGTATTTGGAGTGTTTATGGGATTGGAGACAGGTACGCTGCTGGCGGCTTTCGTCGTGGGTTTGCTGGGCGGCGTTCACTGCGTGGGGATGTGTGGCGGTATTGTGGGTGCCTTAACGCTGAGTACTGAAGCCAAGCAGGTCTCGCAACGTTTTGGTTTAGCCCCCTTCTTGTTGGCCTACAACGGGGCCAGAATTTTGAGTTATACGGCTGCAGGCGCCATAGCCGGCGGTCTGGGTTGGTTGGCTATCAGCTGGACTGACGTACAGTGGGCGCAAAGTATCCTGCAAGTGCTGGCTGGGCTTTTTATGGTGGCTCTGGGTTTGTATCTGGCAGGTTGGTGGCAGGGTTTGGTGCGTATTGAAAAAGCGGGAGGGCTTTTATGGCGTCGCATTGAGCCTTTGGGTCGGCGCCTATTGCCGGTGAAAACCCTACCTCAGGCATTCGTGCTGGGCCTGCTTTGGGGTTGGTTGCCCTGCGGTTTGGTGTACAGCGTGGTGATTTGGTCTTTGACGGCCGGCGGGGCTATTCAGGGCGCAGCACTCATGTTGGCCTTTGGCTTGGGCACTTTACCCAATTTGCTGCTGATGGGCATATTTGCGGCGCGATTGGCCCAATTTGCGCGTCGGCCTGTAGTCAGGGCGGCCGCCGGCCTTGCCGTAATGGCCTACGGCCTATTCATGCTGCTGGCAGCCTTGGATATCTGGCCATACCAAGCCCTGTGAACTTCACAATGAATTGATCAGGATAAGTAGGACATTGAGACCGATAATGGCGACCAGAGGGGAGAGGTCCACCATGCCCATCTGCGGTAAGACACGACGAATAGGCGTCAGAATCGGGTAGTTCAGGCTGAATACCAAGTCTGCCACCGGGTTGCGGCCCATGCCGCCGCCTGCCTGAAACCAACTCATTACGGCCTGTACGATGATACTGATGATATAAATCCAGATCACCAGCCGCACAATGGCGATGAGGCTAACCACCAATAAGCCAGCAATCGGCACACTGACCCCATGCATTCCGGCAATCAGGCCAATCTCGAGCATCTTTAGGGCGAGCGCCAGAAGTAAGGCACTGCTATCAAAGCGACCGATAGATGGAACCAAGCGACGCATTAATAGCAAGGGTGGATTGGTGATGGTCACAATGAACTGGCTGATGGGATTGTAGTAGTCAGCCCGTGATAGCCCAAAAAGCATGCGTAAAACCATGGCGATGACATACAGGCCCAGCAAGGTACCCAACAAAAATTCACTTACATTTTGTAATGCGGAAGGCATGATGACTCCATATTCATTGGCGTCCGAGCTGATCGGCCAGTTCGCCAGCACGGTCTTTGGCTGAGGCTAATGCTTTGGCCAGCAAGGGACGCAGACCCCCTTTTTCCAAAACGGCAATGGCTCGCTCTGTGGTGCCGCCAGGGGAGGTGACGCGCTGTCGCAATTGGCCGGCGTCTTCATCCGCCTCTAAAGCCAGTTTGGCCGCCCCAAATACCGTCTCTAGAGCCAATAAAGCAGCGGTTTCTGGCGGCAAGCCAAGCTCTATTCCGGCTTCCTGAAGTGCCTCAATAAATAAGAAAACGTAGGCAGGGCCACTGCCCGATAAAGCGGTTACCGCATCCAGCAAAGTTTCATCATCCAGCCATACTGTCATGCCTACGGCGCGCAATATCGATTCGGCCAGATCGCGCTGCGCATCGGTGACCTGCGTATTGCGCACCAGACCGGTAGCGCCGCTACCCACCAATGCCGGGGTATTGGGCATACTGCGCACCACTGCCAATTGGCCTCCGAGCCAGCGATCAATATCAGCACTACGCACGCCAGCGGCGATAGATAGGATCAAGGGCCTGTTTTTTTGGACGGTTTTGGCTAGGGGTAAACAGACTTCTGCCATAACTTGCGGTTTGATCGCCAAAACAAGCACATCTGCTTGATCTAGAGCTGTTTCATTGTTGGCCGTCACTCTAAGCTCAGGCCAGCGTTCCAGAAGGTGTTGACGTTGCTGCGCATCCGGGTCGCTGGCGCAAAGACTGGAAGCTGGCCAGCCATCCACAATCAGCCCGCCGATCAGGCTGCGTGCCATGTTTCCAGAACCGATAAAAGCGATGCGCGGTTTCATAGTTCGCCATGTTAACCCGAACGTGAGCCAAAGATCGCGGTGCCAACGCGCACTATCGTCGCTCCCTCGGCAATCGCTGCTTCCAGATCATCACTCATACCCATGGATAGGGTGTCCAGCTCATAACCACGAGTTTGCAGATCCTCTAGGCAGGCGCGTAGTTGGGCGAAAGCTTGGCGTTGCTGTGCTGGATCATCGGTTGGCGCGGGTATGGCCATTAACCCCCTTAAGCGCAGACGGGGCAAAGCCCGTATTTGCTCAGCAAGTCCGAGTATTTCCTCAGGAGCAACACCAGACTTACTGGGTTCGTCACTGATGTTGACCTGAATACAAACATTCAAAGCAGGCCGCTGCTCAGGCCTTTGATCATTCAGCCGGCGAGCAATGCGCTCTCGATCTAATGAATGCAGCCAATCAGCGCGCTCGGCAATCAGGCGGGTTTTATTGCTTTGTACTGGGCCAATAAAGTGCCAACTCAACGCTTTATCAGCCAGTACGGCGGACTTTTCTTGAAGCTCGGAGGCGTAGTTTTCGCCAAACGCCCGTTGTCCGCAGGCCACAGCCTGACGAATTTCGTCAGCAGTGCGTGTCTTACTCACGGCCAGCAAGGTGACATCTTCACTGCGGCGCCCATATTGCTTTGCGGCTCGATCAATCGTTGCACGCACGGCGTCAATACGCGCACATAAAGTATTTGCCGAAGCCATCATGCTACAGAGAAAAACACCGTTTCAGCGGCAAATACGGGGCCATCAACGCAAACGCGTTTCATGGCTGACCCTTGAGGTGTTTTGACCTCGACCACACAACCAGCGCACCCACCCACGGCACAGGCCATGTACTCCTCCAACGACACCTGACAGGGTAGATGATACTCGCGGGCCAGCGCGGCGCAGGCTGCCAGCATGGGATGCGGTCCACAGGCATAGATTTGTACTTCTTGCCGCTGACCATCACTCAAGGCATCCAGCCAGTGCCGAGCCAGATCAGTGACGTAACCTTCATAGCAGCCGGGAAACCCCGCTTGACTGGTGAGTCGGGAGGCCACCCCCCAGTCCTCTAGCAAAGGCATGGCAGCAATCGTGCCCTCGGGCATGCCTGGCACCAATATTTTTGAGGGCCGGGTTTTGAAGGGGAACGGGACTTCTGAACCCATGATGACAAAGGGCTCACAGATAGGCTCATGCCGTAAAGCATCAGCCAAAAAAACCATAGGGGGTATGCCAACGCCGCCGCCCAACAGCAAAGCGCGTGGGCGATCGCCATGGGGTAGCGTAAAGGGATGGCCAATCGGACCCATCATACTCAGGCGCTCACCGACGCGGCGTGTGGCCAACAGCTTGGTGCCGTCACCAATCGCCTTGTATAGAAACTCTACCCAGCCGGCTCGGGCATCCACACGCATGATAGACAACGGGCGGCGCATGGCCAGTTGCGGGCCACACTGAAGATGTACAAAGCTCCCTGGCTTGGCATGGGCAGCACACTGAGGGGCAGCAACACGTAAGATATATTGATCTGCCGGATAGACGTCGTGGCTGAGGACCTCCGCGTCTTCAACAAAAATCGTGCCGCGGTGTGGTTTATCCATGCCTAATTTTCCTTTTGGGCTTCATAAATGATCTGACCATGCACCATTGTATGGGTCACACGGCCGTTGAACTCCCAACCAAAAAATGGACTATTGCGTCCGGCGCTTACCCAATTTTCAATATCGGGCGCATACACGGCATGTGGATCAAATAGAACAATATCCGCCGCTTGGCCGGCAGCCAAGCTGCCACAAGGCAGGTTGAGAACGCTGGCCGCCCCACTGGTGACTCGTTGAATCGCATCCAGCAAGGGCATAACACCCTCTTCTACCAATCGTAGCGTCAGCGGCAGCAGGGTTTCTAGGGCGGATATCCCCGGTTCAGTCGCCGGAAATGGGGCTAACTTGGCATCCAGATTATGCGGCTGATGATCCGAACATATCGCCTGTATGTGTCCCTGAGCCACAGCGCGACGCAGACCGTCCCTGTCACGTAGGGTCCGCAGCGGCGGCATCACATGGCATAAGGCGTTGAAATCCGCCACATCCATTTCCGTGAGGAACAATTGATGAGCGCAAACATCGGCAGTCACGGGTAAGCCATCGGCAACCGCGCGCGCCACCATCTCCGCTCCGCCCGCGCTGGAAAGGCGGCATAAATGCACCCTTGCACCGGTTTGTGCCACCAAGGCCAAAATAACACCCAGCGCTGCTGTCTCAGCCGCCTGTGGGATACTGCGCAGTCCCAGCCGCGTGGCCACAGCCCCCTCATGGGCGCAGCCATGAGCAGCGAGATCATGATCCAGAGGATGCAGCATCACGGTGATGTCATGGCTGGCGGCATATTCCAAAGCACGACGTAGGAGTAAATGGCTGCCCATGGGCTTTAAAGCCTGAGTCAGTCCCACTGCGCCGGCACGCTGCAGGGCTGCCATGTCCGATAATTGTCGCCCTTCCAGTCCTGATGTGAGCGCCCCCAAAGTGTGGACCCGCACGCCACAGGCCTGTTGCGCACGGCGATGGATGAGTTCGATTTGTGCCGGCGAGTCGACCGGTGGGGATGTATCCGGCAGGCAGACCAAGGAAGTGATCCCAGCATGGGCAGCCGCTCGAGTCTCCGAGGCGATACTGGCTTTGTGAGTTTGTCCCGGTTCGCGTAGGCGGCAAGCAAGGTCGACCAGCCCAGGAAATGCCCATAGGCCTGTGGCATCAATACGCCGATCGGGCTCAAAGCCCGCAGAGCTATCATCAATGCTCAGTAACTGGCCATCAACGATATGCAACGAGCCAATTTGATCTAGTTTTTGTGCGGGATCCAGCAGGCGGGCATTTTCAATGAGGATTTTCATGCTTCGGCCTCCGCCTGCGCGCCGCTGCCCATAATCATGGCCATCACCGCCATGCGCACGGCCACCCCATTGCTGACTTGTTCGAGAATGACCGAGCGCGGCCCATCGGCAACGCGCGTGTCAATTTCCACGCCGCGATTGGTGGGCCCGGGATGCATAACAATGCTGTCTGACGCGGTTAGAGATAGCCGCTCCTCATCCAATCCCCAAAGCGCAAAGAATTCTTGCTCTGAGGGCAAAAGCCCGCTGTCCATGCGCTCTTTTTGCAGTCTTAACATGATCACAACATCAACATCTTTCAGGCCTTGGCGGATGTCATGATAGACATGCACACCCAGGTCTTCGACATAGGCGGGCAACAGAGTTTTCGGGCCAATCACCCGCACCTCGCCGGTATTCAGCAGATTCAGGGCATGAATTTGTGAGCGCGCCACACGTGAGTGCAGGATGTCACCGACGATAGCCACCCGCAGTTGCGTGAAATCTGGCTTGTGGCGGCGAATTGTAAACATATCCAGTAATGCCTGCGTCGGATGCGCATGGCGGCCGTCTCCGGCATTTAAAACGCTGATGTGCGGCGCTACATGGCGGGCAATAAAATGCGCGGCACCACTGTCGGCATGGCGGACCACAAACATATCTACCAACATGGCCTCCAGGTTACGTAGGGTATCCAGCAGGCTCTCACCCTTCACCGTGGCAGAGGTGCTGATGTTGATATTGAGTACATCAGCAGACAGCCGTTTAGCCGCCAGTTCAAAAGTGGTTCGGGTGCGCGTGCTGGCTTCAAAAAACAGATTCATCACCGTTTTGCCGCGCAGCAGCGGGACTTTTTTGACGGTTCCCATGCCGCTGAAAGACTCAGCCGTATCCAAGATCTGCAAAATCAGCTCGCGTGACAGACCTTCGATGGTCAGTAGGTGGCGCAGGTTGCCGCGCGCATTAAACTGCAGAGATGGCGGCAGAGGTCCTGATGCGGTCGTCATCTGAGTCTCTTCAGTCATCCTCTGGCTCCAAGCTGACGATATCCAAATGCAGGGGGTCTGGCCCGCGCAGCTTGATCTGCTCATCGGCGGCTAGCTGCAAATGCGCACCCACAACTTGAGCCTCTATCGGTAACTCGCGACCATCGCGCTCGACTAAGACCACCAAGGTGATAGAAGCAGGCCGCCCGTAATCAAAGATCTCATTCATCGCAGCGCGAATGGTGCGCCCGGTATACAGCACATCATCGACCAGTAGCACATGCCGATTTTCTATTGAGAAAGGGATGTTGCTGGGCCTCACTTGGGGGTGCATGCCAATGCGACTGAAGTCATCGCGATAAAATGAGATATCCAATTGTCCCAAAGAGATGTCATCGCCAAGGCGTGCTTGCAAGGCTTGAGCTACCCAAGCCCCGCCCGTATGTATTCCTAACAGGACTGGATCATCAATTTTGTGGGTTTGCAGATAGGTCTTGAGATCGGCCACCATACCATCGAGCGTCTCACTGACTGGTTTCTTCATATCTGCTCTCCTCGAGACCTATCGGCCAACCATTGTTCTACCAGCATGGCTGCTGCCAATGCATCAATATCCTGTTTTTTGATGCGCCCACGGTTACCCTGTTGGCGTTGCATCAAAAGATGTGATTCTGCCGCCCGCGAGCTAAATTGCTCATTGACTTCATACAGGGGCAGATCAAAACGTTGGCTGAGTTTATCGCCAAAGGCGCGGATGTGCGCTTCCAAGGGGTGAGTCTGATCATCTTGTTTGGGCTGGCCGAGAATGAAGCAGCCGGGCCGCCATTGCTGAATCAGCCGATCCAAGCGCGACCAGTCAGGTTCCCCATCGTTGGCTTGGAGGGTGTCCACGGGTTGAGCGGTACCCGTGATGTCATTACCCACCGCAATGCCAATACGTCTTAAACCAAAATCCAGTCCCATCACCGTACCCAAATCATGGCGCAGCGAGTCAGGCATGAATCGCTAATCCTAGGTTGGCATTGATAACGACGTCGATGTGGGTGGAAACTGGCATGTGCTAAGTTTACACCTAAGCCCGCATAACGAGCAGCCCCATCTGTGAGATTCACCGCCCAGGCGTCAAGCGTTCACCCCGAAATGCCCAAGTGCGTGTAATCATCAATTGATCATATTGGCGCCGCATTTCGGGCGGAAACGGCGCAAAAGGTGAGGCCAAGGCGACAATATGCTTGGCGGCCTCGTCTAAGACGGCATGGCCGGAGCTCTGTCCGAGCTGAATGCTGATGACGCGGCCATCTTGGTCTAAAAGCACGCTCAGCAGCAGTTGACCGCTGAGACCCTCTCGTCTAGCGGCGCCCGGATAATTGCTGTTGCCGACCTGTTCGACTTTGCGCACCCAGGCCTCGATATAGGCCGCTTCAATCGCCGATTTGGCGCTCAGCGCATCGAGGTAGTGTATGCGCGGCTGGGTGCCGGCTTGTGTCGAGCCATCGGCACGTGCGCCCCTCGCCAAATCAAGGCTGCTACTAAGTAATTGATTCAAAGAGGGCTCGCTTGGGGCTGACTCAGCGCGACTGGGTTCACTCACTGGCGCCGCCGCTTCGGGCGCGGGCAAGGGCTGAGCTATTTGCGCTTGCTCGGCAATGGCTTGCGCCTCTTCGGGTTCGACCTCGCTGGGGCTGCTGACCAAAATCACATCCAAAATCTGCGTTGGGATCAGGGGTTTGATCTGCGTGCTGGGTGATCCCAAGCCAAAAATCATTAGCGCATGCAGTGCCAGTGCCGCCAGCAATGCGCAAAGAAAGCGCTGATCAACGGGGTTTTGTGAGACTGCTGGCGTCATGTTTGATGCGTGCCAATGGTCAGGCGGCGATGAATCATGGCGGCAATGGTACCGCTCAAGACACCAAAGATCATGGCAAAAGTGAGCAACACCGGGAGTAGCTTAAACAGGGCAGGGTGGGGGATGAACAGCCACCAGGCAAGCAGAAACTGACCCAGCATATGGCTTAACGCAGCAACAATACTCAGGCCAATGGCGGTCAGTCCCAACCGCAGCCGCCATGCCAAACCCAACATTGCCAGGCTAAGCCCGGCCCCAGCAGCGCTGAGTAGAAAGGTCGGGCTTAAGAAGCTGCCGATCACAAGACTGCCCGCCAAAATCCGCAGTGCCGTCACCCAGGCCGCGGTGTGCCAGCCAAATTGCAGCAAAACCAAAACGGTGATGACATTGGCCAAGCCCGGCTTGATGCCCGGAATCGGGCTGGGTAGCGCGGTTTCCAGAACATGAATCGCGATCGCCAGTGCTGCCAGCACCGCTATTCGATGGTCCTCTGCCGTGGTTGCGATACGCATCAATAATTCAGGCTGTCGAATCGCTCCGCCTGTCCCAATACTTCAATAATAAGACGATTGGGCAGGCTGACCGCGACATCGCCCGCCTCGCGCAGCCAGCCCGCGCCTTCACAAATACCTCGGGGCCCTGGTGAGGATGCGCAGCGCGCGGCACCGTCACGAATCTCTACGTGAGTGATACCCGCTGGGCCCGCCACTTCCAGCACTTGGTCACTGGACAGGGACAGCCGCATCAGTTCGCTATCGCCTTGCACAATACGCAGCTCAGAACCTGGCGCGGCGGGGGCCCAAAAACTGGCGTAGCTGAAGGCCACCAAGCCAGCGGCCATGATCAATACCAAAGCGTCAGCGCGGCTCATCATGGGCGATACACCCGAACCGCCGCTGGTTGGCGTTCCAGCACCAGTCGATTTTGCATGGGTTCAGTGACATGCAGGACATCCTCATCATCCAATAGCATCACATAGTGCATACCCATTTGTTGGGCGATATCCAGCCAGCGTTCAGGACCAGCAACGAATAAGGCGGTCACCGCGGCATCGGCCTGCGCGGCGTTTTCGTGAATCACCGTCACCGAGCGGGTGCCGCGCGCTGGGTAACCCGTGCGTGGATCCAAAATATGATGAAAGCGTTGACCCTCGAACTCAAAATAGCGCTCATAATCCCCCGAGGTGAAGATCGCTTCGTTGTCCCGGGTGTCTATTCCTGCCAACACGCCATTATTGGGGTCGCGTATGCCGATGCGCCAAGGCCGCTTGCCCGGCCGGCCCATGGCCTTTAGGTCGCCGCCGGCATTAATGATGGCATTTTCAATACCCTGTTTTCTGAGTAAGTCGCTCAGTTGGTCTAGGGCATAGCCCTTGGCATAAGCCCCCAGATCCAGTTGCAGGGCTGGATTAGTGCTTTTGATAAAACCCGCATCAATGATCAGATCTTGCATGCTGGGATGGGCATCCAGCAGGGCGGTAATTTCTTCGTCTGAAGGGGATGGGCCAAGAGGCTCGTCCGAATGAAAACCCCACAAGGCAAAGAGTTGCCCCAGGCCTGGATGAAACAGCCCATCACTGGCCTCTGACAGGCGCCGCGCATCCTCCAGTAGTGGCAGTAATTGGGGATGGATCAAAAGCTCATGACCCAATGCCAATAGCTCATTGGTTTGGGTGAGCAGGCTGGGCTGCCAGGCGTGCCAAGCTTGGTGCATTTCCTCCAGTTCCTCGCGAATAAGCTGTGCCGCCTCGGCAGCGGCCCGGGCATCCGAGGAATAAATGCTCAGCTCGATGACCGTACCAAAGGCGATAAAACGATCGCGGTGGATGTCAGGGCGGTCACATGCCGTCAGCAAGGCCGTGATGCCGATTACGCCCAAAAATAGGCACAGGCGAACCCCTGCCTTCATGATGTCTCGGCTCGTTTGGTATCAAGACAATCCATCAGCTGCCCGGCGATATCCAATCCATAAATCGCGTCCAGCTCGCGAATGCAGGTAGGGCTGGTGACATTGATTTCCGTGAGATAGTCACCAATCACGTCGATGCCCACAAACAGCAAGCCTTTATCGCGCAGTACGGGCCCAATCTGCTCGCAAATGGCGCGATCTCGGTCTGAGAGCGCCACGCCTTCACCGCGTCCGCCCGCGGCGAGATTGGCGCGGGTTTCGCCCACCGCCGGGATGCGCGCCAAGGCAAAAGGCACGGGCTCGCCATTGATCAGCAGGATACGCTTGTCCCCCTGCCGATACTCCGGCAAAAATCGCTGCGCCATCACGGTTCGTTGCCCGAACTGAGTCATGGTTTCTAAGATAACGCTTAGATTGGGATCCTCTGGCCTTAAGCGAAAAATCGAAGCTCCGCCCATGCCATCCAGAGGTTTCACAATGATGTCCTGTTCTCTGGCCAAAAAATCCCGAATTCTTTGCGGGTCGCGGGTCACCAAGGTCGCAGGACAACAGTCAGGGAACCAGGCGGTAAATAGTTTTTCATTGGCATCACGCAGTGCCGCCGGATGATTGACCACCAAAGTACCTGCCTGCATCGCCAGTTCAAGCAGGTAAGTGGTGTAGATGTATTCCATGTCAAAAGGCGGATCCTTGCGCATCAGCACGATATCCATGCTGGCTAGGGTAGAGGTCTGCACCTCACCCAGCTCAAACCACACGCTGGGGTCATCCTGAACCCGAACCACGCGGGTTTGGCATTGCACCTGCCCGCCCTCCAGCCAGATATCGGACTGTTCCAGATAGTGAACTTCCCAGCCGCGCGCTTGCGCCGCCAGCAACATGGCAAATGTCGAATCTTTCTTGATGTTGATCTGCGCGATGGGATCCATGATCACACCGAGGCGAAGTGGGGTCTTATTCATGCCTGCAAGATAAACCAAAAACCGCTCAAAATCCCGCTAGAGCGCACATGCGCTTAACGCATATCTCCGCAGCGTGATTGTAGGATTGCTAAAGCTGCCAATCCTGCGGTTTCGGTGCGCAAAATACGCGGACCTAAGGTTAGACCCCGAAAGCCGGCCGTTTGTGCTTGCGCGATTTCTCGAGGATCCAAGCCGCCCTCAGGGCCAATCAATAAATGCGCACCCGATACAGGGCAATCCGCCACAGACAAGCTTTGTGAGGCGCCAGGGTCTAAGTAAAAGCAGCCCCATTCCGCAGCCGATGTTTCCCCCATTTGATTGATCCAATTGCTCAATGCCAAGACGGGGTGCAATAGAGGCAAGTCATTGCGGCCACATTGTTCGCAGGCGCTAATGACAACGCCCTGCCAATGCTGCAGGCGTTTGGCCAAACGTTTGGCATCATCTGGCCCGACGCTGCGTTGGGCGATCACCGGCTGAATCTCAGCAACGCCCAGTTCAGTGGCCTTTTGCAGAATAAAGTCCATGCGCTCGCCCTTGGCCAGTCCTTGAGCCAATTGGATGCGCCATTTTGGGCGAGTGTCTCGGTTCACAAAAGTATCGATAACGGCCCGAGATTCCCGCCGCTGCACGTCTATCAGCCGCGCCTCATGCTCGCCACCTTGTCCATTAAATAAAACCAGCGGTGTGCCTACGCGCAGCCTCAGTACTTGCACCAGATGGCGATGCGCGCGTTCATCCAGGATCAGCTCTTGCCCGCAGTGCAGTGGCTGATCGACATAACAGCGGTTGAGTCTCATCCCTACAGCATATCGGATTGTCGCCAGCGATCCATGGCCCGGTAAGACAAGGCTTCTGATAAATGAGTCATGGTGATGTTCACGGATGCTTGCATGTCGGCAATGGTGCGGGCCACGCGAATAATCCGATGACGGCTGCGTGTGGATAGGCGAAAGCGTTGCATCGCTTGCTCTAAAAGCGCCTGGGCAGGCGCATCAAGTGCGGCAAACTCCGCTAACTGATGGCCCAATAGCTGCGCATTAAGGCATTGCTGACGGTTGATTTGTCTATCCTGACAGGCGCTAACGCGGGCGCGAATGGCCGCAGAATCCTCGGCTTTTGCGTCTGGACTAGTGTTCAGGCCGCTGGGGCGGGGCACTTCGATGCACAAATCCATGCGATCCAAAAAGGGTGCCGAGAGCCGGTTGCGGTGTCTGCGGCGTTGCTCCGCGGTGCACTCACATCGCTCCCCCAGATCGCAATCAAATCCCTGAGGGCAGGGGTTCATCGCCGCCACCAGTTGAAATTGTGCTGGGAATGTCGCCTGTTGGGCGGCGCGTGAGACATTCACTTCGCCGCTTTCCAATGGCTCGCGCATTACATCCAAAACGCCCTTTCTAAATTCCGTCAATTCATCCAAAAACAGCACCCCATTGTGGGCCAGCGAGATTTCACCGGGTCTAGGGCGCGCTCCGCCGCCAATCAGTGCAATGCCTGAAGCCGTGTGATGCGGTGCCCGGAAGGGCCTCGCCTGCCAGTGCTGCAAATCAATGCCCTGATAGCTGATGGCGTGGATGGCTGCGGTCTCCAGTGCTTGATTTGTGGTCATCGGCGGTAAAATCCCCGGCAGTCGTGTGGCCAGCATGGTTTTGCCGGTCCCGGGCGGTCCGATCATCAAGAGATGATGGTGGCCACTGGCAGTCACCTCAACGGCCCGGCGCGCCAAGCCCTGTCCCTGTACATCCGCCATATCGGGGTAGGAAGGGCTTTGCGTTTGAATATCGGATGTGCCTGTATGCAGCTCAAGCGGGGGATTGTCGCGGAAATGGTCACAAATGGCGCTAAGGTGATTGGCCGCTATCACTTCTACCCCATCCACTAGCAGGGCCTCAGCCGCATCGTGTTCAGCAACAAACAAACGATGCTTTTGCGTTTTTGCGGCCAGCGCCGCGGTCAATACGCCGCCCACACCGCGAAGCTCGCCGGTGAGTCCCAATTCACCGATGAACTCAGCCTGATCCAGCGCATTTGCGGGTATTTGCCAAGAGGCGATCAAAATGCCGATGGCTATGCCTAAATCAAAGCGGCCTCCCTCTTTGGGCAGATCAGCAGGAGCCAAATTCACGGTGATGCGCCGCGCTGGGAACTTATAGCCGCTGGTGATAATGGCGGCGCGCACGCGTTCACGACTTTCTTTGACCGCGGTTTCTGGCAGGCCAACGATGCCAAAGCGCGGCAGGCCATTGGCTAGATGAACCTCAATGGTGACTTCGGGCGCCTTCAGGCCCAGTAAGGCCCGGCTGGTGATAATGGCTGGATTCATGGTGTGTGATGACTAATGGTTAAACGAGTTGTGACCTATATCATTGGGGGCTAACGTTCCTATGGAGAGGTGTCGGTGAACCTCGCTAAGGTGTAGGTAAGCCCCAAACCTCGGGAGTCCATCGTGTTTAGTAAGGCACTCGTGCCGCTTATTGCTCTGAGCCTCATGCTGGCAGTTGCCGGTATGCCTGCTTTGGCGCAAACGCCATCGCAAGAATCCCTAGATGCTAATCCGCAAACCCGTTTAGATGTGACCGCTGATCACCGGAAATTCCAACGTTTGTCGCGTGAGTTTGCCTCGGGCCCAGAAGTCACTGAGGCCTGTATTCATTGTCATACTGAAGCGGCGCGCCAAGTGCACAACAGCATCCATTGGACCTGGGAATATGATCAACCCGAGACCGGCCAGCGACTGGGTAAGCGCTTTGTGCTGAATAATTTCTGTCTGGGGATTGCCGGCAGTGAACAGCGCTGCGCCAGTTGTCATGTGGGTTATGGCTTTGACGGTCCAGACTTTGATTTCACTGCGGAGAACCGCGTGGACTGCTTGGTCTGTCATGACAATACCGGGACTTACAGCAAATTCCCTACGGCAGCAGGTCATCCCTTATATGAAGACACGATGTTTCGCGGCCGCATGGTTGAGGCGCCCGATCTGAATCACATCGCCCGCCATGTCGGTAAAACCACTCGCACCACCTGTGGCAGCTGTCATTTCGAAGGTGGCGGCGGTGATGCCGTCAAACACGGGGATTTGGACAGCAGCCTGATTGACCCACCGTTCTTTGTTGACGTGCATATGTCGCCGGAGGGCTTGGATTTCAGTTGCTCCACCTGTCATGAGTTCAGTGGGCATGTGCAAGAAGGCAGCCGCTATCACAAGAAAACCCATTCGGGTGAGGTCACGGTGCCCGGTCGCGTGAATGAACGCCCCGGCTGTCAGTCATGTCATGGCGCCGAGCCGCACAGTGCCGGTATCCATGACAAGCTCAATCAGCACAGCCAGTTTATTGCCTGCCAGACTTGTCATATTCCAGAGATGGCACGCGGCGGCTTGGCCACCAAGACGCTGTGGGATTGGTCTACCGCAGGAGAGCTTGATGCCGAGGGTCGCCCCGTGGTGCGTCGCGATGGCAATAACTATGTGACCTATGACGGCATGAAAGGTGATTTTGCTTGGGCGGAGAATTATCCACCGATCTACCGCTGGTTCGATGGCAACATGAGCTACACGCTACTCGAAGATCCGATTGATCCCAGCCAGGTCGTTGATATCAATACCCCACAGGGCGAGCCTTGGGGGCCCGGAGCTTTGATTTGGCCGTTCAAACTGGTGGATGGACGCCAGCCCTATGATGTGGTTCATCAGCGCTTATTGGTGCCGCATCTGTTTGGCCAAGATGAGTATGCTTACTGGCGCAATTATGACTGGGACCGGGCCTTGGAGTCCGGCATGCGCCAGGCCAATCTCTCCGGACAGACCAGTGCTGAATACAGCGGCCAATATGGTTTTGTGAATACGCAGATGTTTTGGAGCGTGAACCACATGGTGGCGCCCGCCGACGAAGCCTTGAGTTGCGCCTCATGTCATACCACCGGTGGTCGTCTTGAGGGCTTGCCTGGTGTGTATATCCCGGGGCGTGATCGACACTCTGTGATCGAGCTGGTGGGTTGGGTGGCTGTGCTTGCCACGCTACTGTCGGTGCTTGCGCACGGGGGCTTGCGGGTGTTTTTGGCGCGCCGCCGTCGGTCGGGAGATGAAGCATGAGTGGTGAAATTCTTTTTTCCCGCTTTGAGCGTTTTTGGCATTGGACCCAGGCGATCCTGATTTTTGGCTTGCTGTTCACCGGCCTAGAACTGCACGGAACTCATAGCAGCCTGGGCTATGAGACCGCTTACTCCGCCCATATCGTCATGGCGCTGAGCCTGATTGCTCTATGGGCTTTTGCCATCTTCTGGCACATCACTACCGGGGAGTGGCGTCAGTATGTCCCCACCCATAAGGGCATGATCCCGGTGATGCTGTATTACGCTTATGGAATTTTTTCTGGGGAAGCCAAGCCTTACACCCAGACACCATCAGCCAAACACAACCCCCTACAGCGGGTGGCATATTTCAGTTTTAAGGTGTTTATTGCTCCGGCCTTATGGATCTCCGGTGTATTGCTCTTGTTGTATGGCAGCTGGCGCTATAGCCCCTTGGGGGAGATCTTGCCCTTGGCAACGGTGGCCTATGTGCATGTCACAGCCAGCTTCGCGCTGATGATTTTCATCATCGGCCATATCTACATGGCAGGGACCACGGGTACCCCTTGGTATGCGTATTTGCGCAGTATGATCACCGGCCGCAAATAGCCGCGCGCTTAGCCACTGATTGCGTCCCACATGCACAGTGGTTCATTGTCTGAGATCGCCAAGCCATGCGTTACCGAGATGGCGTTAGCCCCGCCTGAATAATCCAAAGCGGCATGGTGGCGGGAGCTTAACTCCGCCAAAAACCAGGCGATCTCAGAGGGATGCACAACATAGCCATCACGATTGAGGTGACGCAAAAGAATCATGTTTTCCTCAACGCGAGCCAGCAGCGGTAAGGGCAGCCCGATGGGCAGGATATGCGTTTGAACCAGCCACTCCACCGGTGTTGGCTTGGCGGCTGGTAGCGGACGGGCATCAATACGAAAGTGGCCGCCACCCCCGGCTTGGCGCAGCAGTTGTTTCATCCAGTTGCTCGGAAAGCCCTCATGAATAATGAGGGTGCGCCCGCCATAGCGCTGTAAAAACCGCTCTAACTGAGCCTCTGGGCCCGGCCGAAACAGCCCAAACATTACTTCCCGCCGTTGAGCATGGCCTTTTCCAAAGCGGTGACGCGTTCTTCCATGGCCGCTAAGCGCTCACGTGTGCGCTCCAAGAGCGCGACCTGCACGTCAAACTCTTCGCGCGTGACCAGGTCCATGCGCTGAAAAGTGCCAGACAGACTGGCCTTAACGTTCTTCTCAATATCTTTCTGCGCGTTGCGCACCGATTCGGGCAGCATTTCGGTGAACTTGCGGGTCATCTCATCCAAGGTCTTGTTGTCGATCATGGTTGCTATTCCTCACCAAAGCCAAGGGCATCAGCCCAAAGTGTAGCAGTGCCGCCCGGCGCTTGCGCAAGCTGCGTGTCGAAGATGACAGAAAATATGCACCGAATGAGTGCACCTTTTCGGTGCCTTTGAACCACATTGAAGCACATGATCACTGCTGTGCTGCAGCAAACATTTCAAACTATTGTTTTTATTGAAAAATAAAACTTGGCACGGCAAATGCATATTGCATTGCGGCAGTTTCATTTTCACCACAACGATTCGCATACCGCGAGGAGAATATTAAAATGAGCAATACCTTTAGCAAGAAAATCCTAAGCTCTGCCGTTGCTGGCGCACTGTTAGTCGGTGCCGGTGGCATCAGCACCGCCAAAGCCGATTTGGAATTCAATGTCGGCGTTTTCAGTGACTACATCCTTTGGGGTACGACTGCATCCAACAACAATGCAGTAGTCCAAGGTGGAGTAGATTACGCTGATGACTCCGGTATTTATGTTGGGACTTGGATCTCCACGCTGGATGCCGACGATGGACAGGAAGTTGACCTTTATGCTGGTTATGAATTCTCAGCGGGCGACTTGGACTTTGACCTCGGCTTAGTTTACTACTACTACACTGCTGATAGTGATGCAAACTACGCGGACATCTATGCCAGCGTTGGGTTCGGGCCAGTTTATGCAGGTGTTAATTACGCTGCATATGCCAAAGACAGTGATTACGAGGGTTCCATCGTCTACACGATTGGAGGTGGCTTCGAGGTCATGCCAACCATTTCTCTCGATGGTGAAGTGGGATACACCAAACAAAAGGCCATCCTTGATACCGGCGAGGATTTTAGTTGGACCTTCTGGAGCCTGAGTCTGACCAAGAGCACCGACATGGGTGATATCTCGGTGACCTACGCGCAGACAAATGAGAGTGATATTGACGAGCTGTTTGTTGTTGGTTACAGCCTGAGCTTCTAATCCGAACTAAGAGGCACACCCATCTAATGGGGGAGCGGCCCCTTCGGGGGCCGCAACCTTCTGAGGAGCAAAAACTATGAAATTGGTTACCGCAATCATCAAGCCGTTTAAGCTCGACGACGTGCGCGAAGCCTTGTCCGAGATCGGTGTGCAAGGCATCACCGTGACCGAGGTAAAGGGTTTCGGCCGTCAAAAGGGCCATACGGAACTTTATCGTGGCGCTGAATACGTCGTGGATTTCCTGCCCAAGGTGAAATTGGAAGTCGCTGTCGATGACACGCTCGTTGAGCAAGTCATTGAAGTCATCAGCAAGGCTGCCAACACCGGCAAGATTGGCGATGGCAAGATCTTCGTCTTTCCGCTGGAGCAGGCCATTCGCATCCGTACCGGGGAAACCGGTTCCGACGCACTGTAATCAAACCCAACAGCTGACTATGTTGGCGGAGGAAACACTGTGGATACACAAGTAATAGAAGTTGCATATGCGTTGGACACGTTTTATTTCCTCGTGTCTGGCGCACTGGTCATGTGGATGGCCGCTGGATTTACCATGCTCGAGGCCGGTTTGGTTCGGACCAAAAGCACAGTAGAAATTTTGACGAAAAACATCGCGCTGTATTCGACGGCATGCATCATGTACATGCTGATTGGGTACAACATCATGTATGGCGACGGAATCAGCTCGTTTATTCCAAGCTTCATGCCGATTCTGAGTGGCGCCGATAACACCGCCGCAGAAGTCATTGCCAGTGATGGAGATATCTACTACTCCAACCTGTCTGACTTCTTCTTCCAGGTGGTGTTCGTGGCAACCGCCATGTCGATCGTCTCGGGTGCTGTTGCCGAGCGTATGAAGCTCTGGGCTTTCCTCGCATTCTGCGTGGTTCTCACCGGCTTCATCTATCCTTTCCAGGGATACTGGAGCTGGGGTGAAGGCTGGTTGGATGACTTCGGTTATCTCGACTATGCCGGTTCGGGTATCGTGCACATGACCGGTGCGGTGGCTGCTTTGGCAGGTGTCATCCTGCTGGGCGCTCGTAAAGGCAAGTATGGTCCTGATGGTCAGATCAACGCCATCCCAGGTGCGAACATGCCTTTGGCAACGCTTGGTGTGCTGATCCTGTGGTTGGGTTGGTTCGGTTTCAACGGCGGTTCTGAGCTGAAAGTCTCTGACGTTGAATCTGCCAATGCTGTGGCTCGTGTGTTCACCAACACCAACCTGGCTGCCGCTGGTGGTGTGATCGCCGCGATCATTGCTTCACGCCTGATCTTTGGCAAAGCTGATTTGACCATGGGCCTGAACGGTGCGATCGCTGGCCTGGTGTCGATCACCGCTGAACCGCTGATGCCGCATCCCTTCTTGGCGATGATCATCGGTATGGTCGGTGGCGTGCTCGTGGTGCTGTCAATCCTGGCCCTCGACAAGATGCGTCTGGACGATCCGGCTGGTGCCATCTCCGCTCACGGTACCGCAGGTATCTGGGGTGTGTTGGCGGTGCTGCTGTCCAATCCCGACGCGACCTTTGCCGGTCAGATCGTGGGTCTGGTCGCTATCTTCGCCTTCGTCTTCGTCCTTAGCTTCATCTTCTGGGGCCTGCTCAAAGCCACGATCGGTATTCGTGTCAGCGAGGAAGACGAGTACAACGGTGTGGATATCGCCGAATGTGGTCTCGAGGCTTATCCGGAATTCACTTCCGGTCGCAAGTAAGCCTAAGCACGATCTTCAAGGAAGAAACGCAGGCGCCCTCGGGCGCCTGCTTTTTTATGTGCGGCGGTTAAGCGCGTAATTCGCGGGGGAGTTGGAAAATGACCTGTTCCTTGCGGCCCTGGTTTTCGATACAGGCCTCAACACCGCGTTCTTTGAGATAGCTAATGACCTGTTGCACCAAGAGTTCGGGGGCAGAGGCGCCTGCGGTCAGGCCAATGTGCTGCCGGTCTTTAAGCCAAGCCTCATCAATGTCTTCCGGACCATCAATAAGATAGGCTTCAACACCCATCTTCTCGGCAATTTCTCTCAAGCGATTGGAGTTAGAACTATTGGGCGAACCCACCACTAACATTAAATCGCATTCCGTGGCCAGCGATTTCACCGCATCTTGGCGGTTCTGAGTGGCGTAACAAATATCGTCGCGACGTTGACCCATGATACTGGGGAAGCGCTTGCGCAGCGCATCAACAATATTTTGGGTGTCATCCATCGACAGCGTCGTCTGGGTCACAAACGCCAGCTTTTCTGGGTTTTTCACCTGTAGTTTTTCGGCTTGTTCGACATCTTCGACGAGATACATTTCGCCACCTTTGCTGCGATCGTACTGGCCTAGGGTTCCGTCCACCTCGGGATGGCCGGCATGGCCAATGAGAATCACCTCTTCACCACGACTAGCATGTCTCGAAACTTCCATATGGACTTTGGTGACCAGTGGGCAGGTAGCATCGAAAACTCTCAGACCGCGCTCATCGGCTTCTTCGCGTATGCGCTTGGCTACCCCATGAGCGCTGAAGATCACCGTGGCCCCATCGGGCACTTCACTGAGTTCTTCGACGAAAATGGCACCCTTGTCACGCAGTTCATTGACCACATAGCGGTTATGTACGACTTCATGGCGCACATAAATGGGCTTACCAAACATCTCTAAAGCGCGTTCAACAATCTCGATTGCACGGTCAACGCCAGCGCAAAAGCCACGCGGATTGGCCAGAAGGATATTCATACATCAATCGCCTGTAATAAGTGCCACAGACCAAGCATAGTACATCATTCGCCCGGTGCCTTGACTTCGAGGATTTCGACGTCCACCACAATGGTGTGCCCCGCGAGCGGGTGATTGAAATCCACGCGCACTTGATCAGCCTCCAATGCTTGGATCACTCCCGGGATTTGGGTGCCGGTAGGTGTATCAAAACCGATCAGCATGCCTAGTTCTAATTCCATATCTTTGGGAAAATCTCCGCGCGGCATCGTCTGGATGGCGCTGCTGCTAGGCAGGCCAAAGGCTTTTTCCGGCGGCAAGGTGGTTTGCTGGCGCATGCCCACATCTAAACCAGCGATCAGGCCCTCCAAACACTCGTGAAATTCTCCCGAACCAACAACAAACTCAACCGCTTGGCTTTGCGGTTGCCGGGTATCGTCCACCACGCGCCCATCTTCTAAAGTGATGGTGTAATGCATGCGAACGCGACTGCCTGGGGTAATCATCAAGAATTCCTGTGTTTTCCCTGCCCGGGAAGTAGGTGGGCAAAGATGAGTAAGAGGGCACCAACGGTGATGGCACTATCGGCCAGATTAAATACCGGCCAGTGATAGCCGGCATAGTGCAAATCGATGAAGTCGATCACATGACCATGCCATAGGCGATCAATCACATTGCCAATAGCACCGCCCAGAATTAGCGAGAGTGAGAAAGCAGTCAGGCGCTCGCCTTCAATGCGCCGCAGCCACATAATTAAAATCGCACTGATGATCAGAGCCAAAACGGTGAAAAACCAGCGCTGCCAACCCCCAGCCTGACTTAAGAAGCTGAAGGCCGCACCTGGGTTGTAGGCTAAGGTGAAGTTAAAAAAAGGCAGCACCGGGACAGGTGCATAAAGCACCAGAAGGCGCTCAGCAAAAAACTTGCTGAGCTGGTCCAAAATCACCACCAAGGCAGACAGCCATAGCCAATGCATAAAGATTCCTAGGCCAAATGGCGTTGTTCGCCCGTGCCGCTGACATTCTCAACGCAACGGCCACACAGTTCAGGATGCTCGCTATGCGACCCCACGTCTTCACGTCGATGCCAGCAGCGCACGCATTTCTCATGCGGGCTGCGGCGTGCCTCAATGGCCAGTGCTGTGCCGTCAGGTAGCGCGGTGACCGAGGCCTCATTTGGTGCATGTTGGCGATGCTTTACGTGGGCCTCGGAGGTGATCAGCACAAAACGCAATTCATCGCCCAGCGTCTCTAAAACCTGCAACAGCTCATCTTGGCAATAAACCGTCACATCGGCATCCAGACCCGCACCAATCTCTCCCTCGGTACGCAGCTTTTCCAGCTCCCGACTGACGCATTGGCGTACTTCCAAGACACGCTGCCAGTCAGCGGCACTGAGCACGGCATCGGCATCCAGAGCGAATAAATCTGAGTACCAGGTTTGCAGGAAAATGGAGGCGGACGACTTGCCGGGGATAGCTTGCCAGATTTCCTCGGCGGTGAAGCTGAGGATCGGCGCCAACCAGCGGGTCATGGCTTGGATAATGTGGTACATCGCCGTTTGCGCTGAACGCCGAGCACGACTATCGGCTTGGGTCGTGTACTGACGGTCCTTGATCACGTCTAGATAAAAACTCCCCAGCTCGATCGAGCAGAAGTGGTGCACCCGTTGGTAAATCTGATGAAACTGATACTGCTCATAAGCAGCCACAACTTGGTTTTGCACTTTAAGAGCTTGGTCCACGGCCCAGCGATCCAAAGGCAGCATGGCATCGGCGCTAAGCAAATCCTTTTCAGGATCAAAACCATTCAAATTGGCGAGCAAGAAGCGCGCCGTATTGCGCATGCGCCGATAAGCATCAGCGGTGCGTTTTAAGATTTCATCGGATACGGCCATTTCACCGCTAAAATCCGTGGCCGCCACCCATAGGCGCAGAATATCGGCGCCCAAGGTATCCATGATTTTTTGTGGGGCCACCACATTGCCGCGGGATTTGGACATTTTTTGGCCCAAAGCATCGACCGTGAAGCCATGGGTCAACACAGCGCGGTAGGGTGCTTCACCGCGCATTGCTACAGCGGTCAAAAGTGACGACTGGAACCAACCGCGATGCTGATCCGAGCCTTCTAAATACAGATCGGCTGGCAAGTGACCCAGCTCGGGCCTAGCTTCGGTAACCGTGGCATGGGTGACGCCAGAATCAAACCAAACATCCAGCGTATCGGTGATTTTTTCGTATTGATCGGCTTGATCACCAAGTACTTCTTGCGGCTCTAGCGTAAACCAAGCCTCGATCCCTTGCTGAGCCACGCGCTCAGCCACGGCTTCAATTAGCGCCGGCGTATCGGGATGCAGGACACCGGTATCTTTGTGCACGAACAACGGAATCGGTACACCCCAGTTGCGTTGGCGGGAAATACACCAATCGGGGCGATTTTCTACCATGCCTTGAATACGTGCTTCGCCCCACTCGGGGATCCAGCGCACGTGTTCGATGGCACCGAGCGCTGCTTTGCGCAACTGATGACGCTCCATGCTAATAAACCACTGTGCGGTGGCACGAAACAAAATAGGGGTCTTGTGGCGCCAGCAGTGCGGGTAACTGTGGGTGAGTTTTTCACTGTGCACCAGACTGCCGTTATCCCGCATCAGGTCAATGATGAGGGTATTGGCCTGCTCGGTACTCTTGCCCTCCAGTAAGGGCGTTCCGGTAACAAAGTAACCGCGGGCATCCACCGGGTTGTCAATCGGTAGCTGATAACGAGTACCAACGACATAGTCTTCCTGACCATGCCCAGGGGCGGTGTGTACTGCACCTGTGCCGGCCTCTAGGGTGACATGCTCGCCGAGAATTAGCGGCACTTCCCGTTCGTAAAAGGGATGTTTGAGGATCAGGCCCTCTAAAGCAGCGCCCGGCGCAAAGCCAATGACTTGGAAGCCCGTAATGCCATAGCGCTGCATCAGGCCCTCAACCAGCTGCCGAGCCAGCAGCAAGGCTTCACCATTGATTTTCACTAGGGCGTATTCCAGCTCCGGGTGAATGGCCACGGCTTGGTTGGCGGGCAAAGTCCATGGTGTGGTGGTCCAGATCACCACACTGGCTGACTCCAAATTCGGTTCACCCGCTAAATTCAGTCGGCGCAGCAAGTCTTCGCTATCGACGCAGGTAAAGCGTACATCGACGGTGAGTGAGGTTTTATCGTGATACTCCACTTCCGCCTCAGCCAGAGCTGAGCCGCAGTCCAAGCACCAATGCACGGGCTTATGGCCTTTCTCCAGATGGCCTTGCTCAATGATGCGCCCTAGACTACGAATAATGTCGGCTTCTACCGCGTAATCCATGGTGAGATAGGGATTGTCCCAATCTCCCAGCACGCCAAGGCGCTTGAAATCCTGACGTTGGCGGTTGACTTGCTCTAGGGCGTACTCACGACAAGCGTGGCGAAAGGCTTTAGCATCAATGCCCTTACCAGCCTTGCCCAAAGCTTTTTCCACCTGCAGTTCGATGGGCAATCCATGGCAGTCCCAACCGGGCACATAGGGCGCGTCAAAGCCAGCCAAAGTGCGGCTTTTGACGATGATGTCCTTGAGGATTTTGTTTACCGCATGACCGATGTGAATATCCCCATTGGCATAGGGCGGCCCATCCGCCAGGACGAACTTAGGGCGACCCGCACTGGCTTGGCGAATGGCCTGATAGAGCCCATCTTTTTCCCACTGCGCCAACCGGTCAGGCTCGCGCCGAGCCAGGTCGCCACGCATGGGGAAATCAGTCTGCGGCAGGTTTAATGTGTGTTTGTAATCGGTCATTGCCACTGGCTTCCCGTTGGCCGTTGAAAGAACGCATGAGCCAAAGCGATATCTTCGCCGATACGCGCGCGCAGCGCATCTAACGACTCAAAACGAACCTCGTCGCGAATGTGGTGCAGCAGGTCCACTTGTATGTGCTGTCCGTATAAATCACCCGTAAAATCAAACAGGTGGACTTCTAAACGCAGCTCAGTGCCATTCACAGTCGGCCGTCTGCCGACGTTAGCCACCCCTTGGATGGGGGCGCCCTGTGGGCCAAAAACCTCGGCGGCAAAGACGCCGCGCACTGCCATAGCGTGTTTGCCCAAGCGCAAATTGGCGGTGGGGAAGCCCAATTGTCGGCCGCGTTTATCGCCATGGGCAACGCGGCCATTCATGCGATAGGGTCGGCCCAAGAGGCGCTCGGCATCACGCATATTGCCGGCGGCTAGAGCGGCGCGCACCCGGGTGCTACTGACCCGCTCACCATCGATTTGGAAACTGTGCATGTGCACTACCTCAAAGCCCAGTCTCTCTCCCGCTTCTGCCAGTGTCGTAAAATCACCGGAGCGATTCTTGCCGAAGCGAAAATCATCACCCACCACCAGATAGCGAACATTCAGGCGGTCGACTAAAAGACGCTGGATAAAATCATCGGCGCTCAAGTTGGCCAGTGGCGCATCAAAGCGCAGACACAGCAGGCGGTCCACAGAAAATCGGCTCAGCGCCAGATATTTATCGCGGAAACGCTGCAAGCGCGCGGGTGCCTTCTCACCCATGAAATACTCCCTAGGTAAGGGCTCAAAACTGATGACAGTGGTGGGCAGGTTGAGCAGAGCCGCTTTTTCCGCCAGCTGACCCAGAACGGCTTGATGTCCCAAGTGCACGCCATCAAAGTTGCCAATAGTGGCAACAGTCCCGCGATGGCGGTCCTTCAGGTTGTGCGCGCCGCGAATAAGTTCCATGAACCTGCAATGCAAAAGGCAAGATTATACGGGTCTGGTGTTCCGCATGACCACCTTCAAAGCGGATTATTACTCGCCGCTGAGCAGGAATTGTCGGGGCCGTAAGCCCAGGGCGAGCAGAGCCAGGATGTAGGTGAGCGCGCCTGCAGCAATTAGCAGTAGCAATTGGGTGAGGCGTTGCGGCGCCAACCACTGACTCCACAAAGTCACATCCGGCAGCATCCACAGCAGCAAACCGACCAGTAGCGCATTGGCTGTCAGGATACGCAGCAGAAAAGAACGCCAGCCCGGATTTAAGGTGAGGATGCCACTGCGGCGCAGTCCCAGGAACAACAGTAAAGCATTCAGATAGGCCGACAGTGTTGTCGCCAGAGCCAGACCCGCATGCGGCCCTGCCCAGCCCAACATTACCCACGGCACGACAATGGCGATATTAAGAATAATGTTGGCCAGCATGGCAATCACCGCTACCTTGACCGGGGTTTTTGTGTCCTGTCGAGAGAAATAGCCGGGGGCGAGAATTTTGATCAACATGAAACCAGGCAGGCCGGCTGCATAGGCCATCAAAGACAAAGCCGCCATATGTGTGTCGCTGGCCAAAAACTCTCGATATTGAATCAAGCTGGCGAGAATCGGCGTGGCCAAAAGAATCAAGCCAAGTGCTGAGGGGATGGCAATGAGTACAGCCAAGCGCAGCGCCCAATCCAAAGTTTGGCTAAAGCCCTGGCGATTGGATTGCGCATGTTCTTTGGAGAGGCGGGGCAGGATGACCGTGGCAATGGCGATGCCAAACAGCGCCAGAGGCAATTCGACAAAGCGATCCGAGAAATACAACCAGGTGATGGAGCCTGCCATGAGGAACGATGCGATCAAGGTGTCAATCAATAAATTGATTTGCACCACCGAGGTCCCAAAGATGGCGGGCAGCATCAATCGAAAGATGCGCTTCACGCCCTCATGCGCACGTCGCCAACGCGGCCGCGGCAACAGGCCATGGCGCATCAAAAAAGGGATTTGAAAAGCCAACTGAATGGCACCTGCTGCGAATACTCCCCAAGCCAGTGCCACCACCGGTTCAGAGAAGTAGGGCGCGCCATACAAAGCCGCGACAATGAGCGAGAGATTGAGAAATACTGGGGTGAAAGCGGGGACGGCAAAACGCCCAAGGCTATTTAAAATTCCCCCAGCCATCGCCGTTAGTGAAATGAATAACAAGTAAGGAAAGGTGATGCGCAGCATCTCCGCGGCCAGCACATGCCGCCCGTCGTCGCCCTGAAAGCCAGGGGCGAAAATGCTGATTAATACCGGGGCGGCGATAATCCCTACGGCCGTCACCAAAAACAGGACCAGCGTCAGCGCGCCGCTGACATGATCGACCAAGTCTTTGAGCGCAGCCGCCCCCCGCTTTTCTCGATACTCAGCAAAAACCGGCACAAAGGCCTGCGAAAAGGCGCCCTCAGCAAACAGGCGACGCAGAAAGTTGGGGATGCGAAAGGCGACGAAAAAGGCATCGGTGGCGCCGCTCGCACCAAAGGTGATTGCCAACACCATATCGCGTAGATAGCCAAATAGGCGCGATATCAGCGTCATGCTGCTGACAATGGCGGTAGATTTAAAGATTCGGCTCATGGGCGGCTAAACAGGCGGACATGAAAAAGCCCGGCGTACCGGGCTTTTATATCACGAGAAAGTGCCTGACGCTCAAAGCGCGCGGACGCGACTATTGAGTCGGCTTTTGTGGCGCGCGGCCTTATTCCGATGAATAATGCCTTTGGTGACGGTTTGATCAATCACTGGCACGGCAGCTTGATAGGCTGCGGTGGCGGTTTCTTTATCGCCAGCGCGAACGGCTTTGAGCACTTTCTTCACCGCGGTGCGGAAATGTGAACGAGCCGCCATGTTACGCTGCCGGTTATTCTCCGCCTGACGGGCGCGCTTACGGGCTGAGGCGATATTGGCCAAAGGACTCTCCTGATGAATACAATTCGATAAAAGCGCGAAAGTGTGCCCCGACGGGCGCTTAATGTCAATAATAAGATGTGGTTTTTAAAAGGAGGAGTGATGATGAAAAGACGAAGCGTGAAGAGCTTTTTCCTGATTTTTTTGTTGTTGTCTTTGGTTTGGGCTCCCGCTCCTTTGATTGCCGGGGATCAGACTGCTAGGGTCGTCTGGCATGTGGATTTTTCGGACCCTCGACGCTTCAGCGCCATGCTAACCAGCATCAACAATATGGCGGTATTGTATGAGAGCGAGTTGATGGAGCATGACATTCGCATTGTTGCTTTGTCACATGGCATTCGTTTTCTCACTGATGACCCACTCACGGGTACGCCCTTCGTTGAAGACGAGGTATTAGCAGCAGAACGTGACAATCTTCGAGGCCGATTGATGACTTTAATGAGTATGCATGATGTCAAAGTCGAGCTATGCGACATCACGCGCACGGCGGTAGGGCTCGACGCGGGCATTTTCTACGATGGCATCGAGATCGTCCCCTCAGGGGTGGTGCGTATTGCCGACCTGCAAAGTAACCACGGATTTGCTTACTTAAAAGCAGAGTAGCCAGGGCTTATAACAACACTAAGTTGTCTCTGTGGATGAGTTCCAACTCATCCACATAGCCCAGTATGGCGGCAATTTTCTCGGCGCGATGGCCTTTGATGCGGCGCGCTTCATCGGCCCCATAATTCACCAACCCGCGAGCAATGGCCACCCCATCGGGCGCGACGCAGGTGACCACATCGCCTCGTGAGAATTTACCCTTTACTTCGGTCACGCCTACCGCTAAGAGGCTGCGCCCAGCGCTGCGGATGACATCAGCAGCGCCCGCATCAAGAATCAGCTGACCGCGCGAGACCAATTGTCCAGCGATCCACTGTTTGCGTGCCGCAACCGGCTCCCGATCAGGGCGCAGCAATGTGCCTAGGTTCTCTCCAGCTGCCAAGCGTTCCAAAATTCGCGGCTGACGTCCTGAAGCAATGATGGTATGCGTGCCCGAGCGGGCCGCCCGCGCCGCTGCCGAAAGTTTGGTGGCCATGCCGCCACTGCCTAATGCGCCAAAGCGTGGCGCTACCAGTTTTTGCAGAGCAACGTCAGATGCCCAGCCTTCACTCACCAGATTGGCCTCAGTCTGCGCACGCGGATCGGCATCAAATAGACCCTCTTGATCAGTGAGAATCACCAGCATTGAGGCTTCAACCAGATTACATACTAGGGCTGCCAGCGTGTCATTATCACCGAAGCGAATTTCTTCTGTGGCCACCGTATCGTTTTCATTGACCACGGGGATGGCGCGCATCTCCATTAAGGTTCTCAGGGTGCTACGGGCGTTGAGATATCTGCGTCGATTGGCCAGATCATCATGGGTGAGTAAGACTTGCGCGGCATGTAAGCCATGGCGCTGAAAAATGCTCTCATAGGCCTGAATCAAACCCATCTGACCGACTGCAGCAGCTGCTTGCAGTGCGTAGAGTGCTTTTGGGCGCTGTTTTAGGCCGAGGCGAGACATGCCCTCGGCCACTGCGCCAGAGGAAACCAAGATAATCTCACGGCCCTCGCGACTCAGGCGCGCGACCTGCTCCGCCCAGTCGGTTAAAGCCGCTTGGTCCAGACCTCTGCCTTCATCAGTGATTAGGGCTGAGCCAATCTTGACTACCCAGCGCTGCGATTGACCCAGCTGTTCACGCGTCATCATGTTCACTTTCCAAATATCTCATGATGTCCTGCATGAGTCCCTGGGTACCTTCGCCGGTGGCAGCTGAAATGGCATAAACTGGGCCCGGCCAGTTTAATTCCTCAGCCAATTGGGACGCACAAGCAGCCCGTTCTTCCGGAGGCAGAAGATCCATTTTGTTGATCACCAGCCAGCGCGGCTGTTCCAGCAACTCGGGATCAAACTGCTGCATTTCTGATTCAATAACTGCCACCGCTTGTTTGGGCTCTTGTGAGGGATCTGCTGGCTGAATATCAACCACATGCAGCAGTAAGCGATTACGCGCCAAATGCTTGAGAAACCGAATGCCTAGGCCCGCGCCCTCAGCAGCCCCTTCAATCAGTCCAGGAATATCCGCCATCACGAAACTTTGTAAGGCGCCGACCCGCACCACACCCAAGTTGGGATGCAATGTTGTGAACGGATAATCAGCGACTTTTGGCGTTGCCGCCGATACCGTGGAAATCAGCGTCGATTTGCCGGCATTGGGTAGGCCCAACAAACCCACATCGGCCAGTAGTTTCAATTCCAGCCTGAGTTGCCGCAGCTCACCCGGTGTTCCGGGTTTGGACTGACGCGGTGCCCGGTTCACCGAGCTTTTGTAGCGGGCATTGCCCAGCCCATGAAAGCCGCCCTGAGCCACTTTGAGTTTTTGTCCATGGGCCACCAAATCGCCAATCAGCTCATCAGTTTCCGCATCAAAGCACAAAGTGCCCACTGGCACGGGTATCTCTAAATCTTCGCCCGAGTGACCGGTCATGTTGCGGCCACGGCCATTTTCACCCCGACCCGCTTCAAAATGACGCTTGAGACGAAAGTCTGCCAAGGTATTCAAGTCATGGCTAGCAACGAGAAATATCGATCCGCCATCACCGCCATCGCCGCCATCAGGTCCGCCAAAGGGTACATATTTTTCCCGTCGAAAACTGACACAGCCATTGCCGCCATCACCGGCTTTGACTTTGATGAGCGCTTCGTCGACGAATTTCATAGTGTTTTAATCCACAAAAAAGCCCCGGGCAGGCCGGGGCTTTCGCATTCAGCCTGCGCTGAGCAACCGTTAGGCAGGCTGCACGCTCACAAACTTGCGATTTTTCGGGCCTTTGTTATGAAACACAACCAAGCCGTCCACTTTGGCAAACAGCGTATGGTCTTTGCCACAGCCCACATTGACTCCCGGATGGACTTTGGTACCGCGCTGACGGACCAGGATATTACCGGCGAGTACGCTTTGCCCGCCATAGCGCTTGACGCCAAGGCGTTTGCTTTCTGAATCGCGGCCGTTGCGTGTACTGCCGCCTGCTTTCTTATGTGCCATGTCTGCTTACCCTATTCAATCAACCGGCAATCGAGGTGATTTCCAGCTCGGTGTAGTGCTGGCGATGACCCATTTGCTTGCGGTGGTGTTTGCGGCGGCGGAATTTGATGATTTCAATCTTTTCGCCACGCCCGTGCGCCTTGACCGTTGCTGTGACTTTGGCGCCCTTAACCATGGGCTCGCCAATTTTCACGGCGTCGCCGCTACCAACCATCAACACATCACTGAATTCCACAGCTGCGCCGGCGTCGGCGTCGAGTTTCTCGACCCTGAGCACGTCACCCTGGGTAACCCGGTATTGCTTGCCACCGGTGGCGATAACCGCATACATCCTGTTGTTCTCCAAAAAGGGGGTCACGCAAAGAGGCGGAATTCTAACTGCGTAGCTGCCACAGGTCAAATACTGGCGTCATCTCTTCAGAGAAGCTGCTTGACAGCGAACCGCGTCATTCCTAGCATGCCGTAAGACTTTTCCCTCCCCAAGCCCGTTGGCACTGATAATTTCATGCAATTGGATCAAATACGTGAATTGATCGCCGCTGATATGACCGCGGTAGACCAGTGCATTCGTGAGCGCTTGCAGTCGCCCGTGGTGCTGATCAATCAGCTTGGACACTACATTATTAATAGTGGTGGTAAGCGTCTGCGGCCTTTGTTGGTATTGCTTTCTGCGGGCGCCTGTTCCTACTCGGGTCGTGATCATATTTCTATGGCGGCAGTCATCGAGTTCATTCACACCGCAACGCTACTGCATGACGATGTGGTCGATGACTCCCAAATGCGTCGCGGTCGTCAAACCGCCAATGCTTTATTTGGCAATGAAGCCAGCGTATTGGTGGGTGATTTTCTCTACTCGCGTTCCTTTGAAATGATGGTCGAGCTAGGTGATATGCGCATCATGCAAATCGTCTCCAATACCACCAGCACCGTGGCTGAGGGTGAAGTGATGCAGTTGCTCAATTGCCATGATGCCGACACCACAGAAGAGCGCTACATGCATGTGATTCAGTCCAAAACCGCGAAATTATTTGAAGCCGCCGGCCGCATGGGGCCGATTCTGGCAGGTCAGTCAGAGGTCATTGAACAGGGTTTGGCAGCCTACGGCATGCACCTCGGCACGGCGTTTCAGCTCATTGATGATGTTCTGGACTACAGCGGTCAACAGGGAGAGATGGGCAAAAACATGGGCGATGACTTAGCCGAGGGTAAACCCACTTTGCCGTTAATTCATGCCATTCGCACGGGCGCTGCTGAGAATGCCACCTTGATTCGTGAGGCGATTGAACAGGGCGGTCGCGAGTACGCGGATAGAGTTTTGGCTGCTTTAGCCGAGTCTCAGTCCATCGATTACGCCCGAGCCATGGCACAGCGGGAAATTGATCATGCCATCGATAACCTGAAGGTATTGCCAGAAAGCCAGTATCGCGATGCATTGATTGAACTGGCCCGCTTATCGATTGATCGGGCCTCATAAAGATCTACTTCTAAATACCGTCCTACCGTAGACATCGCGATCTGCTGAAGTCACAATACCCAGCCTGTCCACTAGGTGCAGAAAACGACCTCGGAGTGTAGCTCAGCCTGGTAGAGCACTGCCTTCGGGAGGCAGGGGTCGAAGGTTCGAATCCTTTCACTCCGACCAAATTCTTTAAAGGTTCCTTACTCGTTTGGCTGGTCGGCCAACGGCCGAGCGGTTTCTGCATGCTTCTGCAAAAACGCGTCATAGTGTTTAAAGAACGTCTCAGGAATCTCAAAATACGGTAGCGCGCCTGCCTCCAGAAGATGGATATCCCATTGGGGATTGTCGGCAAACAAGCCAACGCCGCGATAGTCCACAAAATCTCCGCGGTCACCATGCGTCATGAATACTGGGATTTTCAGCGATTCATAGACTCGGGTGATGTCATTGCTGAACAAATTACCCGAAAGAAAGTGATAGGGAGCATGCATGGCACCCGGCTGGTTGGTGGTTGTTGTACTGTAGTCCAACAAGCCCTCATCAATATTTTTTGAACCCCAAGCTTTGTTCAGGAAAAAGCGCACAACAGAGCGTCGCGTGAGTGCGTTATAGACCGACTGAGACCAAGGTGGGCGAGTAAACATGGCGTAAAGCCAAGGCATGCCGCGTGTGCTACCCGGCGGACCGTCACGACGGGTCGTGCCTTTAAAGCCGGTCGGGCTGATCATGGCGATGCTATGCAACCATTGGGGCTGCTCAGCAGCTGCTCTGGCTAGGAATTCAGACCCCAGCGAGAGAGATAAGGCGTCAATGGTCATGTCTTGATGCCGACTGCGCAGCTCGCTAACGCCGCGCAAGATGGCATCGGTCATGAGACGTGGTGTGTAATTCCTGTCGCTGCGGTCAGAGCGACCAAAGCCTGGCAGCTCCAGCGCGTAAACGGGACGAGACCCGAGAAAATGATCGTAAATCGGTTTGATCTCATAGGCTGACCCTGCTGCGTTGACACTGTGGATCAACAATAGCGGTCGCGCTTTTGCGGCATCTGGTTCGATATGGGCGTAAAGACTGAGCCTGCCGGTTTGCGGGTCATCGATGTAACTATGCTCCCCCGAAAGCGCTGGAGGTAGGGGGCTTGTGACCGTTTGCTTCATGGAAATCCACTCCCGGGCTTAAAAACCCCATTCAGATTAAGGCATAGGCCATAGCAGCCTGTTCTGCTAGTATAACGGCAGTGTACGCGCTCCCGGCTGACGCTGGCAAAACAACAACAAAAGCGCGCGAAAAATCATCAATTATTATCGCTAAAAGGGGTTTGAGTATGCATATCGGTACTACACTGACCAATTTTATCATTGAGTCACAACGTAAATTTTCTGGCGCCACAGGGGAATTCACTGGCCTACTGAATGATATCGCTGTCGCTTGTAAAAAGATTTCTGACCTGGTGAATAAGGGTGATCTGGTCGGTATCCTGGGGACTGCCGGGTCTGAGAATGTTCAGGGCGAACAACAGAAAAAGCTCGATGTGATCTCCAATGAGATTTTTATCGAGGCCTTGGCACATAACGGTCATGTTGCTGGCCTGGCCTCGGAAGAAATGGATGAGATCTACGAGTTGCCCAAACAGGCGCCGCGTGGCAAGTACTTGGTGTTGTTCGATCCCCTAGATGGGTCTTCGAATATCGATGTCAATGTATCGGTGGGGACCATTTTTTCCATACTCAAAGCCCCGCCTGGCGTCGATAATCCTTCCACTGAGGATTTTTTAAAGCCGGGAACTGAGCAAGTGGCTGCTGGCTATTGCCTGTATGGTCCATCAACCATGATGGTGCTGACCACTGGCCAAGGCACAAATATGTTCACCTTGGATCGTGATTTTGGCGAATTTCTTTTGACCCATTCGGACATTCAAATTCCAGAAGATACTCAGGAGTTTGCGGTGAATGCCTCCAATATGCGTTTCTGGGAAGAGCCTGTGCAGCGCTATATCGACGAATGCCTCGCGGGCAAGGATGGCCCCCGCGGTAAAGACTTCAATATGCGTTGGATTGCTTCCATGGTGGCGGAAGTGCACCGCATTTTGACGCGGGGCGGAATTTTTATGTACCCATTGGACTCCAAGCTCCAGAGCAAGGGACAAACAGGCAAATTGCGGCTGATGTACGAAGCCAATCCTATGGCCTTTATCATCGAGCAGGCAGGCGGGGCCGCCACAACGGGTCGTGAGAGAATTCTTAGCATGAGTCCGGCAGCGATTCACCAGCGAGTGCCCGTCGTTCTGGGTTCAAAAAATGAGGTAGACCGCTTGACCGGTTACCATCACTGATCGATACGCACTGGGTATGGGGGCTGATATTTGTTGACTCGCGGAAGCTTATTTGTTGTTTCAGCCCCATCCGGCGCGGGCAAAACCAGTCTGGTTGCGGCTTTGCTTGAGTCGCGGCCAGACATAGTTGTTTCGGTGTCGCATACGACGCGCAAGCCTCGTCAGGGTGAAGTGAATGGTCGGCATTATCATTTTGCTAGCGCCGAAGACTTTTTGGGTATGGTTCAGGATGGAGCATTCTTGGAGCATGCTCGAGTCTTTGACCACTACTACGGAACCTCCAGGCAGGCAGTGGAAGACGAGCTCACGGCCGGTCATGATGTGATACTAGAAATTGACTGGCAGGGTGCGCAGCAGGTGCGGCGTTTGATGCCAGAATGTTATTCCATTTTTATTTTGCCGCCATCGAAAGCGGCGTTAGAACAGCGACTGCGGTCACGTGGTAAGGACAGCGACGAGATCATCGCCAGACGTTTGCGTGATGCCACGGAAGACATCAGTCATTACGACGAATACGACTACGTGGTGGTGAATGATAATTTCGACCTGGCGCTGGGCGAGATGGAATCTATTTTTCGCGCCAATCGCCTGCGCACTAGGTCGCAGATGCAGTCTTATCGCAGTTTGTTAGACGAGTTGCTGGCAGATACCAGCAAAACCCCCTAGAATCCATTAAGTTAGAGAATCATTTCGAGGTTTTTATGGCACGCATTACCGTAGAAGATTGTTTGGACAATGTAGACAACCGGTTTCAGCTGGTTTTGGTCGCCGCTAAGCGTGCCCGCCAGCTCGCCAGCGGTATACACCCGCATGTGGACTGGGAGAATGACAAGCCCACGGTTGTCGCGCTGCGGGAAATTGCCGCCGGTCATATCGGCCGGGAAGTGCTGGATGAAGTGACGGCGCAGGAGCATGCCATGCCCACAGCCATTGTCGAAGAGGTCACTCCGGAGCAATAGTCCGGTGAGCTGACCTCATCTCCGCGCCATGGTCGAGACCGCAACCACTGCCAAGACCACTGCGACATCGACCTCGCTGGATAACACGCGCTTTCTTGCGCGTGATTTATGTTCCTATCTGGAAACCTACCTAGACTCGGATCAGGTGGCCGAAGTGTACCGCGCTTACCTGTTGGGTGCCGAAGCCCATGACGGCCAGATGCGCCTCAGCGGCGACCCCTATATCATCCATCCGCTGGCCGTTGCCAAGACCATGGCGGAGATGCGTTTAGACCATAAGAGCATCGTTGCCGCGATCCTTCATGATGTGATGGAGGATACCCACATCAGCAAAGAACGCATTGTCACCGAGTTTGGTGAGGATGTGGCCGAATTGGTGGATGGAGTATCCAAACTAACCCATCTAAAATTCAGTTCCAAAGCCGAAGCCCAGGCAGAAAACTTCCGCAAAATGATGCTGGCGATCACCCGAGATTTGCGCGTGATCCTCATTAAACTGGCCGATCGTCTCCACAATATGCGCACCTTGGGCGTGATGCGTGCTGACAAGAGTCGCCGCATTGCGCGTGAGACCTTAGACATCTATGCGCCGATTGCACAGCGCTTGGGCATGAATGCGATTCGCAGAGAGCTGGAGATGCTCGGTTTTGCCGCGCATTATCCGATGCGCTATCGCATCCTTCAGGAGGCGGTAAAAAAATCACGCGGTCATCGCAAGGAAGTGATGCAGAAAATTGAGACCGCCATTTGTGCGCGCATGGAAGAAGCCAGCATCGAAGCACGCATTACCGGTCGTGAAAAACATCTATACAGCATCTACCGCAAGATGCAGGAAAAGCGGCTGTCGTTTGCAGAAGTCTTTGATGTTTATGCCATCCGTATCGTCGCCGGTGATGTTGATGCCTGCTATCGAGCACTGGGTGTGGTGCATAACTTGTATAAGCCAGTGCCGGGGCGATTCAAGGATTACATCGCCATTCCTAAGGCCAACGGGTACCAAAGCCTGCATACCGTGTTGTTTGGACCGCATGGTATTCCCATCGAAGTGCAAATCCGCACCCAGGAGATGGATCAGGTTGCCGAGAGCGGCATTGCCGCCCACTGGCTGTATAAGACGGGGGATCGCCAGTCAGGGACGGCCCAGGCTCGTGCGCGCGAGTGGCTAAAAAGCGTGCTGGAAATTCAGCAGGCGGCCGGTAACTCCATGGAGTTTCTCGAGAGTGTGAAAGTCGATTTATTCCCTGAGGAGGTTTACATCTTCACACCTCAGGGTGAAATCATGGAGTTGCCGCGCGGGGCCACCGCAGTAGATTTTGCCTATGCCGTCCACTCAGACGTGGGCAATACCTGTGTGGCAGCTAAGATTGACCGACGTTTGGCGCCATTATCCACGCGTTTGGAAAGTGGCCGTACGGTTGAGATTGTTACAGCGCCGGGGGCCCGACCTAATCCGGCTTGGCTTAACTTTGTGGTCACGGGTAAGGCGCGTACGGCCATTCGCCACTATTTGAAGAATCTGCAGCTGAGTGAAGCCATCAGTTTAGGTCAGCGGTTATTGGATAAGGCGCTTAATAATGTGGGCAGCAGTCTGGCTGATGTGGACCCTCAGCGTTGGGTGCTCATTTTGTCCGAGCTTGAACTTAAGGATCAGGAAACCTTGCTGGCTGATATTGGCCTCGGGAATCGCATGGCCGCTTTGGTGGCACGACGCCTATTGCTCGATTGGGAGCAAGATGAAGCGGCATCCGCCGAAACAGAGGGTGATGATGCTAATGCGCCTTTGGCAGTTAAAGGCACCGAAGGCATGGTCCTGTCTTTCGCCCGTTGCTGCTATCCCATCCCGGGTGATGCCATCGTTGGGGTGATGAGTGCGGGTCGAGGGCTGGTGGTGCATCGCGAAAATTGCGGCAATGCGCTAGAAAACCGTCACAAGCCCGACAAGTGGATACCACTGCAATGGCATCCTGAAACCCAACCCGAATATAACGCAGCGATCCGGGTTCAGACCGCCAATAAACGCGGTGTTTTGGCTAACTTAGCCGCCGTCATCTCTGATCTGGGATCGAATATTGAGAATGTCTCATTTGATGAACGAGATGGTCATGTGTCAACGATCACGTTTACCGTCAGTGTTCGCGACCGGAAACATCTAGCCGACATGATGCGTCGTATGCGTCATGTCCCAGAGGTGCTTCGCATTAATCGATCTCGGGGCTGAGCCCCGTCAGATTAGTCGCCTGCTCCTTGAGAGCTCTGCTGCGCGGGACGATTGCCCCCTGGTTTTCTGGAAAAAGATTTCTTTCTTCCCGAGCTTGGACGATTGCGACTGCCCCGCGAACGGCCAGAGCCATTACTGTGCGCATCATGGCGATCAGAAGCGGATTTTTGATTGACAGGTGCGAGCGATATTTCCAGCTCAATCAACTCATCCCATTGCGCTTCGGAACGCTTGCTATCGGGTATAGACAAAAGTTCTTTGAGGCGTTGCTTAGGGTGGACGGTTTCTGATTCAGTCATGGTAGATTTTCATGGTTTTTACCCCTTTTTTGAGGCTGGTTGATGAAGATTCGGCGCACTTGCGCCGTTTCTGGATAGCTTTAGCTGCGTGCCCTAATAATCAGTTGATCAGCGATATCAAATAGCTCTTGATAAGAGGTGGCGCCTTGGCCGACAACTGCATAGCGGCCGTCGACCACCAAAGTGGGTACGCTGCGGACCTCGAAACGTGTTTGTAGCCGATCACTGCGAGCGACCAGACTGCTTGTCTGTGATGCCTGAAAGGCCTGACGAAAGGCTGTTGCATCGACACCACGTGCAGTAACCCAGGCGGTAATCTGTGCCTCATCAAACAGTGGCTCACGCCGTACACCGATAGCGTCATAGATTTCTTGGCTTAGACGCTCTGCATCGCCAGTAGTTTCAAGGGCAAAATACAGCCGAGAGAGCATGGCCCAAGCATCACGGTTAAAGCTGACTGGTACCCGTTGGAATACAACATCTTCAGGCAAACTGGCCAGCCATCCGCCCATCGCTCTATGCATTTGCCCACAAAAGGGACAGCCATAAGAGAAGAACATCGTCAGGCCGATTTGACCGTCTGGCAGGGTGCGCTGAGGTCTGGCAATGCTGCGCCAATCGCTACCTTCCACCATATTGGCGAAAACAGAAGGCGACAGTGCCACGGCCATGCCGCCCAGCAGGGTTTGGTTAAAACGCCGACGTGATAAAGCCATCCGGTGCTCCCGTGGTCTCAGCGGCTCTAGGGCTCGCTACACCATATCAAGGAAATTTTTTGGCAGTTTTCATGCGGTTTCCCCAAAGGACATCCGCTTTGCGCCGTCATGCAGCGACTATTGCCAAAACACAAATCCGATTATATCGCTTTTGTTAGATTTTTTCCCAGTCTCTATCAGACATGTAGAATACGCGATTCTATTTGGGTTGTGGAGTTGCATCATCGTGATTCTTGAGCCGGGCGTCCTCGCCCTGATAGCGCTGGCTGCTTTGTTTGCCGGCGCTATAAACGCACTTGCTGGCGGGGGTAGTTTTTTGACTTTGCCCGCATTGGTTTTTACTGGCGTGCCGCCGGTTGCTGCAAATGCGACCGGGACTGCAGCTTTACTCCCTGGCTATTTGGCCAGCGCCTGGGCCTATAGAGATCTCATGAAGGCGCCACCGGGCATGACTGTGCTCGCGGTTGTGTTGATCGGCGCCGTGGGCGGTGCTGCAGGCGCGTTACTGCTTCTGGCAACATCCAATGAGGCTTTTCGCGTCATTATTCCTTGGTTGTTACTGTTTGCAACCCTGTTGTTTGCTTTCGGGCCGCGCCTACAACTCTGGATTCAAGCGCGCAGCCGAGGTGAGGGTGGTTTGCTGGGACGAGTGAGTGTTTTTCTCGTTTCTGGTTACGGGGGCTATTTCAATGGGGGCATGGGGATCGTCATGCTGGCGGCCTTTCGCGTGCTTGGGGTGCACGATCTGAATACCGCCAATGCACTGAAGAACCTGCTCTCTGCAGTACTCACATTGATCGCCGTACTCATTTATGCGCTGGGCGGCGTAATTCAATGGGCGCAAGCATTGCCGATGGCTGTGGCTGCTACTATCGGCGGGTATGCTGGTGTTTCCTTAGCGCGTGCCTTACCTCAAACCGTGCTACGAAACGCGATTATCATCGCCGGCATCCTCACCACCGCGATCTTCTTTTGGGACCTGCGCTAGATTTTGGTTTACCAGCCAATGGCTTCGGGCAGCCACAAGGCAATAGCTGGGAAAGCAATAATCAGGGCCAATGCCACCAGTTGAATGATCACGAAGGGAATGGCGCCGCGGTAGATGTCTGAGGTCTTAATGCCTTTGGGCGCCACCCCCTTCATAAAGATCAGCGACCATCCGAAAGGTGGCGTCAGGAAGGATGTCTGTAGATTCATGGCAATCAGAATCGCGATCCAGACCATGGAGAACTCGGGAACCCCCGCAAGGAAAGGCAGAAATAGCGGAACAACGATGTAGGTGATCTGAATCCATTCCAAGAAGAATCCGAGCAGAAAAATCAGCAACATCATGAACAATAAAGTGCCATAAGGTCCGCCCGGTACCCAGTTAAGCATTCCCTCCACTAACAACTCTCCATCCAAACCGCGGAAGGCCAGAGCGAATACCTGCGAGGCAATCAATACGAAAAAGACCATGGCAGTGATGCGCACAGTGGTTAGCAAAGCGTCATTAAGCACGGGCATGCTCAAGCGACGCATTAAGGCGGCGACCACCACAGCCCCCACAGCGCCCACCGAGGCTGCCTCCGTGGGAGCGGCAACGCCGCCAATAATGGCACCTAGTACAGCCAGCACCAAAGCCAATGGAGGCAAGACTGAGGTGACCAAATCTTTCATGATCTGAGTCTTACTGATTGAGGCCCGCTCAGCAGCATCGAGTGCCGGAACATCCGCTGAGTTATACCAGGCCAGTACCAGCAAATAGAGCACGTAGAGCGTCGCCAGCGCTAAGCCGGGCACCAAGGCGGCAGCGAACAAGCTGCCCACCGATAGATTCATGGTGTCTGCTAAAACCAGCAAAACGAGGCTTGGCGGGATGATCTGACCTAGCGTTCCCGAGGCACAAATCGTTCCACAAGCGACTGTTGGTTTATAGCCGCGGCGAATCAGGGTGGGCAGTGCCATCAATGTCAGAGTGACAATGGCGGCGCCAACAATCCCGGTAGCCGCGCCCATGAGCACTCCCACGAGGATAACCGCCAGAGCCATACCGCCTGGTAAAGCACCACTGGCATGGCCAATCACATCGAGCATGCGTTCAGCCACCCTAGTTTTATCCAGCATCACCCCCATGAATACGAACAGCGGGATGGCTAACAGAGTGTAATTTGTCACACTGCCAAAAATCCGCGAGGGTAGTAATTCAAATAGCCAGCCGTCAAAACCGATAAAACCAAAAATGAAGCCCACTGCAGCAATAGCAAAAGCCACCGGCATGCCGGTTAATACCAGCACGAAGAAACCGATGATCATCATCAGAGCAATATATTCAAGCGGCATGATTGCGGTTCCGAGGCGGGTTAGCGGGGCGCCGATAGTGGAAACTCAGGCGGCGGCCGACACTGATTATCTTGCGGATTGATTCGCTTAGTATGAGAAAAAAGCCTAGCAGAATCATCGCCTTGGGGAGAAAAGTCCACGGCATGCCACCGGCATTGGGCGAGCGTTCTCCGCGCACATATGAAGTTTGTACAAAAGGCCATGTGTAATAAAGAACCAGAATGGCGACAGGCACCGCGACCAAGGTCATGGTCAGCATATCCAGCCACATGCGGCCTTTACGATTTAAGCGGCTGGAGAAAATATCAACGCGCACATGCTCATCGGCGCGCATGGCATAGGCGATCGCCGTCATCACGCTCAGCGACAGAATGTACCACTCCAGCTCTTGCAGCCAAACCGCGCCAAAGCCCATCAAATAACGAGCTGCCATATTGCCAAACACCAGCAATATTAGTGCTGCCATAGAGACCGCAGCCACCCAGCCAGAAATGCTGGTGATCCGATAAAGCACGCGTTCTAGACGATGCAAAAATAGATACATGGGGTACTGGAAAGATTAGCCAGTTGGAGAAAAAAGCCCCTCTCTCGCAAGCGAAAGAGGGGCGGTTCGCGCTAAAAAATCATGCTATCAGCCAAGAATCTGCTGACCCAGATCGCGAATCTGCGTCTGGAACATGGTCTCAGAGTTTTGATTCCAGCGGTCGTGCTTGGCTTTAAAGGTGAAGTAGCTCTCATTCACGCGACGCACCAGATCATCACGACGAGCATTGTCTGACAGGATATCCTTGGTGGCTTCCAAAAGCGCTTGAATAACATCATCAGGCAGCGGCAGGAACTGCGTGCCGTGGTTGTTGATGAGGTCGTCCAAAGCGTCTGCATTCTGCGCTTCCAACCAAGTATGCGAGGTGATATTGCAGGCAGCTGCAGCATTGCGCATAACGGCCTGCAGGTCAGCCGGCAGGGAGTCCCACGCACTGCGGTTGACAACCACTTCCGTACTGGTGGCCGGTTCATGCCAACCTGAGCTGTAGTAGAGGCTTGCGGCCCGATGCAGGCCGAGTTCACGGTCAGAGTAAGGTCCGACCCATTCTGCCGCATCAATAGCACCACGCTCCAACGCGGCGAATAGTTCGCCGCCGGGCAGCAAACGGGCATTAGCGCCAATAGCATTGTAGATGTCACCAGCCAGACCCGGCATACGAATGTTCAAGCCACGGAAATCAGCTAGGCTTTCCACCGGACGGCGGAACCAGCCCACGGGCTGAACGCCTGTGCAGCCCACCACCAAAGGTACGAGATTGAACGGGCGATAGGTTTCTTCATAAAGCTCATAACCGCCGCCAAAGTTCATCCACGCATTATGACCTTGGAAAGTCATGCCGAAAGGCACAGTGGTGAAATACTGGGCGGCAAAGGACTTGCCCGCCCAGTAGTAGGCGCAGCCATGGTTGAGTTGCACCTGGCGCCCTGCAGAGGCGGCATCGAAGCCCTCGAACGCCGGCACTAACTCGCCAGCGGAGTAAACGCGAATGCGAATGCGCCCGCCAGACATTTCTTCCACGCGGCGCGCAAAGTCGGTAGCACTACCCGGACCCGTTTGGAAAAACGGCAGCCCAGCAGGCCAAGTGGTCGTCATGCGCCAGTTAAAAGTTTGCTGAGCTTTAACAATGGCTGGTGCCCCTAAAATGGTGGCGCCTGCGGCAGCTGCTGTTCCTGCTTTGAGAAAATCGCGACGTTTCATCGACATTGTTTGGGTAACTCCTCCGAATTTAAAGTTTTATGCACAACACAGTGTCAGCCAAGATTTTGGCCACGAAACCATAAATGAGTCAAAACGGTTTTTCCAGCCTAACGAGGCAGGATAGTACTACCCATAAGCCATTCATCGACGGCTCGGGCACATTGCCGGCCCTCACGAATAGCCCAGACCACCAAAGACTGGCCGCGGCGCATATCACCAGCGGCAAACACGCCATCCACGTTGGTGTAATAGGCTTTGGGACCTTCCGTGCTGCCTTGAACATTGCCGCGCTGATCGAGTTGTAGATCTTTTTCCGAGCGTAACTGTTCAAGCATGCCTTCATGAATGGGATGCACAAAGCCCATGGCTAAAAGCACCAAATCGGCCTTCATCTGTCCCTCTGAACCGGGTACCTCTGACATTTGCCAGCGGCCCTGTTCATCCTTATCCCAACGCACCAGAACATAGTTCAAGGCGATGACATGACCATCTTCATCGCGTTCGAAGGACTTGGTTAATACATTCCACATACGCTCACAGCCCTCTTCTTGAGAACTGGAGGTGCGCAATTTATTGGGCCAGTTCGGCCATGTCAGACCCTTGTCTTCTTTTACCGGTGGTTTGTCGAGAATCTCAATTTGAGTCACCGAGGCGGCACCATGACGATTCGAGGTGCCAATACAGTCGGAACCGGTATCACCACCGCCGATAACGATGACATGCTTGCCCTTAGCGCTGATGAAATCATCATCCAGAACAGTAACACCCTGAACGCGCTTGCTATTGCGCGTCAGAAAATCCATGGCGTAATGAACGCCTAGGGCTTCACGACCGGGAACAGGCAGGTCACGTGGCTTTTCCGAGCCGCCAGAGAGTACCACCGCATCAAATTCTTGTTGCAGATGGCTAATGGGCATATTTACGCCCACATGGGTCAGGGTGTGGAACTTGACCCCCTCGGTACGCATTTGTGCAATGCGTCGATCGATCAGTGACTTATCCAGCTTGAAGTCCGGAATGCCATAACGCATTAAGCCGCCGATGCGATCATTTTTTTCAAAAACTTCAACACTGTGGCCGGCGCGTGCCAGTTGCTGAGCACACGCCAAACCAGCGGGTCCAGAGCCGATAATGGCGATGCGCTTGCCGGTGCGATGTGCGGGAACCTGAGGCTTTATCCAGCCTTCTTTCCAGGCACGATCGACGATGGCGCATTCGATGGACTTAATGGTGACGGGGTTGTCATCGATATTTAGTGTGCACGAAGCCTCGCAGGGGGCTGGGCAAATGCGCCCCGTGAATTCAGGAAAATTATTGGTGGAATGCAGTACCTCAATGGCTTGCTGCCAATCATCTTGGTACACCAGATCATTCCAGTCAGGAATTAGATTGTTAACCGGGCAGCCCTGATGACAAAAGGGGATGCCACAATCCATGCAGCGTGCACCCTGCTCTCTGAGCGATTCATCTTTCAGGGGAATGACGAATTCGCGATAGTGGCTGAGCCGATCACTGACCGGCTCGTAGCGCCGTTCCTGACGTTCAATCTCAATGAATCCCGTGGGTTTACCCATGAGCCGTACTTCCTTCCAAAGTCTGTTGCTGTTTGGTTTTGTTAGATTCCTGCACGTTGGCCTGCAATGCCTTCATATCACGCAAGGCGCGACGATAGTCTACCGGCATGACTTTTACGAACTTGGGCAGCATCGTTGCCCAATGATCCAAAATACTCTGTCCGCGTTCGGATCCGGTGTAAGCCACATGTCTTTCAATCAGCGCTCTGAGCCGCAGGGCATCAAAGCGCGTCATGTCATGACTAACATCGACCCGGCCATGCGTCTCTAAATCACCGCCTTGGTGGTCATGGGCTTCCAACGCATCATCTTCTTCACTAATCGGTTCCAGTTCCACCATCGCCAGATTGCAACGGTCGGCAAAATTGCCTTCTTCATCCAGGACATAGGCAATACCACCCGACATCCCTGCTGCAAAATTACGCCCGGTCTGACCTAAGCACACCATGATGCCGCCGGTCATGTATTCGCAACCATGATCACCAACCCCTTCGACAACGGCTGTGGCGCCTGAGTTTCGAACACAGAAACGCTCGCCGGCTACGCCACGGAAGAATACCTCACCAGTGATGGCGCCATAGAGGACTGTGTTGCCCACGATGATGTTGTTCGCTGCGGCATCAATGGCCGAATGGGCGGGTGGATAGATGATGATGCGCCCACCCGAAAGGCCTTTACCCACGTAATCATTGGCTTCGCCTTCGAGTTCAATGGTGACGCCCTGAGCCAGCCAGGCACCAAAAGACTGTCCGCCGGTTCCTGTGCCCTTGATGTGAATCGTGTCATCGGCCAATCCAGCATGTCCGTAGCGCTCCGCCACTCGACCGGAGAGCATCGCCCCAACACTGCGATGATAATTGTGGATTGGAGTCTCGATGGTCACGGCCTCAGCGCGTTCTAATGCCGGTGCTGCACGCTCAATTAGCTCGTTGTCGAGCGCATGATCTAACCCATGGTCCTGGGTCTCACTATTGTAGATAGCCACGGATTCGGGCACCTCAGGACGCGCCAGCAGGTTCGAGAAATCCAAGCCATGCGCTTTCCAATGGTTGATAGCACGACGCATTTCCAAGCGCTGTGACTGACCAATCATCTCATTCATGGAGCGATAACCCAGTTTGGCCATCAACTGCCGCACTTCTTCGGCGATAAAGAAGAAGTAATTGATCACGAATTCGGGCTTGCCAGAGAATTTTTTGCGCAGTTCTGGATCTTGGGTTGCTACGCCTACCGGGCAGGTGTTGAGATGGCATTTGCGCATCATGATGCAGCCTTCAACAATCAGCGGTGCCGTGGCGAAACCAAATTCGTCTGCGCCTAGTAAAGCGCCGATGACCACATCGCGTCCGGTGCGCAGGCCGCCGTCGACCTGCAGGGCAACGCGGCCTCGCAGGCGGTTGAGTACCAGTGTTTGATGGGTTTCGGCGAGGCCAATTTCCCAGGGGCTGCCGGCGTGCTTAATGGAAGTCAAAGGGCTAGCCCCGGTGCCGCCATCATAGCCCGCTACCGTGATGTGATCGGCATGCGCCTTAGAAACACCAGCAGCGACTGTGCCCACGCCCAACTCGGAGACGAGTTTGACCGAGATCCGCGCGTTGGGGTTGACGTTTTTCAGGTCATGAATCAGCTGAGCCAAATCCTCAATGGAGTAGATGTCATGATGCGGGGGCGGTGAAATCAGACCCACCCCAGGCGTTGAATGACGCACCCGGGCAATTCGCGCATCCACTTTATGGCCAGGTAACTGGCCACCTTCACCCGGCTTGGCGCCCTGAGCAATCTTGATCTGGATATCATCACCATTGACCAAATACTCAGTAGTGACACCAAAGCGCCCTGAGGCGACCTGCTTGATCGCTGAGCGATTGGGGTTGCGTGAGCCGTCGACCAGCGGGATAAAGCGTTCGGGTTCTTCCCCCCCTTCGCCGGTGTTGGACTTGCCGCCAATCGCATTCATGGCTTGGGCCAGTGTGGTATGCGCCTCAGGAGAGATGGAACCAAAAGACATGGCACCCGTGGCAAAGCGCTTGACGATCTCTTTAGCTGGCTCGACCTCGTCTAAGGGAACAGCGGTATCGGCGAACTTGAATTCCATTAGGCCGCGGAACGTCAGTAGGCGCTCGGTCTGTTCATTGATGAGGCGGGAGAACTCGGCAAAGGTATTGGCATCATTGGACCGCGTGGCATGCTGCAATTTGCTGATCGTATCGGGGGTCCATATATGATCCTCACCGCGTAAGCGGAAGGCATAGTCACCGCCCACATCCAGCTGCTTGCGATAGATTTCCGCATCGCCAAAAGCTTGTGTGTGCCAGCGCACCGCTTCCTCAGCCACTTCTGCCAGACCAATGCCTTCTACCCGGGTTTGGGTCCCGGTGAAATACTCACCAACGAAGGGAGACGAGAGGCCCACAGCATCAAAGATCTGGGCGCCACAATAAGACTCCAGAGTGGAGATGCCCATTTTTGACATGACCTTTAACAGGCCTTTGCCAATCGCTTTGATGTAGCGCTTTTGCGCCTCCTCAAAACCCAGCTTCTCCGGTAGGTGTGGCAGCAGTGATTCGATGGTATCGAAGGCTAGGTAGGGATTAATGGCTTCAGCGCCATAGCCGCTGAGCGTGGCGAAATGATGCACTTCCAGAGCTGAACCGGTCTCCACTACCAAGCCTGAGCTGGTGCGTAGTCCTTGGTTAATCAGATGATGATGCACGGCTGATGTCGCCAGCAGCATGGGAATCGGAATGCGATCAGGATTGCTGTCGCGGTCGGACAAAATAAGAATATTAAAGCCATCCAGAACGGCTTTTTCAGCATCTTCACAGAGTTTCTTTACGGCGGCGGCCATGCCCGCTGAACCCTCAGTCGAGGCATAGCAAACATCCAAGGTCCGGGTGCGGAAGGCGCCTCCGGAGTGATACTCGATGTGACGAATACGCTCCAAGTCCTGATTGGTTAGGACCGGTTGCGGGGTCTCTAAGCGCCAGTGCGAACCAGCCTCGTTAATACCCAATAGGTTCGGTCGCGGCCCGATCATGCAGACCAGCGACATCACCAGCTCTTCGCGAATCGGATCAATCGGTGGATTGGTGACTTGGGCGAAATTTTGTTTGAAATAGGTTGATAAATGCTTGGGTCGTGAGGACAGCACCGAGGGAGGGTTATCCGCGCCCATAGAACCCACCGCTTCCTGGCCGGTCATGACCATTGGCGTGAGTAGGAACTTTACATCCTCTTGGGTGTAACCAAAGGTTTGTTGCTGATCCAATAAGGTGGGGGCATCGGGGGACATTGGGGCGATGCCTGCTGGCAAATCCTCCAGGCGGATCTGGGTTTTCTTCAGCCACTCCCCATAGGGACGCGCTTCGGCGAGTTGGGTCTTGATTTCATCATCGCTGATAATCCGGCCCTGCTCGAGATCGATCAGCAGCATTTTGCCGGGCTGGAGACGCCATTTCTTCACAATCCGTTCTTCAGGAATATCCAACACGCCCATCTCAGAGCCCAGCACGACCATGTCATCGTTGGTCACCAAGTAACGCGCCGGACGCAGGCCATTACGATCCAGGGTCGCGCCGATTTGTCGGCCGTCGGTGAAACACATCGCTGCAGGGCCGTCCCAAGGTTCCATGAGTGCCATGTGGTATTCGTAGAAGGCGCGGCGGTTTTCTTCCATGAGTTTATTGCCTGCCCAAGCCTCAGGAATCAGAATCATCATGGCGTGGGCCAGTGAGTAGCCCCCCATGACTAGCAGTTCCAGTGCATTATCAAAGCAGGCGGAGTCGGATTGGCCCTCGGGAATCAGAGGCCAGATGGTATCCAAATCTTCGCCTAGGATTTCTGAGCGCATGGTGTGACGACGAGCCGCCATCCAGTTCACATTGCCGCGGAGTGTGTTGATCTCCCCATTGTGGCAAATCATGCGAAACGGCTGGGCTAAGTCCCAGGTGGGGAATGTGTTAGTCGAAAAGCGCTGATGCACCAAGGCCATGGCGCTGACCAAGCGCTCATCCTGCAAATCGTGATAGTAGCGGCCAACTTGGCCGGCTAGCAGCATGCCCTTGTAGTTGAGCGTGCGTGAGGACATTGAAGACACGTAACAAGCGGCAAAGCCCAAGCCCAGATCGCGCACTTCATTATCCATGCGCTTACGGATCACAAACAGCTTGCGTTCAAAGCTATCTTGGTCGGCGCAATTATCGCTGCGGCCGATAAACAACTGTTTCGTGAGGGGTTCGGTGGGTAGGACACTCTCACCCAGATCGCCGTTGTCAACTGGCACATCGCGCCAGCCTAGAACCTTCTGGCCAGCCGCTGCGACCTGTTGTTCGATAATGGCGACAACTTGATCACGTACTGTGGCATCACGATCCAGAAAAATCATGGCGACGCCATACTCACCCAGTGATGGTAGATTGAAGTCGACTACCGCGCGCAAGAACGCATCGGGCATTTGAATGAGTATCCCGGCACCATCCCCCGCTTTGGGATCTGCGCCCACAGCGCCACGATGATTGATGCGATTGAGGATTTCGAGGCCTTGTTGAACAATGGCATGGCTTTTTTGATTTTTGATATGACAAACAAAGCCAACGCCACACGCGTCGCGCTCGAGGGCAGGATCATAAAGGCCCTGTTTGGGCGGCAAAGCATGAAAACTCATTACGGACCTCACTCTCAAAGTGCCACGGCCTGATCGCCGTCGGCAGCACAACAGCTCTGATTCTCAAGAGCGGTTATTTTTGACCGGGACATGCCAGTGTTATCACCAGCGGGTCTGCGAGAATAAAATTAATTGCGTTCTAACGCCAGAGCCAATAGCAGTTTTATGCTTATATGCACCAGCATGGTGCATCAAGTGGATGACATTACGGAGTTGGTGCGGCTGATATCATGTCTTGCATGTACAACCCACAGGACCAATTTTGATGCCAAAGCAGGTGCAGCGCAATAAACCCAAATCAGTCTCCCTCGTGTTGGGATCCGGCGGCGCGCGTGGCTTGGCTCATATCGGCGTTATCCAAGAGCTAGAGGCTCGGGGTTTTAAGGTGCAAGCGATCGCTGGCAGCTCGATGGGTGCCTTGGTAGGTGGTATTTACGCGCTGGGTAAGCTCCAAATCTATGCGGATTGGGTTAGTGGGTTGGAGCAATCCGATGTGCTTTGGCTCATCGATTGGAGCTTTAGTGGCGGTGGCATCATCCGCGGTCAAAAGGTCATTAATAAGTTACGTGAGCTGGTCGGCGAGGAGGACATCGAGCGCCTACCCATTGCATTCACAGCCGTAGCCGTCGACATCGAGCGGGGAAAAGAGATTTGGTTCCATGATGGCCCCTTATTTGATGCCATCCGAGCATCCATTGCCATCCCTGGTTTGTTTACCCCACATCACTATCGCGGATTAACGCTGGTAGATGGTGGGCTTCTAAACCCTGTCCCTGTAGCGCCCACCCTGAGCGCGCTAACCGATCTCACCATCGTCGTGGATGTGAATGGACCCGCCGAAGATTTGACGCCGGAAGTTTCGCCGGGCAACGATCACGGCCGTTTTTTGGAGCGCTTAAGATCTTATGCCGAAGCCTTGGGGTTGGATATCAACGGAGATAATGAGGGGCTGGCTTTATCGGATATTTTGATGCGCTCTTTCGACACGATGCAGGCAGCGCTGACGCGCCAGCATTTGGCTGTTTTTCATCCTGATGTTGTGATCCGCATTCCCAAGAATGCCTGCATGGTCCACGAGTTCTATCAGGCCAAACCGATTATTCAACTGGGTCGCGAGCGGGCTAAAGCGGCTCTGGATGAGTGGCTTTAGCGTTCCCCTTCCTCAGGTTTGAGCCCGTAGGACTCAACCAAACGCCAGACATGATCAGGAATCATGTGACGCATGCGCCTAGGTTTGACACGTCGCAAATGCAAAACGGTCTCCACTGCTTTCATTTCCAGTCGCGCCCGAGCAAATTCAAGACCTCGGGGTCCGATGCGGGGCATGAGATAGGCGGCAATGGGTCGAGCCCAGTCGGGCATAGCTCGCAGCGGTAGACCGCCAGCGGCGCGCTCAGTATTTTTCAAAAAGCCTTTCACTGGCCCGGCTCTATTGCCCGCGCTGCTGGGCGTTTTCAGGCTGATCTCCTCGCCCAGTAAGTCCAGCATTTCCTGTCCGCGCGCATTGCGCACCAGCAACCATTGTTCGCCTCGGCCCGCCATGTAACCCACGGTGATGTCAGCCAAAACATTGGTGTAATCAACACAGGTCTGGCACGTCAGCGGAAAGAAATCTCGCGGTAACTGGGACAGCGGTAGTTTCAGAAAGGGAATGGTTTTGATTTCACCATTCTGAAAACGCATCTCCACATGGTAGTCCGCGCGAAACTCCAAATAAGTACAGGTCTCAGGCTGCTCGCAAAGCAAAGCGAGAAACTCATGAAAACGTTCGGTGGTCGTGTTGTCGGAGCACGGTGTGCCAATGACATACAGTTGCTCAATACCCATCTCGTCCTGCAAAGCCCGCAAAGCATAGACTTGGCAGGGGATGCCAATAATGGCTAGGCGCTTGAGTCCCACTGCTATGGCAGGCTCAACCAAACTGAGCAGAGGGGCATAACCCATGCGCATGCCGCGACAGGCTGCTAGATCGTCGACATTAGTCACCAAGGTAGGTACTGGTCTCCAGCGATCATTCGGATCAGCAGTCATGGTAAGCACGGCATCGACTTTTCCAGATACAAGAAGCTTTTCGGCGATTTTGGTGGTGATGCCAGTCCACTGGGCGCCCGCCGAGGGTTGCTTCAGGCCGGCCTGAAACATGCTTAGATAGGGACCAAAAAACGCCTCGTCACCGCTTTTTGTATCGCGTGCACGACCATGCACTTGTTGCTCTAGTTTCGGATAATTTGGCCGGATGAACTGACAGGCGCGTCCGCAGCGACTGGCGTCAGGGGTCCTGCTGATGCCGCAATCTGTGCATAGATCACGATGCGGCGGGTTCTCCGCGTTGGGTGATGGTAGCGGCCGGATGGGGATCATGCCCTAGGGCAGCACGCGATTAATACGAATCTGAACACGCGCATCAGGTAGCGTTGGGTTCACAGGCTCAGCGACGCCTTCAAGGTCGCCACTTTGGACTTCTGCCATGCCACTTTTTGAGACCCGTGCAACCACTTCGACCTGATCAAACTGCGCCATTGAGGCGCCGCCCATCATCTCATGCGAGGCGTCTAGGACCAGTTCGAGGGGAAACTGAGCGCTTACTCGTTGCACCGCAATCGGCATCCGCGGCCCTCCAACAGGGCGAGCAAAAACCATCACCATCTCCTCGCCACTGAGTTCAGCGCCCAGAGCTGGATCCAGATCAACCTGCACGCGGATGGAGGTAGTTTCTGAGCTTTCCAAGCGTGTTTGCGGCGCTGGAACTGGGGCTGGCGCGGGACTTGCCGAAGACTGACGCAGTGCGTCGCGCACATCATCCAGCGCACTGCGTACCACTTGCTCACTCTCAGGATCGCCTTGAACTAGCGGCACTAAGCGTTCCAGTAATTCCAAAGAAACCGTGAAATTATTGGTTTGGAAGTGACTGATGGCCTTAAGCCATAGGGCATTGGGATGGTTGGGCTCCAATTCCAGCGCTGTATCTAACAAGGCATTGGCTTGGGGAGTAAAGGCGCCCATGGAAGCCAGCATGAGATGCTCCGCGTAGCTCACATTGAGATCAGCCTCGTCACCTACAATGCTGTGGGCTCGGCCAAATGCTCTTGCTGCATCTTCATATTGCTCCATGAATCCATAGGTGCGTCCCAACATTATCCAGCCTTCGGCATCCTCAGGAGAGTCACCCAGTCGGGTTTCCATTTGTTGCGCCATAGCAGTTAGGTCGGCTGCATCGGGCATAGCCATGGTTGTTTCCGGCGCACTAGAGATATGCCCGGGCCGGAGGTCCGGATCATGTACCTGCAAATAGATATAGATGGCGAAGGCTGGCACCACCACCGCACTCACAGCCAGCACGGTAAGCCCTTGGCGCGGCTTGGGGGCTGATTTGAGAGATTCCGGCTCGGGTTCGAGCTCGACATCCGTTAACAGGTTGTCTTCGAGCTCGGCGCGGGCCGAGTCATATTGTTCCTGATTCAGGTACCCAGAAGCCAGTTCCTGATCCAGTTCCGCCAGCCGTTGGCGGTAGATGGTGATGTTCAGTTCTCGCTGTTTGACTTCGTTAGCTGTCTTGGCACTGCGCAGAAAGGGCCAAAGTAAAATCACCGCTGCCAGGAGGACTAACGCCCCGGCAGCCAACCAAAAACTGACATTCATACATCTTTTCCTTCGCTAAGCAGACGTCGGGCTTTTTCCCGAGCCTGTTCATCTGTGGGCTGCAATTGTCTTGCTGTTTGGCTACCTCGGGCTGTAGCCCAAAGCACTATCAAACCAAACACCAGCAGTACAAAGGGCCCGATCCAGAGTAAATAAGTGGCGGGGGAAAAGGGCGGGCGATACAAGACGAATTCGCCGTAGCGTGCCACCATAAAATCAATGATTTGAGGATTGCTCGACCCCGCATTGAGTTGATCCCTTAACTCTCGCCGCAAATCCCTAGCCAATCCAGCATCTGAATCAGCCAAAGATTGGTTTTGACAGACGGTACAACGCAATTCATGCAGGAGCTCGCGGTAGCGCTGTTCTAAGCTGGGGTCCTCAAAGTATGTCACCCCTGCTTGTTGACTGGAGGCGGGCGCCGTTGCCAAGGCAAATGCTAGGGCAACCGCCAGGGCAGCAATCAGCCTAGGCATCAGGTCTCGCTCCGTAGTCGCTGAATGAGGGGCAGGATATCTCGTTCAACCTTGGCCCAAGTTATCGGACCCACATGTTTGTAGCGAATTACACCCTGGCGATCGATGACGAAAGTTTCGGGCGTACCATAAACACCCCACTCGATGCCGACCCGGCCCTCATGGTCAAAGGCATTCCAAATATAGGGATTGCCAAAGCGCCGCAGATACTCAAGTCCATCAGCCCGCTCATCTTTATAGTTCAATCCATAAATGGGAATGCCATAGTCACGCGCCATTCTCACCAAATAGCGATGTTCCTGACGACAGGATACGCACCATGACGCCCAAATATTGAACACCACGACTTCGCCCTCAAAATCAGCCGTGCCCACCTCGCGCTCCGCTGCTTGAAGTTCAGGCAGACTAAATTGCGGTATCGGATGATTGACCAGCGGCGAGGGCAGAAGGCTGGGGTCTAAAAGCAGACCCTTGGCCAAGAAACCGCCCAACACCGCCAGCAATACCAGCGGCGATAAAAACAGCAGCTTTTTCATCCGGAGCTACTCCGCGTGGCGACACCAGAGGGATTGGCATTGTCATCCGGCTTGGATTCAGCGATTCGATTTTCTTTCGCAAGCGCTTCTGAGCGACGCCGTGAGAATACCCGATAGCGGCGGTCAGCAGCGGCAATGAATCCCCCCAGAACGATGAATGTTGCGCCAATCCATAGCCAGGACTGGAAGGGGTTGTGATACAGCCGCAGTGACCAAGTATTGCCCGACATGGGCTCACCCAGCGCCACGAAGATATCGCGTAGTAAGTTCGACTGATAAGACGCTTGCGCCATTGGCATTGTCTGCACACGGTAGACCCGGCGCTGCGGGAACAAGTCAGTCACGTGGCTCCCATCGCGAGTAACGCCAACGCGTGCTTCGATCGCATCCCAGTTCGGGCCGGCGACAGAGTAAACCTCTTGCAGTTCAAAAGTGTAGCCACCCAAGGTGTGACTCTGTCCCATACCCAGACGCACATCGGTCTCGGACTCAAAAGCCATAAGCATGGTAATGCCCATGACCAAGATGGCAAACCCGAAATGGGCCACGGACATACCCCAGTAACCGGCTGGCATCTTACGCAGGGTTTTCATTGGAGTGCCTTGTTTACGAGCGCGCTGGTAAAGATCGCGGCCAATGCTAAATACGATCCAAAAAGCCATAGCCATGCCCACAGTCACCATGAAGGTCGTGCTGCCCACCATCACCAGTGGGAAAATCACGCCCACCACCACCGCGGCTAGCAGGGTATGCCACAGCCGCTGCGAAAGCTCCCAAGCAGAAGATCGTTTCCAGCGCAACAGCGGACCCAAACCCACCATGAAAACCAGTGGCACCATGAGCGGAGCAAACACAGAGTTAAAGTACGGGGGGCCGACGGAGATCTTACCCATGTTAAGCGCGTCTAAGAACAACGGATACAGCGTCCCTAGAAGCACGGCCGCCAGAGCTACCACCATGATGACGTTGTTGACCAACAGGCCAGACTCGCGCGAGACCGGATGGAACTCAGTCTGGCTGCGCACCTTAGGCGCGCGCCATGCATACAACAGGAATGAGCTTCCGGCGATAGCAAGCAGTAGCATCAGAATATAGACGCCGCGTGTGGGATCGGTGGCGAAGGCATGCACCGATACCAGCACCCCGGAGCGCACCAGAAAGGTTCCCAACAGACTGAGACAGAACGCTGAGATAGCCAGCAACACCGTCCAACTGCGAAACACGCCGCGTTTTTCGGTAGCCGCCAGGGAGTGGATTAGGGCAGTGGCTGCCAACCATGGCATCAGTGAGGCATTTTCCACGGGATCCCAGAACCACCAGCCGCCCCAGCCCAGCGTGTAGTAAGCCCACCAGCTGCCTAGAGCAATGCCAGCGCCCAAAAAGGCCCAAGCGCTGGTTGCCCAAGGGCGCGTCCAGCGTGCCCAAGTGGCATCCAGTTTACCGCCAATAAGAGCGGCTACAGCAATGGCGAACGGCACAGCCAAACCTACATAACCCATGTAAAGCATAGGCGGATGGATCACCAGCCCAGGGTCCTGTAGCAGCGGATTCAGATCGCGGCCATCGGCAGGAATCGGGAACAGGGCTTCGAAGGGGTTAGAGGTAAACAGCGTGAAGGACAGAATGCCTACACTCACCAAACCCATGACGGCGATGGTGCGTGCTGCCATGTCCGTCGGCAGACCTTTGCTGAATAGGGATACGGCAAGCGACCAGCCGCCCAACATGAGGGCCCAAAGTACCAAGGATCCCTCATGACCACCCCAGACACCCGAGATGCGATACATCAAAGGAAGCGCGGTATTCGAGTGGTTTGCGACGTACGCTACCGAGAAGTCATGCGTGATAAAGGCGTAGGTGAGGGCCAAGTACGCAATCAGAAGAAAGATGAATTGCCCCGCGACCGCCGTGTGTGCTGTGCGCATCCACGATAAAGTGCCGCGATGCGCACCAATAAGAGGGATGGTGCCCTGGACGGCGGCCATTAAAAGGGCCAGCACCAGGGCCATTTGGCCGATTTCTGGGATCATAATCAGTAGGTCGCTGTGGGTGAGCCGCCCGGATGTTCTTCAAAGCCAGCCGCTTTCAGCGCGGCCGCAACTTCCGGAGCCATATAATTTTCATCATGTCGCGCCAAAACCCGCTCGGCGCGGAAGATGCCATCACCGCCCATACGTCCATGGGTGACAACACCTTGTCCTTCGCGAAATAAATCAGGCAGCAAGCCGACGAACTGAACCGGAATGCTGTGGCGCGTGTCGGTGACGCTAAACGAGACCATCAGGCCTTCGTCAGCATGCTTGATGGAATTAGCTTCCACCAGTCCCCCCAAGCGAATAATTCGATCGGGGTTGGGCAGCTGCTCGCCTTCCGCAATTTGTGATGGTCCGTAGAAGTACATCATGTTGTCGCGGAAGGCGCTGAGCGCTAGCGCTGAGGCAGTCGAGACAGCGACGACAATCAATACTACCCCGGCCAGTCGTTTCTTTTGTCGAGGGGTCATTACACACTCCAACTACATCAGGTTTATCCGCTTATTTTGGACCGCAGGCCACTTTTTTCGCAATTACTTCGCCAATATGACCGTGCGCATTGCCGGAGGTTCGCCTGCTTTCGTGATCAAGCGCAAGAGTCATGATAGCTCGTGCGGGTTCGCATGGCAGCAGCATCGTTGTAGTATCCTGCGCCAGATTATCGCCACCCATCTATTGGAGTGACATGTCGCCGTCTTTTGCCGATCAGACGCTCGAGGTCAGAGATCTTGTTTTGGAGCGCGGGGAGCGTGAGCTGTTTCACGGACTCGCTTTCAAGCTGGATTCAGGAGAGCTACTACAGCTAGCGGGCCGCAATGGCTCAGGTAAAACCAGCCTGTTGCGAGTTCTTTGTGGATTGTCCCGACCGTTGCAAGGAGAAGTGCTGTGGAATGGTCAGTCGTTATCTGCTCAAGAGGACGGTCCGGCAGCACACCTTGCCTATCTGGCGCATCTGAATGCTTCTAAAGAAGAGCTGAACGCCGAGGAAAATATTCGCCTCTCATCAGCGCTTCAGGGACGTAACATAGGTCGCGAAGAAGCCTGGGAAATGCTCGGCCAATTGGATCTGCGTGGTTTTGAGGATTTGCCGGTCAAATTCCTAAGCCAAGGTCAGAAACGACGCGTTGCCCTGGCTAAGTTATTGTTGTCTGCGCGACCGTTGTGGATTATGGACGAGCCCTTTGCTGCTCTCGATGTGCAAGTCATCCAGGTACTTAAAGCCTGTATGGAAGATCAGCTGAAGCGCGGTGGCATGATCGTTTTGACAACGCATCAAGCCGTTCCCATCGAGGGTCCACAACAGACGGTCACCCTAGGAGATGCGCGATGAGTGCTCTCTTAAGTGTACTTTGGGTTTTATTGCGCCGCGATCTGACCTTGGCAATGCGCCGACGCCAGGATGCTTTGGTGGTACTGGGGTTTTTTATCGTCGTCGTGTCTTTGTTCCCATTGGGCGTTGGCCCAGATCCACAGTTATTGCGCAGTATGGCGCCCGGAGTCATTTGGGTGGCGGCCTTGTTGGCTACCATGCTGTCCTTGGAACGCTTATTCTCGGATGATTTTCGTGATGGCAGTTTGGAGCAATTGCTACTAGTACCGCAGCCACTCAGCGTTCTGGTGATGGTGAAGATTTTGGCGCACTGGCTGGTGATTGGCCTGCCGCTGGTGCTGGTCTCACCCCTGCTGGGCATGCAGCTGAACCTTTCTGGCGAAGAAATACTCGTACTCATGGCTGCATTGTTGCTTGGGACGCCCATCCTGAGTCTGGTGGGTGCGATTGGTGCGGCATTGACTCTGGGTATACGCGGTGGCGGGGTGCTGATTTCTTTGTTGATTTTGCCACTTTACGTACCACCGCTGGTGCTAGGCGCTGGTGCTATTGATGCCGTTATGTTTGGCTCAAGCCCAATGGCGCATCTTTCAATGCTGGCAGCGCTCGCAATTCTGGCATTATTGTTGGCACCCTTCGCAATCGCTGCTGCGTTGCGAATTATGCTGGATTAAGGAGAGCAGACGTGGCTGAACGCGGTATTCAGTGGTTTAAGTTTTCATCGCCACCGAATTTTTATTATTTGACCGGCGTGCTCGCACCCTGGTTTATGGGCCTGGCAGCGGTTTTGGCACTGCTGGGGCTTTATTGGGGCTTTGTGGTTGCGCCTATCGATTATCAGCAGGGCGAGAGCTATCGCATCATGTTCATTCATGTGCCTGCTGCCTGGATGGCTATGTTCATCTACATATTAATGGCGGCCTACGGCGCTATTGGCTTGGTTTGGCGCATTAAGACCGCCGAAGTCATGGCTAAAGCCATGGCGCCTACGGGTGCCATTTTTTGTTTTCTTGCGCTTTGGACTGGGGCCTTGTGGGGCAAACCGACCTGGGGAACCTACTGGGTTTGGGATGCGCGTATCACCTCTAACCTGATCCTATTGTTTTTGTATATGGGTTACATAGCGCTGCACGCTGCGATCGAAGATCGTCAGCGCGCAGCAAACGCCAGTGCTGTGTTGGCTTTGGCGGGTGTGGTTAATGTGCCGATCATCTATTTCTCAGTGATTTGGTGGAATACCCTGCATCAAGCGCCTTCCATCACCGTGACTGACTCACCGTCTATGGAAACGTCAATGTTCACGGCCTTGATGCTGATGACCTTTGCCTGTTGGATGTACTCAATCGCCGTGATTCTCAAGCGGGCACGCCTTGAACTGCTGGATCGGGAGCGCAAGGCCAGTTGGGTGACAGAACGGCTGGGAGATAAGTCATGATGGAGTACTTAGCCATGGGTGGGCACGGCTTTTACATCTGGGGATCCTATGGGGTTGCCCTACTGTTGCTGATCATCGAGCTTTTCTTGTTACGCCGACGTCGCGTCACCCAAGCCGCTACGCTGCGGCGCCTCGCGCGTTTGAGTGAGCAACAAGAAAACGTTTAAGGCGAGCTGAGCTGTTTCATCCCCTGGAGTTCAGCGTGATGTCCTGAGTCTGCATGGCAACCGAGGCATGTGGTGTGCCGTTGCATCATCGAGGTGTGCATGCGGAAAAATGCTGGATCCCTCTCGCGGGCCTCGTCTGTCATGTGACAGGACGTACAGTTGGCACTAATGGCTTCAGGGAAGGATCGGCTGGGTGAATCATTAAAGATGGGAGAGTGTTCCCCGGGATTCACGGGCTTTTCATGCGTTTTTTTGTATGGCTTATGCCTGAAGATCGAATGTGCACAGCATGTCCCGTGGCGCCAACTTGGCTCGCCAAAAACTCTGTGTCGTATCCATTTCGAGCAGTAGCATCAATCACTAACATGCTTTTTTTTGTGCATTTTGTGATGTGCATCCGCGCTATTTCTGTCAACCGGGTATGCACGCTTACTTGCCCCTAGTCATTGTGTGGGTGACAATAGCGACCCTATAAGAATATCCAAGTCAGTCAGGCCGCATAACTAAAGCATAACTGTCGACCCGCGGGTCGCTCGGCCAAAAAACGGATACCACCGAATTTTTTTAATCAGGAGATGTTCATGCCTTCTCGCAGACAGCTAGCGAATGCCATCCGTGCGCTCTCGATGGATGCTGTGCAAAAAGCCAATTCAGGCCATCCCGGTGCCCCAATGGGCATGGCGGACATTGCTGAAGTGCTTTGGAACGATTACCTAAAGCACAATCCGGCGAATCCTAAGTGGGCAGACAGGGATCGGTTCGTGATGTCCAATGGTCACGGTTCCATGTTGGTTTATTCCTTATTGCATCTTTCTGGCTACAACCTGCCGATGGATGAGATCAAACAGTTCCGCCAGTTCCATTCACAGACACCGGGGCATCCCGAGTACGGGTATACAGAGGGTGTGGAGACAACCACCGGACCATTGGGTCAGGGCATCACCAACGCCGTGGGTATGGCGCTGGCCGAAAAAGCACTGGCAGCGCATTTTAACCGGCCGGGCCATGAGGTTGTTGACCATCACACCTATGTATTTTTGGGCGACGGCTGTCTCATGGAAGGCATTTCCCATGAAGCCTGTTCTCTGGCTGGCACTCTAGGCCTAGGCAAACTCATAGCTTTCTACGATGACAACGGCATTTCCATTGATGGTGAGGTCGAAGGCTGGTTCACTGATAACACACCCAAGCGATTTGAGGCCTATGGTTGGCATGTGGTCGCTGATGTGGATGGGCATGATGCTGATGCGGTCAAAGCCGCGATCGAAGCCGCGCGGGCTGTTACTGATAAGCCCAGTATTATCTGCTGCAAAACGGTTATTGGCTGGGGTTCACCGAATAAGCAGGGCAAAGAAGAATGCCATGGCGCGGCTTTAGGGGAGGCCGAAGTGGCTTTGGTGCGCGAGACCATTGACTGGCCTCACGCTCCCTTTGAGATACCCGAAGAAATTTATGCTGGATGGAGCGCTAAAGATAAGGGCGGCAGGGCAGAACAAGATTGGGAGACCCGATTTGCAGCCTACAGTCAGGCTAATCCGGAGCTGGCGGCTGAGTTTAAGCGACGTATGGCAGGTGATTTGCCGGCGGACTGGGTTGAAAAGGCCCAAGCCTACATCGCTGAAACGATCAACAAAGGTGAAACGATTGCCAGCCGTAAAGCTTCGCAGAATGCGATCGGCGGTTTCGCCCCCGCATTGCCAGAATTGCTCGGTGGCTCGGCGGACTTGGCCGGTTCCAATTTGACCCTTTGGAAAGGGTCCAAAGGCATCAGCAAGCAAGACGGTGACGGCAATTACGTGTTTTACGGCGTTCGTGAGTTTGGCATGGCGGCCATCATGAACGGCATCGCTTTGCATGGTGGGTTCATTCCCTATGGCGGCACCTTCCTGATTTTCAGCGACTATGCGCGTAACGGTATTCGCATGTCGGCGCTGATGAAACAGCGCATTTTGTATGTGATGACACATGATTCCATTGGTTTGGGTGAAGATGGCCCCACCCATCAGCCTATCGAGCAGGTCGCCAGCTTGCGCTTGATTCCCAACTTGAATGTCTGGCGTCCTTGCGATGCTGTTGAGACGGCTGTTGCATGGCGTTGTGGCATTGAGCGCACTGATGGTCCCAGTCTGTTCAGCCTGTCTCGGCAGAATCTGCCGCATCAGGCGAGATCCGATGAACAACAGCAAAACATCGCGCGCGGTGGTTATGTGTTGCATGACAGCGATGGCACGCCTGATGTCATTCTCATGGCTACGGGTTCTGAGGTGGGTATTTGTATGGAAGCCGCGCAGCAGCTCGAAACCAAGGGCCGTAAAGTGCGCGTTGTGTCCATGCCCTGTCTTGACGTATTTGAGTCTCAAGATGCCAGTTATCGTGAATCCGTATTGCCCAAATCGGTACGCAAGCGTTTAGCGGTAGAGGCCGGTGTTACCAATGGCTGGGCTCGATATGTGGGGTTTGAAGGGGCGGTGATTGGTATGGATCGCTTCGGTGAGTCCGCGCCTGGCGGCGAGTTAATGAAACACTTTGGATTCACAGCCGATAATGTGGTCAGCCAGGCAGAAAGTCTATTGGCCTAAAGTTTTGACTTAAATTTTCAATTAAGACGATTTGGAGAGAACAGCACTATGACGATTAAAGTGGGCATCAATGGTTTTGGGCGCATCGGCCGAATGGTTTTCCGAGCCATTGCCAAAGAATTCCCTGAGCTGGAAGTCGTAGCCATCAACGATCTGTTGGATCCTGAATATCTGGCTTATATGCTGAAGTATGACTCAGTTCACGGGCGTTTCGCCGGTGATGTCAGCGTTGAAGGAAGCCACATGGTAGTTAATGGCAAAAAGATTCGCCTGACTGCCGAGCGCGATCCCGCCAATCTGAAATGGAACGAAGCAGGCGCTGAGTTGGTCATTGAGTCCACAGGATTTTTCCTCACCGAAGAGACCTGTCAAAAGCATCTGGATGCTGGCGCTAAAAAAGTCGTTCAAAGTGCTCCCTCTAAAGACAGTACGCCGATGTTCGTTTACGGCGTTAATCATGAGGAATATGCTGGTCAGGCTATCATCTCTGCCGCTTCTTGTACGACCAACGCTCTGGCGCCCGTGGCCAAAGTGCTCAATGATCATTTCGGCATTAAGCGCGGCTTGATGAGTACCGTACATGCAGCAACCGCTACTCAGAAAACCGTTGATGGTCCCTCACAAAAAGACTGGCGCGGCGGCCGCGGTATTCTGGAAAACATTATTCCTTCATCCACAGGCGCCGCTAAAGCGGTAGGCAAGGTCTTGCCAGAACTCAATGGCAAACTCACGGGTATGGCATTTCGTGTGCCCACTTCTGACGTCTCCGTTGTTGATCTTACCGTTGAGCTAGACAAAGGTGCGGAATACAGCGCCATTTGTCAGGCCATGAAAGAGGCATCGGAAGGCAAGCTCAAAGATGTGCTGGGTTATACCGATGAGAAGGTCGTCGCCACAGATTTCCGGGGTTGCAGTCAGCCCTCTATTTTCGACGCTGAGGCCGGCATCGCGCTGGACTCAACATTCGTGAAAATCGTCGCCTGGTATGACAATGAGTACGGCTACACCTGCAACCTGCTGCGCTTGGTTCGCCACGTAGGCCAGTAAGGTGGCTACCATGAGCGTTAAAAAGATGTCTGGGTTGGATCTGGCCGGTCAGCGTGTGCTGATCCGGCAAGACCTCAACGTGCCAGTGAAAGATGGCAAGGTGACCTCTGATGCGCGCATACGCGCAAGCCTTCCCACCATCAAGCAGGCCGCGGAGGCTGGCGCCCGCGTCATGTTGATGTCGCACTTGGGCCGCCCAGAAGAGGGTGTGTTCAGCGAGGCTGATTCGCTGGCGCCCGTAGCCGAACATCTCTCAGGACTGTTGGGAAGTCAGGTGCGCCTAGTGCGTGATTATCTCGATGGTGTAGATGTTGCCGAAGGAGAGGTCGTCCTGCTGGAGAATGTGCGTTTCAATAAAGGCGAGAAAAAAGATGACGAGACATTGGCACGCCGTTATGCCGCACTCTGCGACATATACGTGATGGATGCCTTTGGTACGGCGCATCGTGCCCAGGCCTCTACCCATGGTGTGGGTCAGTTCGCCCCGGTTGCGTGCGCCGGTCCCTTGCTGGCAGCTGAACTGGACGCTTTGAGTAAAGCCTTGGGTAGCCCAAAACGACCGCTGGTAGCCATCGTCGGTGGGTCTAAAGTGTCAACCAAACTCACCGTGCTCGACTCACTGTCTCAGGTTGTTGATCAGCTGATCGTCGGCGGTGGAATCGCTAATACTTTTATTGCGGCCCAAGGCCACCGTGTGGGCAAGTCCTTGTGTGAAGACGATCTGATTCCCGAGGCCAAGCGCTTGATGGAAGCTGCCCGTGCCAAGGGTGGTGAGATTCCTGTACCTACTGATGTGACGGTGGGTCAGGAATTTTCCGAGACTACGCCTGCAACGGTCTGTGGTGTTGCGGAGGTGGGTGGTGGTGACATGATTTTCGATGTGGGCCCCAAAACCGCTGCCAGTTATGCCGCATTGCTAAAAAAAGCCGGGACCATTGTGTGGAACGGTCCAGTGGGCGTATTCGAGTTCGATCAGTTTGCCGGTGGCACCAAAGCCATGGGTGAGGCGATTGCCGCCAGTGATGCATTTTCGATTGCTGGCGGTGGCGATACCCTGGCAGCCATCGATAAATACGGTCTGGCCGATAAGATTTCCTACATCTCCACCGGTGGCGGTGCCTTTTTGGAGTTTCTTGAGGGCAAGACACTGCCAGCAGTAGCGATGCTGGAGGCTCGAGCCAAAGGCTAGCTGATGCGCAGAACCAAAATCGTCGCCACCTTGGGGCCGGCAACGGACTCGCCGGCCGCCATGCGTCGACTTGTCGATGCGGGCATTGATGTGGTGCGTCTTAATTTTTCTCATGGCAGTGCCGATGATCACCGGCGGCGTCTGGCCTTGTTACGTGAGGCAGCAGAGGCAGCGGGTCGTATCATTGGTATTTTGGGAGACTTGCAGGGACCGAAAATCCGTATCACCCGGTTTGCTGATGGGGCAATCGAGCTGGCTGAGGGCGATGACTTCGTTCTGGACGCATCCTTAGATGCTGCCGCCGGCGATCAGCATCGAGTGGGTTTGACCTATCAAGCTTTGCCCGACGATGTGGCGGTGGGCGATATGCTGTTGCTCGATGATGGCCGTTTGGTGCTAAGCGTGAAAAAAGTGCAGGGTTCGGCGATTCACACCCAGGTTCTCGTTGGCGGAACACTGTCCAATAATAAGGGCATTAATCGTCAGGGCGGAGGGCTATCTGCGCCAGCTTTAACCAACAAAGATCTGGAAGATATCCGTTTGGCTGCTGAACTACAGGTCGACTTTCTGGCTGTCTCGTTTCCACGCTGCGGGGACGATATTCGGCTGGCTCGAGAAAAGCTGCAGGCAGCCGGAGGGCAAGCGGAAATCTGCGCCAAGATCGAGCGTGCCGAGGCGGTCACGGCTATTGAGGATATTCTCGACGAAACCGACATCATCATGATTGCCCGCGGTGATTTGGGTGTTGAGATTGGTGATGCGGAGCTTCCCGGTGTGCAAAAGCGTTTGATTGAATTGGCGCGCACCCGTAATCGCGTCGTGATTACCGCCACTCAGATGATGGAATCCATGATTACCAATCCCATTCCCACGCGCGCCGAGGTCTTTGATGTAGCCAATGCCGTGCTCGATGGAACGGATGCCGTCATGTTGTCTGGGGAAACCGCGACTGGAAAATATCCGCACATGGCGGTAACGTCGATGGGCCGGATTTGCGAAGCCGCCGAGCGCCAACGTCAGGCTCGTGTATCCAAACATCGCATGGACAGTACATTCGAGCGCGTCGATGAGGCCATTGCCATGGCAACCATGTATACGGCGAACCATCTTAACGTGAAGGCCATTGTGGCCATGACCGAATCTGGCTCCACCGCTCAGTGGATGTCCCGTATCAGCTCGGGTATGCCGATTTTTGCCATGACACGCCATGAGCCGATCTGTCGCAAGGTTTCTCTATACCGGGGCGTTTATCCTGTGTCATTCCAAAGTGAGAATACCAGTCATGCGGAAAACAATCGGTTGGTGGTCGGTATGCTCAAAGAGGCCGGCATGGTTGATGATGGTGATTTAGTGATCATCACCAAAGGCGACCTCACAGGTGTCCATGGTGGCACCAATGCCATGAAGATCGTACAAGTGGGCGCATTGCAGGACAGCGTCAGCTAACTAGCGAATAGGTAACCACTTTTTACAGTTAACAAACCAGAGGAGGTCTCAGTATGGCCCTTATTTCTTTACGACAGTTGCTGGATCATGCCGCCGAACATGGCTATGGCATGCCCGCATACAATGCCAACAACATGGAGCAGGTGCATTCAGTAATGCAGGCCGCCGATGCGGTTGATTCTCCTGTGATCATTCAGGCATCCGCTGGCGCGCGCAGTTACGCGGGCGAACCCTTTCTGCGTCATTTGATTATCGCTGCGGTCGAACAGTACCCGCATATTCCGGTTGTCTTGCATCAGGATCATGGGGCCGAGCCGGCTGTTTGTATGCGATCCATTCAGTCTGGGTTTACCTCGGTGATGATGGATGGCTCTTTGATGCCTGATATGAAGACCCCAGCCAGCTATGAATACAATGTCGAGGTGACTCGTCAGGTCACTGAGATGGCCCATTGGTTGGGTGTCTCGGTCGAAGGCGAGCTGGGTTGCTTGGGGTCTCTTGAGACGGGTATGGCCGGCGAGGAAGACGGTCACGGCGCCGAGGGTCAGTTGTCTCATGATCAGCTACTGACGGATCCCGATGAAGCGGCAGATTTTGTGGAAAAGACCGGTGTTGATGCTCTGGCGATCGCTATCGGCACCAGTCATGGTGCCTATAAGTTCACGCGCCCACCCACTGGAGACATTCTCGCCATCGACCGCATCAAGGAAATTCATGCGCGCATTCCTAATACCCATTTGGTGATGCATGGTTCTTCCTCTGTGCCGCAGGAATGGCTGAAAATCATCAATGAGTTTGGTGGTGACATGGGTGAAACCTATGGCGTGCCCGTTGAGGAAATCCAAGAAGGCATTAAACACGGTGTGCGCAAGGTGAATATCGATACCGACCTGCGTATGGCTTCAACAGGTGCCGTGCGTAAGTTCCTGGCTGAAAATCCCAAGGAGTTTGATCCACGCAAGTTCCTGAAAGCCTCCACCAAAGCCATGAAAGACATCTGTCAGGCTCGCTTTGAGGCCTTTGGTTGTGCCGGTATGGCCTCCAAGATCAAGCCCATCAGCCTCGAAGGCATGGTCAACCGCTACAAAGCGAAATAAAAAATGGGGTACGACCCCATTTGGGGTCGTACCCCATTTTCGCATTTTCAATGCGGGTAAAGGCCGTCTAGGTAGCCTCGTTTCTCCAGCTCCGGGAGTTGCCATAGGATCCAGGCCTGACGTTCGATGACATAGTCGTTTGGGCTATGGATCCTCAGGCGTGACGGGCTAGGTAAGATGCTAGCCAAGAGCGCGCCTTCTTCAACTGTGAGTTCTGCTGCTGGTTTGCCGAAATAGCTTCGGCTGGCGGCTTCGATGCCGTAGATGTTGGGTCCGAATTGCGCAATATTGAGATAAATCTCGAGAATGCGCTGTTTGGGCAGTAGGGCTTCAAGAAAAACCGTAAACCAGGTTTCCAAAAGCTTGCGACCGATACTGCCTTGCGGCCAGAGGAAAAGATTTTTCGCGGTTTGCTGCGAGATGGTGCTTGAGCCACGGATGACTCCGGTGCTGCGGTAGTCGCGAATCGCCCAGCGGATAGCCCGATAGTCAAAACCATGGTGGTGGCGGAAATTCTGGTCCTCGGCGGTGATGACAGTATGCACTGCCGGTGCTGAGATCCACTCTAATTTCACCCACTGATGCCGTACTGGAATGCGGTGTCCTGTAACAGTATGCGAGTGTTCGTGGCGCAGCATGAAGGCTGATGTTGTTGGATCCAGCCAGCGCAGACTGCCTACCAAAAGCAGACTGGCCAGCACCGCGATCAATCCTAGCACCGCAAAGCTCCGCACAACCCAGCCAAACGTGGGTCTCCAAAAACGCAGTGCAAGCGGGTTTTGACTCATGACTGCAATATCGCGATTTTTTTGGCTGAGTGGAAGTGCTGATGTGGGAATCTGCTAGGATGCCGGCATGTCTACACCCCACGCACCCGGCCCCGAGTTATTAGCGCCTGCTGGAACGCTCCAGCATGTAGAACACGCCTTAGCCTATGGCGCTGATGCAGTCTATGCCGGGATGCCCCGCTATTCCCTGCGGGTACGCAATAATTCATTCTCCGGTGTCGATACCCTGCGCACGGGTATCGATATGGCTCATGCCGCCGGAGGACGCTTTTACCTCGCGGCCAACATCACCGCGCATCAAGCCAAGGTGCACACCTTTTTGCGGGATATCACGCCAGTTATTGAGCTGCAGCCAGATGCGCTGATTATGGCCGATCCCGGTCTGATTATGTTGGTACGGGAAAAATGGCCGGAGATGCGCGTGCACCTCTCTGTTCAGGCCAGCACAGTCAACGCCGCTGCGGTACGTTTTTGGCAACACATGGGACTGAAACGGGTCATTCTCTCTCGCGAATTATCCCTCAATGAAATCGAACAAATCCGCCAAGAATGTCCCGATATGGAGTTGGAGGTCTTTGTTCATGGCGCCATGTGTATCGCTTATTCAGGGCGCTGCTTATTATCGGGATTTTTTAATCACCGCGATGCCAATCAGGGCACCTGCACTAATGCCTGCCGTTGGCAGTACCAGCTGCAGCCAGCAGCCAGTGATGCCACTGGCGATTTGGTCCCCATGCGCACTGAGCGGCATCCGCAAGCCAATCAACCTTTCTTGCTCGAAGAGAGTGAGCGGCCGGGTCAGTGGATGCCCATGGAAGAGGACGAACATGGCACATATATTCTTAATGCCACGGATCTGCGGGCCATTGAACATGTGCACCGATTGACGGCCATAGGTGTGGATTCGGTGAAAATCGAAGGCCGCACTAAATCCCCATACTATGTTTCTCGTGCGGCGCGAGCCTATCGAGCAGCGCTCAACGACGCTGCGGCTGGGCGGCCATTTAATCCCGAACTGCTGACCGATCTTGAGGGTCTAGCGAATCGAGGTTATACCGATGGATTTCTTGTTCGTAATCGTGACCGCACGGAAACCTATGAACGAGGACACTCCGAATCTGATTACCGCTTGCTGGTTGGCGCTATCCGGAGTTACAACCCGGATACGGGTGAGGCGGATATCGAGGTCAAGAACCGCTTTTCATTAGAAGACACATTGGAGGTGATGACGCCCTCAGGTAACCTCAAGCTTCGGGGATTTGTCATGCACAACTTCGATGGTGAATCGGTCTCAGTGGCGCCGGGTTCCGGTCACTGGGTGCGCCTGGCTTTACCGCCTGGCGACTACCGCCACGCTTTCGTGCTGCGTTGTTTGGATAAAGAATCTGCGCTCTGATCAGTTGAGGGTCTTTAGGACCTCAAGAACCCGGTCGGCACCGCTCTCAACAACTTGTCGAGGTTGATCAACGCCCAGCCAACTCACGATGCCATTATCCACGATCATCGCGTAGCGGCGCGAGCGGGTTCCCATGCCACTGCCGCTGGCGTCCTGATCCAGACCCATACCACGCGCGAAATCGGCATTGCCGTCGGACACCATAATAATGCCATCGCCGGTCTCATGAATGTCTGCCCAAGCCTGCAACACAAAGATGTCGTTGACAGCGATGCACAAGATTCTCTCCGCACCTGCCGCGCGTAAGGCCTGTTCACGATCGATGAAGGAAGGCAAGTGAATGCCCGAGCAAGAGGGCGTAAAGGCGCCGGGAACAGCAAAAGCCACAACGCGAAAGCCTGCGAACAGTTCATCTGTGGCCACAGACTGATCTCCCGAAGCTGTCATAATGCGCAGGCTAACGTCTGGCAAGCTATCGCCAATTTGGATGCTCATAGGCGCTCCTGAGGATTCGATGATCTTAGAGTGTAACTTAAGCTAGAGTAACAGGGATTTTACCGGGAAGATCGATGGGTATCATGAAAGCTATTGAGACTTTTATCTACTGGCTGCAGACAGGCAATCTGCGCGTTTTGAATCCTTGGAAGGCCCGTTTTTTCGCGTCCTTACGGGCCTTCAAAGACATCATTCAAGATGCCAGTAACGGACCACTAAGTCTGCATGCGATGAGTCTAGTGTATACCAGCATGTTGGCCTTTGTGCCTCTGCTGGCACTGTCTTTTTCCGTGCTGCATGCTTTCGGTGTACATAACGCAGTGGAACCGTTTTTGTTGAATCTGCTTGACCCCCTGGGTGAGCAGGGTGAAGAAATCACTCAGCAAATTGTTTTGTTCGTCGATAATATTAATGTCGGCGTTCTAGGCTTTGTTGGCTTGATATTTCTGCTATTCACCACCATTGGCCTGATCCAAAAGGTGGAGAATGCCTTTAATTACATCTGGCAAATAAAAACACCGCGCAGCTTTGTGCAGAAATTTTCCAGCTACCTCAGTGTCATTCTGGTGGGGCCCGTTCTGGTGTTTTCAGCGTTGGGGATTACCGCTTCTCTGATGGCCTCAGATATCGCCCAACAGGCTTTGGATCATGAGGTGGCTGAGCAATCCTTGGCGCTTGTTTCTTTTCTACTGCCCTACGCCCTTTTAGCCGGTGCTCTAAGTTTCTTTTACATCTTTATTCCCAATACTCGGGTGCGCTTCTTGCCTGCATTGGTTGGCGGTTTGATCGCTGCAGCACTTTGGAAGCTCACGGGTATGGCATTTTCTGGAATGATGTCGGGTTCGACACGCTACGATGCGATTTACTCCAGTTTTGCCATCATGATCCTATTATTGATCTGGATTTATTTGAACTGGCTGATCTTATTGTTGGGATCCAAGGTAACCTTTTTCCTGCAAAAACCGATTTATCTGTTTGCCGGTAGTGAAGAGTCAGGCACGCCCAGCAGCTGCCAACAGGAGCAACTGGCATTGCAGCTCATGCAGGCTATTGGCAAACAGTTTGCTGAGGGTCAGAAACCCCTTACGGCAGAACAATTGGCTCACCGGCTGCAACAGCCAGATGGATGGGTGGGTCAGGCCCTGCAAGCGCTGCAATCAGCCAATATCTTACTCGGCCTAAATCAGGAGCCAGAAGCCTATATCCCAGCGCGCGATATTGACAGTATCAGCCTTAAGTCAGTGGTGGATGCAGTGCGCGGTAAAGCGGTAGACTCGGGAGTCGCCACCGTGATTCCTGTGCAAGAAACGTTAAAAGACATTGATACGGCTTTGCAGGATAGCTTGGGCCGCTGTTCGCTGAAAAATTGGGTGCAGAGCGAGACGCCCCAAACCCCTGATGAATCATTGCGTAATTAGGGGTGCAGCAGTTCTAAAGATCGCTTCTCGACGTTAAAGATAGCGCTTAAACGTGTCAGGCGTCGAGTAAGCTCGGGCTCTGTATGCGCAATGATGTTCTCGGCGAGATCAGCAGAAAGCCGCGAGCGAAACTCTGCTGTAGCCTTCTCCACCAAGCCATCGTTATAAAGGCAGCAACTAAGCAACAGGGCGCCATCTTCAGGAATTCTTCCCTTTTGCATGTTGCGAGCAACCACTCGGGCAGCCGTAGAAACCGGTTTTCCCATGTCGGGGCTATATGGGCCAATGACCATGGCGACATTGGGGGTTCGAATAAACTCGAAACCGTTGCCGACGCAAATAGCCCACTCACAATGTTCTAAGGCGATACCACGCTCAGTGGCGCGCAGCTCTGCCGCATGATTCACATTGCCCTGCAATAGCGGCAGAAAATCCTGAGCCAAGTTTTCCGGTAAGTGGGGGTGCAGTCTGTTTAGCCAAACTCCAAGACTATCCGCATTGAGTTCAGGGTCAGACAGATTGAGGCTTTGGCCATCGGCGCCGTGGATGAGTAAAGCCTCTATGTCTGTATCAAAGCCACAGACCAGCGGATAAACTGGAAAAGCATGACTCACATAGGTTTGACGGATGTGTTCGGCCACCTGAAAACAGTCTTGGCGAGCCAATTCGGTATCGCAACCGTAGGCAGCGCAGCCGAGGTGTGTGTGGCTGCCCGAGAAGTGATAAGTCACCATGATCAAGCTGCCCTGACCTAAAGCAGCGGCAGCACTGATATGGCTGTCCACATGACTGGCGAAATCCATGCGCTTCATGGTCAGTTGTGGGCCGATATTGCGCAAAAACTTCATCAAGCCTGGGGGACTTTGCATGGCGTGGGCCAGATTGACCCGGCCATCGATACAGGCAGTCACCAAAATGGGGCTTGGGTGTTCCTGAACATAGCGCCGTCTAGCGGCACTAAGATCTGGATGGCTGAACCGCTCACAATAGACTTGAGCTTCATTTAAAAGCCATTCAACGCGTTGTTGTATTGGTAAATCTTTTAGGTTCAAAGGTTCTTATTCTTATAGTCACAAAGGTCAGCAATAAGACACTCTGCACATCGCGGCGAGCGTGCCAAACACACATAGCGTCCATGCAAAATCATCCAGTGATGAGCATCTTGTTTAAACTCATTGGGCACAACTTTCAAGAGGCGATTTTCAACCGCCAGAGGCGTTTTGCCGGGGGCGAGACCAGTTCGATTGGCGACCCGAAAAATATGGGTGTCCACAGCAATGGTCGGCTCGCCAAAAGCGGTATTGAGAACAACATTGGCTGTCTTGCGCCCGACGCCGGGTAACGCCTCCAAAGCCGCACGATCACGCGGCACTTCACCTCCATGCTTCTCCATAAGGATTTGGCAGGTTTTGATGATGTTTTCTGCTTTGCTATTAAAAAGACCGATCGTGCGCACATACGATTTCAGTGTTTCCACACCCAAATCGAAGATGGCTTGCGGTGTATTGGCCACAGGGAAGAGCTTAGCTGTGGCTTTGTTAACGCCCTTATCTGTAGCCTGCGCGGAGAGAATAACCGCGATCAGTAATTCAAAAGCGCTGTCGTAGTTCAGTTCGGTTGTGGGCTTTGGGTTGGCACTTTGCCAGCGATAGAAAATATCCCACCGCTTTTCTTTGTTCACGCACGCACCCCTTGAGGTGCAACGGATCTGCGCAAAGCACGGCGCTCCACTTGTTGATCGATGACGTTTTTCAGTGCCAACAACAGGCCCAGTCCAATAAAGGCACCGGGCGGCAATATCGCTAAGAGAAAGCCTCGATAATCCTCGATAAGAACAATCGAAAACCCCCGCGCTGCCTCGCCAAACATGAGATGCGCGTTGGCCATCAGCGTTCCGGCCCCCAATGCTTCGCGCATAGCACCCAAAGCGACCAAAACTAAGGTAAAGCCAATACCCATGGTCAGGCCGTCCACAAAGGCTCGCGGCACGGCATTGCGGGAGGCAAAAGCTTCGGCGCGGCCAATGATGGCGCAGTTGGTCACAATCAATGGAATAAAGATGCCCAATACCAAGAACAATTCGTGGAAAAAGGCATTCATGGCCAGTTCGATGGCAGTGACTACTGAGGCAATGATTAAGACAAAAATAGGAATGCGAATTTCGGGGCGCACCCAATTGCGAATCATCGACACGGAAACATTAGAGGCGACCAGTGTTAGGGTAGTAGCCAAGCCCAAACCAATGGCATTGACCATAGTTCCAGAGATGGCCAACAAAGGGCAGAGGCCCAACAACTGGACCAGCCCAGGATTGTTGTACCAAAGCCCATCAGCCACAATTTGTCGGTAGCTGCTGATCATCTTAATCCGCCCGGTTCCCCGTTTCAGCAGTCATTTGGAATAGATCTGACCCATAGGCTTGAAAGTATAGCAGGGCATTGCGCACGGCTCTGACCACAGCTCTAGGGGTGACGGTTGCGCCAGTAAACTGGTCAAACACTCCACCATCACGATGCACCGCCCAAAGATCCTCCTCTGGATCCGCCAAAGACCGTTCATTAAAGCCCAAAATCCAATCAGATCGAGTGGCTTCAATATCATCGCCTAGGCCGGGAGTCTCCCGATGCGCAACCACGCGAGTTCCAGCAATGCGGCCATCCATGAATACACCAACCAGCATGTGAATATCCCCTGAATAGCCGCCGCGCGCCACAACCGTGAATACCACGGCAACCGGTTCACTTTGACGACGCGCCAGATAAACCTCGAGATCATCACCACCCAGTAAGGGGTCAGAGAGGCGCAAGCTGTCTTGAAGAATATCGTTATCGTAGAGATCTTCGGGCAGGATTTCATTGAGTCGCGCCAGAGTCGCCGCCTCAATATTGGCTGCGATACGCTCACGCGTGCTGTCATGAATCAACGCTACTAGAGTGGTTCCCAGCAATCCGAAGAGGGCCAGTAGCGCCGTGGAGATGATGATGTTGCGTCCCATGAATCAAAGGCCCTTGGAGCTGCGCGTCTTGCCAAAGGTTCGAGGCTGGGTGTACTGGTCGATCACCGGTGCCATCATATTCATCAGTAAGATGGCGAAAGCCACACCCTCGGCGTAACCGCCCCAACTGCGGATGACAAATGTGATCAGACCGACTCCCGCCCCAAAAATAACGCGGCCCAGCGGGGTTGTGCTGCCGGAAACAGGATCGGTGGCAATAAAAAAAGCACCGATGATGGCAGAGCCGCTCAGCAGGTGAATCCACGGGGCAGGATGGCTAGCCGGCGCTATCAGCCAAAACAATAGGGAAAGCGCGCCTAGGGTGATCAGCATGGCCGCGGGTGCATGCCAAGTGATGATCTTGCGAAAAATGAGCCACAGGCCACCAGCCAAGAACAGCAGATTAATCCATTCCCAACCGATGCCGGCTATCATGCCGAAAAAAGGTGAAGCTTGGATATCCGCCATACTGCGATCAAGGCCCAGCTCGGTTTGAATGCGATCCAAAGGTGTGGCACTACTGATCATGTCCCAGGTGAGTCCCGTGGGAAGCTGATGAAAGAAAATAATGCTGAGCGTCTGGGGTAAGTCAAAAGCGTATTCAGCTAGGCTCGAGGGCGGTAGCCAAAGCGTCATTTCCCGCGGGAAGGAGATGACCAGAACCACGTAGCCAACCATGGCAGGATTAAAAACGTTATATCCCAAGCCACCATAGAGGTGCTTGGCGATGATAATCGCAAACACAACACCGACAAAGGTGATCCACCAAGGCGTCAATGGTGGTATCGCCAGTGCCAGCAGCCAGCCTGTCACGACGGCGGATAAATCCGTGACGAAGGGTGTTATTGGCCGACGCCGCAGTTTCAGAACCAATGCTTCCAGCGCCACACAAAGAATCACCGCCAGAGCCACATTGACGAGGATGCCCCAGCCAAAAAACCAAGTCATGGCAATGGTTCCGGGCACTAGGGCATAGAGAACCTGGCGCATCACGCCATTGACGCTCAGTGCGGGCGATAAGTGGGGAGAGGTAACGGTTTCAAAACGCATGTGTTGACCGACTTAGGCCTCCCGACTGGCCTTGCGGGCCTGAACCCGCTTGAGCGCCGCTTCTATGGCCGCTTTGCGTGGATCTTCTACGGCATCGGTTGACGCTTTTTCGCTTAACTCACGTTTTTTGCGCGCCAGGCGTTCAGCCTTTTCTTTTTTCTCCCGCTCCAGTCGCTCTTGTCGCCACTCGTGACGCAGGCGAGAGGCTTGCGATTGCTGTTTTTCCTGTTCCTTGGCCCAAATCTCATTTTTTGCAAAGCGATAAAACTGTACCAAAGGAATATTGCTGGGGCAGACATGAGCGCAGCAGCCACACTCAATACAATCGAACAAATTGTAGTCCTGAGCCTTATCGAAATCCTGTGATCGGCTATACCAATACAGCTGCTGTGGCAGCAGTTGCGCCGGACAGACTTTGACGCAATCGCCACAGCGAATACAGGGCATGACGGGGTCGCGTGGCTTTACGGTATCGCGGTCACCCACCAAAATGCAGTTCGTGCCCTTAATGATGGGCACCGCATCATTGGCTAAGGCAAAACCCATCATCGGTCCACCCATGATCAAGCGCTCGGCCTGATCGGTATAGCCTCCTGCCAGCTTGACTAACTCGCTGATTGGTGTGCCCAAGCGGACTTTGAAATTACGTGGGCGATGCACTCCCGCGCCCGTCACTGTGACGATGCGTGAAATTAAGGGTTCGCCATGCACGACAGCGCGAAAGATGGCGGCCAAGGTACCGCCGTTGTGACACACCACACCTATGTCAGCCGGTATGCCATCAGCAGGCACTTCAGTACCTGTGAGTGTTTTAATCAGCTGGCGTTCGCCGCCGGCGGGATAAATGGTGGGCAATGCGACGATGCGGATATTGTCGCGCTGTTCACCACCCAAGGCTTCAGTCATCGCGCGAATTGCCTCGGGTTTATTGTCTTCAATACCAATCAGGCATTGCTTGGGTCGCAAAGCGCTACGCACCAACATCAATCCAGCAATGACTTTCTCGGCCTCTGTGCGCATCAGGATGTCATCGCAAGTAATGTAGGGTTCGCATTCCGCGCCATTGACGATGAGGGTATGGATTTTTTGCTCCGGTCGAGGATTAAGTTTGACCGCCGAAGGAAAGGCAGCTCCGCCTAATCCGACAATTCCGGCTTCACGCACGCGCTCGCGCAGCAGCATGGGATCCATGTCCTCAAAGTTGTCAATCGGCGCCATACGATGTTCGCCCCAATGATCATCGCCATCAACCTCGAGGCGAATACAGGGCGCCGCCAACCCTGAGGGATGGGGCACGGGAGCATCTTCAATACTTAGAATGCGACCCGAGGTGGGGGCGTGCAGGTGGGCACCGACATAAGTATCACAGCGAGCGATGATCTGGCCTTTGCAGACCTGGTCTCCTGCTTTAACAACCACTTGTGCAGGCTCGCCAATATGCTGGCGCAAGGGAATAGTCAGGAGTTCGGGTAGCGGCGCAGTGGCCAAGGGTTCAACCAGACTTTCGGCCTTATGGTCGGGGATATCCAGACCGCCGTGAAAGCGCCAGAGTTTGAGGGGCTTAGTACTCATGGTCTGTGATTGTAAACCAAAGCGGATTTGAGGCCGCTCATGACGATACTGGGTTGGGACGCGCTAAATCTAGTAGACGCAGGGTTCCCGCATATTGTTCCTCAGGTAACGGCCACTTCCAGCTGCCGATGTCCTGCTCAATGGGCAGCATGACAATACAATCCACCGGACAGGGGGCGATGCAAAGCTCGCACCCTGTGCATTGTTCGGCGATAACCGTATGCATTTGTTTCGCCGCCCCTAAAATGGCATCCACAGGACAGGCTTGAATACACAACGTGCAGCCAATGCAGGTTTGTTCATCAATGACAGCCAGAGACTTTTCCTTAATTTCGCCTTCCAGGGGTTTAGGATCCCGGCCCAGAAGATCCGCTAGCGCCAGCACTGTGGTTTCGCCGCCCGGAGGACAGCGGTTGATGTCTGCTTGCCCCTCAGCAATAGCAGCAGCATAGGGGCGACATCCCGCATAGCCACACTGGCCACACTGGGTTTGCGGCAGCAAGTCATTGATTTGGTCAGCGACGGGATCACCTTCGACGCGGAAACGAACCGCCGAGTATCCCAAGATAATGCCGAAGAGGGCACATAGAGAGACGATGACGAGAATGGCAGCAATCATGTCAGCATCCTCAAGGCGCTAGACCGATAAAGCCCATAAAGGCCAATGACATAAGGCCGGCAGTGATTAACGCAATCGCACTGCCTTTAAAGGGTGTCGGCACGTCCCCCGCAGCGATTCTCTCGCGCAAGGCAGCAAACAATACCAGCACAATGGAAAAACCAATCGCCGCGCCCATGCCGTAAACAACCGACTCAACAAAGCCATGCATCTCCTGGATATTCAACAAAGCCACACCCAGTACCGCGCAGTTGGTGGTGATCAAAGGCAGGAATATACCCAGCACGTTGTATAACAGCGGACTGGTTTTGTGCACCACCATTTCTGTGAATTGCACGACTGCGGCGATCACCAAGATAAATGAGATAGTGCGCAAATACTCAAGGCCAAACGGCGCCAGTAAGTACTCATTCACCAAGAAGCTACAGACCGAGGATAGGGTCAACACAAAGGTTGTGGCCAGCCCCATGCCAGCAGCGGTTTCGACTTTACGGGAGACGCCCATGAACGGGCACAGGCCAAGGAACTTCACCAAAACGAAGTTATTGACCAGTACCGTACTGACAAGAATGAGCGCTAACTCAGCCATGTTTCTCCTTAATTACTGCCCACAGTATCGGGCAGCCCGGTAGCGGGCTTCAACCGCTGAGAAACTGGGGTCAAGCGCGAACGCTGGAACGGCTGGGGCCACGCGTTGGCAGCTTGATTTGCGTCAGCAGTTTCTGCACGGCTGGTGCATCCGGGTCGCGGGCTGCACGAGCGACCTGTTCCGCGCCCAGATGTGGCGCCAGCATCGCGATGAATTCAAACATATAGCCCCGCAACCAAGCACCACGGCGAAAGCCAATGCGCGTGATATTGGGTGAGAAGGCGGGGTGCGTGTTCAAAGCCACCAGATCATCGTCATAACCAGGCTCTAAAGCCACATGGGCAATGATACCCACGCCCATGCCATGACGCACATAGGTCTTAATGACATCGGCATCGGCAGCGGTGAGCACAATTTCGGGGGTCAGCCCAGCACGTTTGAAGTCGGCATCCAACTTGGTTCTTCCGGTGAAGCCATCCAAATAAGTCACAATGGGGAACTCCGCGAGACGTTCCAGCGTGATCGCCCCTTCTTTGGCCAACACATGGTCACGAGGTACAACCACACAGTGATACCAGCGATAAGCAGGCAACAACACCATTTGTCCACTGTGCGCGATAGGATCAGTGCCGATCACGAAATCGGCCTCACCATGGGCCAGCATGCCACCGACCTGTGGGGGAGAGCCCTGATGGATTTGCACACGCACGCCAGGAAATCGGGTTTTGAAATGATCGATAATGGGAGGCAGTACATAGCGTGCTTGCGAGTGGGTCGTGGCGATGCGCAGCTCGCCGTTTTGATCATCACAGGCCTCGTCCGCGGCAGCACGAATATTGTCTACGTCCTGCAGGATTTTTTCGCCGTAGTGCAGGATTTTCTTGCCCACATCCGTCATGTCAGTAAGATGTTTGCCGCTGCGATGAAACAGCGGTACGCCCAGTTCCTCCTCCAAGAGTCTAACTTGCTTACTGATGCCGGGCTGTGAAGTGTGGAGGTGTTGGGCGGCCTCAGAAATATTGAGGTTATGACGCGCAATCGCCCTCAGGTAGCGCAACTGTTGGAGTTTCATGACGCGTCCCCCGACGCAGACTGGCTGGGCGCCAGATTATCCCGTGATGCCTCAACCATGGCCTGAACGGCTGCTGGGTCGACTCTTGTCGCCAGTGGCTGATAAGGATGGATATTGCTGCCCAACAGTGGCTGGCGGACAGAATCCCAGATCAATGGCTCACATTGTAAGAACTGCTCTGCCTGCGTGGCCATTTGCGGCAATATAGGCTTTAAATAAGTCATGATCACGCGGAAAAGATTAATGCCTTGCGTACAGACAGTTTGCACCCGCTGCTGTTGTCCATCTTGTTTGGCCAATACCCACGGTTTCTGTTCATCCACATATTGATTGGCTGCATCGGCCAGCGACATGATTTCGCGCACGGCCTGTGCATACTCGCGATTCTCATAATGACTACTAATACGTTCGCCGGCATCGATAAATTGGGCATAAAGGGCCTCATCATCGAGGCTTTCAGCCAGTTGGCCGGCAAAGCTTTTGTGGATAAATCCAGCGCAGCGTGAGGCGATATTCACGGCTTTACCCACCAGATCGCTATTCACGCGGGCAATGAAATCATCTAGCGAAAGGTCGATGTCGTCCACGCCTGGCCCCAGTTTGGCGGCAAAGTAGTAACGTAGGTACTCGGGGTGTAAATGTTCTAAATAGGCCCGCGCTTTAATAAACGTGCCGCGGGATTTGGACATTTTCTGGCCATTGACGGTCAAAAATCCATGGCAATGCACTGCGCTGGGTGTGCGAAAGCCAGCGCCATGCAACATGGCGGGCCAAAACAGGGTATGGAAATAGGCGATGTCTTTGCCGATGAAATGATGCAATTCAGTTTGGCTGTCGGGCTGCCACCAGTCGTCAAAATTCAGGCCGTGTTTGGCGCAGTAATGTTGGAAACTCGCCATGTAGCCAATGGGTGCGTCCAGCCAGACGTAAAAATATTTACCCGGTGCGTCAGGGATTTCGAAACCCCAGTAGGGCGCATCGCGCGAGATGTCCCAGTCATTTAATCCGCAGTCAAACCATTCCTGAAGCTTATTGCGGATCTCGGGCTGCAAGCTGCCCGATCGAGTCCAGGCTGAGAGCATGTCGGCAAACTGGCCAAGCGTAAAAAAGTAATGCTCTGAGTCTTTCTCAATGGGAGTCACCCCAGAGATCGCTGAGACAGGATTTTTCAGGTCGGTGGGGCTATAGGTGGCGCCGCAGGCTTCACAGGAATCGCCATACTGATCTTTGGCGCCGCAGCGCGGACACTCACCTTTGATAAAGCGATCGGGAAGAAACATTTCCGCTTTGGGGTCATAGGCCTGTCGGATGGTGCGCCGCGCAATATGCCCGGCGTCGCGCAAACGACCGTAGATCAGCGTGGCAAACTGCCGGTTCTCATCGGAGTGAGTGCTGTGATAATGATCGAATTCAATGAAAAACTCTGAGAAATCGGCACGATGCTCTCGACCAATGGTTTCGATGAGTTCTTCAGGAGTGATGCCTTCGCTTTGCGCTTTGAGCATGATGGGTGTGCCGTGTGCGTCATCGGCACAAACATAAATCACCTCGTGCCCGCGCATTTTCTGGAAGCGAACCCAAATATCCGTCTGTATGTATTCCACCAGATGGCCTAAATGAATGGGGCCATTGGCGTAAGGCAAGGCGCTGGTGACTAGGATCTGTCGGGCTGGCTGAGTCATGGTTCAGGCTGATATCACAAAGACCCCGAAATTTACCAGCTTACAGGGGTCAACCACCAGTTGCGGGTTGGCTTTACCCGGGTTGGATCACTAAAACCCCTAAAATCACGTCTTTATTGCCGGACCGGGGCTTGGTGTAGAATAGGGCGCTAATTGCACCCAAGGAGCCATAGATGACGGAAGTATCTCGCCTGAAGTTGGAGACCCTACTCAAAGAGATTCACGATCCTTACATTGACGCGGATCTAATGTCTTCCAAACAGGTGCGCGACATTCGTATCGAGGGGGGCGTGGCCACTATAGATATCTCATTGGGGTATGCGGCCGAAGGCTGGCATCCTAGCTTGCGCCAAGCCATTGTCGACAAGCTACAAGGGGTTTCTGGAATCACTGCAGTCAAGGTCAACATTGAGACCAAGGTGGCCTCTCATAGTGTGCAGCGCGGGCTCAAGCCGCTGCACAACATCAAAAATATTATTGCCGTCGCCTCGGGCAAAGGCGGGGTAGGCAAATCCACCACGGCAGTCAATTTGGCCTTAGCGTTGAAAGCAGAGGGGGCCACGGTGGGTATTTTGGATGCTGATATTTATGGTCCCAGTCAGCCACGTATGCTGGGTATTGTCGGTAAGCCGGAGACCAAGGATGGAAAAAGCATGGAACCCATGGAAAATCATGGGATACAGGCTATGTCCATCGGCTTTCTTATTGAGGAAGACACGCCAATGATCTGGCGCGGACCCATGGTCACTCAGGCGCTTGAGCAATTGCTGCGGGACACGAACTGGAAAGATTTGGATTACCTAGTCATCGATTTGCCGCCGGGCACGGGTGATACCCAGCTCACTTTGGCGCAAAAAATTCCCGTTAGCGGTGCTGTGATTGTCACCACGCCTCAAGATATTGCCCTTTTAGATGCACGTAAGGGACTGAAGATGTTTGAAAAAGTCGATGTGCCCGTGCTCGGTGTGGTGGAGAACATGAGTATCCATATCTGTTCCAAATGCGGCCATGAGGAACATATTTTCGGACAGGGCGGTGGCGAACGTATGGCCGAGGAATATGATGTGGATTTCCTAGGTGCTTTGCCTTTGGACGTGCATATCCGTGAACAAGTGGATAGCGGCAATCCCACCGTTGTGGCCAGCCCGGAAGGGCGCATCGCCGAGATTTATCGCGAAATAGCTCGCCGTGCTGGTGCGCGCTTAGCCTTGCAGGCGCGGGACTTTTCGGCCAAATTCCCCAACATCGTCATTCAAAACACCTAGGAATTACATGGCTATCAAATCCGATCACTGGATCCGTCGTATGGCGGCGGAGCAGGGCATGATTGAGCCTTTCGCCCATGAGCAGGTGCGACAGGTTAATGGGGAAAAGATTATCTCCTATGGCACGTCCAGCTACGGCTACGACGTGCGCTGTGCTGACGAGTTCAAGATTTTCACCAACATCAATTCCAGCATCGTCGATCCCAAGCATTTCGATGAGCGCAGTTTTGTCGATATCAAATCCGATGTTTGCATCATTCCCCCCAATTCCTTTGCACTGGCGCGCACGGTCGAATATTTTCGTATTCCCCGAAGTGTGTTGACCGTGTGCTTGGGTAAAAGCACTTACGCCCGCTGTGGCATCATCGTCAACGTGACGCCACTGGAACCGGAGTGGGAGGGGCATGTCACCCTAGAGTTTTCCAATACCACGCCCCTGCCTGCAAGGATTTATGCCCATGAAGGCGTGGCTCAGATGTTGTTTTTTGAGTCAGACGAAATCTGCGCTACATCCTACAAAGATCGTGGCGGCAAGTATCAGGGGCAGACGGGTGTGACGCTGCCCAAGACCTAATCTAGGCTGGGTTTTATGCAATTGGCCGAGCACGTTAATACGCTTGGGTCTGATATGCAGGCCCATTTCGGTACGCGTATTCATAAACTCACCGTCAGTGCCGGATTTATTTGCCCCAACATGGATGGCAGTAAGGGCGAGGGGGGTTGCACCTTTTGCAACAACGCCAGTTTTGCACCGCAGGGGCATGACGGTGGTGAAGTGGCTCGGCAACTGGCCGAAGGTGCCGAGGTGGTGCGCAAACGCACAGGTGCACGCCGCTATCTTGCATATTTCCAGGCTTACACCAATACCTATGCCGAAATTGACCGCCTAAAAGCCTTATATGACGAGGCCTTGCAAACGCATGATGTGGTGGGTTTGGCAGTAGGTACGCGCCCTGACTGCGTGCCTGATAAGGTGCTGGACCTGCTCGCTAGCTATCAAGACCAAGGTCAATTCATTTGGTTGGAGCTGGGATTACAGTCTTCTTTTGATGAAACCTTGGCGCGGGTCAATCGCGGCCACGGCTATGCGGAGTATTGTGATGCAGTGAAAAGAGCGCGCCAACGCCAATTGCGTGTGTGTACACATTTAATGCATGGCTTGCCGGGTGAAGAGGAATGGCATCAGTATCAGACCCTGCGCCGTGTGATTGATGAGGGTGTGGATGGCCTCAAGTTACACCCGGTCCATGTCGTGCGGGGCACACAGTTAGCGAAGCAGTGGCGGGCGGGTGAATTTCAGCCTTGGACTTTGGAGCGCTACGTGAATCTGGCCGTAGATCTGATTGAGATGACGCCGCCCGAAGTTGTGTTCCATCGCCTAACGGCTACAGCCCAAGAGCCTTTGTTACTGGCGCCGGAGTGGTGCAGCACCAAATGGCCAGCGCTTAATGGGATTGATCGTGAGTTGCGGCGACGTGGGTCTTATCAGGGCTGTCGCTTAAGCGGAGAGAATAAATGAGTGATAAAGGTTTGGAACTGGTATGTCCGGCAGGTGGATTGCCAGCGCTGCGCACCGCTGTGGATCATGGCGCAGATGCTGTGTATCTCAGCCTACGCGGCGAGGTGAATGCGCGCAATTTTCCCGGCTTAAACTTTGATCGCAAGACCTTGGTTAAAGGCATTCAATACGCCCATTCTCATGGTGCGCGGGTGTATATGGCGCTGAACACCTACCCCCAGCCGGATCTTTTCGACCAGGCAACGGCGGCGATTGATGTCGCTGCTGCTGAGGGTATTGACGCAGTGATTCTCGCGGATATGGGGGTGATGCGTTACGCCGCTCAAACCCATCCCGAGCTCAAGCTGCACTTATCGGTGCAGGGCTCAGCCACCACGGCAGATGCCCTGAATTTCTATCATGAGCGTTTTGGTGTGCGGCGTGCAGTTCTGCCTCGAGTGCTTTCCTTGGCGCAGGTTGAACAGGTGATCAAGCGCAGCAAAATTGATATCGAGGTGTTTGGTTTTGGCAGTCTATGCGTCATGGTCGAGGGCCGCTGCATGCTATCGTCTTATGCCACGGGTGATGCACCTAATACGCATGGGGCCTGCTCACCGGCTCACGCTGTGCGCTGGATTGAGACGGACAAAGGGCGCGAAGCACGACTCAACGGCGTACTGATTGATACCTTTAAACCCGGTGAAAGCGCTGGCTACCCGGTGATTTGTAAGGGCCGCTATCAGGTGGGAGACGCTCCTGAGCACTTCTATGCCATCGAAGAGCCGACCAGCTTGAGCACCCTCGATATCCTGCCAGATCTCTACCGCATCGGCGTTCGCGCTATCAAGCTTGAAGGCCGCCAGCGCAGCCCCGCCTATGTGGCTGAGGCGACACGGGTGATGCGCGCGGCCATCGATGCCTGTCATGAAAACCCCGAGGGTTTTCGCGTCAAGCCAGACTGGGCTCAGGCTTTGGCTGGCATGTCTGAGGGACGCACCCAAACGCTTGGGGCATTGCACAGGGCTTGGCAATGAAGCTCTCACTAGGACCTATTCAATACTACTGGCCGCGGCAAAAGGTCATGGACTTCTATGCCATGGTCGCCAAGGCGCCCGTGGATCTGGTGTATCTCGGCGAGAATGTCTGTTCCAAGCGGCGTGAACTGCGTGCTGCCGATTGGCTGGATGTGGCACATCGCCTAGCGGATGCGGGTAAGACGGTAATCCTCTCGAGTTTGGCGCTGCTCGAAGCTGAGTCAGAGCGGCTGGCTCTTGAGCGACTCGTCGGTAATGGCCATTTTATGGTGGAGGCCAATGATGCGACTGCATTGGGCCTTTTGGTTGGTCAGAACTTTGTGGCTGGGCCTCATATCAACACCTATAACGCCGCTACTCTCGCAGAGCTGCGGGCTATGGGAGCCATTCGTTGGGTCTTGCCAGTAGAGTTGTCGTCTAGTGTTTTGCAACAAATGCATGATGCGCGCCCTGAGGGCTTGGAAACCGAGGTGATTGTCTTTGGCAAACTACCTTTGGCATTCTCCGCACGGTGTTTCACAGCGCGCGCCCATAATGTTCCCAAAGATGCCTGTGGATTGGCCTGCTTGGATGACCCGGGCGGCAAGTATCTTAATACTCAGGACAGTGGCGAGTTACTGACTGTCAATGGTATTCAGTTGCAGTCGGCAGAGCCTTCTAACCTTGTTGAGGTGCTGCCTGATATCGCTGCCATGGGGGTAGATGTAGTGCGTTTACTACCGGAGCCGGAACATATGGCGGAGGTGATAGAGGCATTCCGCGATTGCATCGATGGTCATCTCAGTCCGCAGCAGGCCCTGGCGCGCATCGAGGGTTTATTTCCAAGGTTTAGTGACGGCTACTGGCATGGTGCAGCTGGCATGAGCTGGCATCAGCAAATGCCTGTTTAATGATCTTTTAGAAATAATCCCGTGAGATCGTTGAGGAAGCGCCGACCTAGGGGCGTCGCGTTCCAATGCGTGGGCGTCTCTTCCAACAAATCTCGCTCGATAGCTTGGTTGATCTCTTTCGCGATGACCTTTATGGGAAGGCCTGTACGTTCACTGAATAGCGATTTGGGGACGGGTTTTTGTAACCTGAGTGCGTTGAGCATGAACTCGAATGACAGATCCGCATGATTCAAGGTCCGCTGGCTGACTATTTCTGCGGCTTCTTGATCTGAAGTTTTGCCCGAGAAGGCCCGCAAATAAGCCTCTGGCTGTCGCGGCTTGACACGCCGAATGACGGTGTCTGTAGCAGGACTGGAAATCTTTCCATGGGCACCAGAGCCAATGCCGATGTAGTCGCCAAATTCCCAGTAGTTCAAATTGTGCCGGCATTGTTGCTTCGCTCGGCTGTAGGCCGACACTTCATACTGTTCAAATCCTTGCGCCGCTAGTAACTGCTGTCCCGCTGCCTGCATCTCCCATAATTCTTCGTCATCTGGCAAATCTGTCGGCGGAAAGCGCGCGAACAGGGTGTTGGGTTCCAATGTCAGTTCATACCAGCTGAGGTGTTCACTGCCCAGGCTTAGCGCAATCTGTAAATCCTCAAGCGCTGCTTCCCTGCTCTGTGCAGGCAAGCCAAACATGAGATCGATATTGATGTTTTCAAAACCGGCTTGTCGCGCCGTGGCAAACGCCTGGCGGGATTCATCCGCGCCATGAATACGCCCCAAGGCCTTGAGTGAAGTCTCAGAAAAGCTTTGTACACCCAAAGAGATGCGATTAATCCCAGCTTGTCGATATCCGATGAAATGATCTTGTTCGACAGTGCCCGGATTGGCCTCTAGAGTGATTTCCAAATTGGGGCGCATATTCAGCCGAGCGCGCAACTCAGATAAGAGGCGGTTTATGGCATCAGCACTGAACAGGCTGGGTGTGCCGCCGCCGATAAATATGCTTTCTAAAGATCTACCCCAGACCAGCGGTAGCTCGGCCTCCAGATCCCGGATCAATGCATCGATGTAGTCTTCTTCAGGGATCGATGTTTTCACCGCATGTGAGTTGAAATCACAGTAAGGGCACTTGCGCACACACCAGGGCAGGTGCACATAAAGTGCCAAAGGAATCACGGCATTTAAGGTCATTTCAAGGGCGGCAGTTTGTGCAGCAAATTTCTCAGCGCTTGGCCGCGATGGCTGAGGCGGTTTTTCTCTTCTGCCGGCAATTGTGCTGCGGTCTTGCCTTGCTCAGGAATGAGGAAAATAGGGTCATACCCATGGCCTTGATCGCCGGCGGGCTCAATGGCTATTTGTCCTTCCCAATGGCCCTCAGCAATCACGGGTGATGGATCGGTGGCATGGCGTAAAAACACGATAACGCTGCGGAAACGGGCAGTGCGCTGAGCAGCGCTAACGCCAGATAAAGCCCGCAACAATTTGTGGTTATTCTCCTCGGTAGTCGCGCGCGCACCCGCGTAACGAGCTGAATAAATACCGGGCGCACCTTGCAGGAAATCCACCTCGATACCCGAATCATCAGCTAGGGCCGGCAGGCCTGTATGCTGCGCAGCATGACGTGCTTTAATCAGCGCGTTTTCAACAAAACTTAATCCGGTTTCGGCGACTTCAGTGACCTCAAATGCAGATTGCGGCACGATTTCAAAACCGCTGCTTTGTAGCATCTGTGAAAACTCGCGCAGCTTGCCCGCATTGCCGGTGGCTAGCACAATTTTCATGCAGTGGAGCCTGCAGCCTGTTGTTCAGCCATAATCTCGCCAATGCCTTTTTCTGCCAGCACGAGCATTTCCTGCAACTCATTTTTGTGGAAGGCATGCCCCTCTGCCGTGCCCTGCAGTTCAATAAAAGCACCGGCATCGTTCATGACAATATTCATATCGGTCTCCGCCTCGGAATCTTCCCGATAGTCTAGGTCTAGGATGGGGTGGCCGCGATAGATGCCCACTGAGACAGCGGCAACACTGCCAATCAGCGGGTCTCGCCGCACTAAGCCGGCTTTTTTGAGATGAGCTACAGCGTCGCAGAGTGCCACGTAGGCTCCACTGATGGCGGCAGTGCGCGTACCCCCGTCTGCTTGCAAGACGTCACAGTCCAAAGTGATCTGTCGCTCGCCCAAGGCTTCGAGGTTGACCACGGCTCGCAAGCTGCGTCCGATGAGTCGTTGAATCTCCTGGGTGCGTCCCTGCTGTTTGCCGCGGGCAGCTTCACGTGGCATGCGATCATGCGTCGAGCGCGGTAACATCCCGTATTCAGCCGTTACCCACCCGCGGCCTTTGCCCTTAAGCCATGGGGGTGTGCGCTCATCCACAGAGGCTGTACACAAGACTCGGGTTTTTCCATATTCGGCGAGCACTGAGCCTTCAGCATGTTCGGTGAAGTTGCGGGTAAAACGCACGGGGCGCAGTTCGTCGATAGCACGGCCACTGGGTCGCATGGTGAATCCTGTCAGCAAATGGAACCGCACAGTATAATGCATGGGCTAATTCGCCCGCAGGAGTTCTGATGTTATCCAGCATGACCGGCTTTGCCCATAGTGAATCCAGTGGTGAATTTGGCACCCTGATTTGTGAACTGCGCGCTGTGAACCACCGTTACCTAGAGATCTCGGTGCGCTTGCCCGATGAATTGCGTAGCCTGGAAGCGGGTATCCGCGAGCGCCTACAGGCTGGAATCAATCGAGGCAAACTGGAGTGTAGTTTGCGTTGGCGCCGCTCTGGACAAACGGCCGAAGGCCCTCAGGTCAATGAGGAGTTTGCTAAACAGCTGATCGCGAAGATCAGTGAAGTGGAGCACTGGATGCACAATGCCGCGCGCTTTACCGTGATGGATTTGCTGCACTGGCCGGGGGTGGTGGTCGAGCCAGAGCAGGACATGACGGCTCTATCTACCTCGGTCATGGATCTAGTGAAACAAACCTTGGACGAGTTACAACAGGCGCGCCATCGTGAGGGCCAGCATATTCAGGGCTTGCTGCGGTCTCGCCTTGAGCAAGTACAGGTGCAGGTGGATTTTGTTCGGCAGAGGCGCCCGCAGGTGGTTCAGTCACTGCAGGATAAGCTTCGCGGCCGCATCGCCGAACTAGAACTCGACTGTGACCCAGGGCGGCTGGAACAGGAGCTTGTGCTGCAGGCGCAGCGCCTCGATGTCGCCGAAGAGCTGGACCGACTCGATGGACACTGCAAGGAAATGCTGCGCATTCTGGGCACTGATGAGCCCATGGGGCGTCGCCTAGATTTCCTGATGCAGGAATTCAATCGCGAGGCCAACACCCTAAGCGCCAAATCGCATGACCTAGAAACCACCCAAGCAGCGGTCGAACTCAAAGTCTTGATCGAACAGATGCGCGAACAAATCCAAAACCTCGAATAAAAAAAGCCAAAAATCGGGTGCTGACCATCTCTGGTGAGCGTCGTGAAGAAACCCACGAAGAGAAGGAGCATTACAAGCGCGTTGAGCGTATTCGCGGCAGTTTCTACCGGCGTTTTAGCCTGCCTGATTCGGCCGATGCGGAGCGTATCAGTGCTCGCAGCCACAATGGTGTACTGGAAGTACGCATTGCCAAACAGGAAAAGGTTCAGCCACGCCGTATCAGCGTGGAGTCCTGATCGATCGATGTGTTTAGGTCGGCCGCTGGTCTTTAACCGGCCAGCGGCATTGGCCTACCAGGTTTCGGCCCGAGTCGATCCCCGCAGTTTATCCGGGCGTGTTCGACTCCACCCAGCGATTTTGCCCGGTGCTCAAAGTCTCGCGTTTCCAAAACGGAGCGTTGTGCTTTAAATCCTCCATGATGCTGCGACAAGCCGCAAAAGCCGCAGCGCGATGCGCCGACCAAACCGCCACCAAAACGATCGGGTCGCTGGGGCAAATCTGGCCGACTCGGTGGGCAATGAGCACATCCAGTAAGTCCCACTGTTCTCGAGCGCGCCGCTCAATGACTTCAAGCTCTCTCTCGGTCATCCCCGGGTAGTGTTCTAAAAACATGCCTTCGACCGTATCTCCTTCATTAAAGTCGCGCATGCTGCCAACGAAACTGGCAGTGGCGCCATAGCTTCCCGGCTGCAGCTGCGATTCATGAGCCAACAGCAAGGCATAAGGTTCGAGGGATTGTTCGAATAATTGAACGGACATTTCAGCCCCCAGTCACTGGCGGAAAAAATGCCACTTCATCGCCGTCTTTTACGCCCGCCGACAGTGATGCATATTCTTGATTGATGGCTACAAGGAGCTTTGCCGGCATCTCGTGATCGGGATTGGCAGCCCGCCAAACGTCACTCACGGTGGATGTTCCCGAGCAATCCACAATATCGCTATCACGACCTAGGGTATCGCGCAGACTTGCTAGATAGCGTACGTTAATGGCCATAACAATCCTCGGTGAGAAATACTGCTCCACAGATAACACATTAACGATTCGGGCAAAAGAAGCGATAGGATGCCGTGTATGGGTGAGTTAACGCATTTCAATCAAGCAGGCGAGGCGCATATGGTGGATGTGGGTGCCAAACCCAATACCCGCCGCATTGCCGTAGCCCATGGGCGCATCCATGTACAAGCAGAGACCCTGGCTTTGATCCGCAGTGGCGGTCACAAGAAAGGGGATGTGTTGGGTATCGCCCGTATCGCCGGCATTATGGCGAGCAAGCGCACGGCCGATCTTATACCCCTGTGTCACCCTCTGGCGCTGACCCATGTGGAATTACAATTCGTGATCGAGGAATCCGAGCCTGCGGTCAGCTGCACAGCAACGGCGGAGACAGTCGGTCCAACGGGCGTAGAAATGGAGGCGCTAACTGCCGTTCAAGTTGCACTTCTGACCATCTACGATATGTGTAAAGCGGTAGACCGGGGCATGGTGATTGATGCTGTCGGTTTGCTCAGTAAATCCGGCGGTCGCTCTGGCGACTGGCAACGGCAAAGCCCTCTCTAACCTATGAGTGATTGACTAAGCTATGTTCAAACGACTGCTTATTGCTTTAGGTGGACTTGTTGTCGTGGTGGTTTTGTTGGCCGCCTATCTCATCGCCACCTTTGATCCTAACGACTATAAAGCGCGTATTGAGAACCTGGTGGAGGCGCAAACTGGGCGCGCTTTGGAGATCTCCGGTGATATTCGCCTATCGATGTTCCCGTGGCTGGGGCTTGAGCTCCGTGAGACTCGGTTGGCCAATGCACAAGGGTTTAGTCCAGACGATTTTCTTCGGGTGCAAGAAGTGGAGGTGTCCGTTGCTTTGTTGCCTTTGCTGCGCCGTGAATTGCAAGTGCAAAGCCTGAGATTCGAGGGCCTTGAACTGTATTTGGCGATAGATGCGCAAGGACGAGCTAACTGGGAGGATTTGATACAGCCCACTGAAGCAGCAGTCGACACTCCGGCCACAACCGATTCACGGGAAGGCCTCACCCTGGCGGATGTGGATATCGACGGCCTGCGTATCGCCGATGCGCGCCTTTATTGGGATGATCAACAAACCGATACGCGCCTGCGCGTCGAGCCATTTAACCTGACCTTGGGACGTTTGCGCCCAGGGGCAGAAACCCCTTTGGATGCGCAGTTAGATTTATGGCTTGAAGACCCAGAGGTGCATGCTAGCTTGGGGCTGACTGGACTACTGCGCTTGGATTTGCAGGAGCAAAGATATGCCTTGCGGCGCCTTATGCTGGTTGCTCAGCTTGAGGGTGAGCCTTTGCCCGCCGAGATTAATGTCAGTCTGCAGGGTGACGTCGTCGCTGACCTGAGTGCACAAGTCGTGCGCATGGAGCGTTTGTCACTGGATGCTCTAGGCGCCACGCTGACCGGTCTCGTCACCATTAGCGGATTGGATAGTTCGGAGCCTTCGGTGAGCGGGGAATTCCGTAGTGATCTACTCAACCCGAGAAGTCTACTCTCCGAACTGTCCATAGATTTGCCACCCATTGCGCGCGAGGACGCGTTTAGCGCGGCATCGATTGATGTGGAATTTGAGATGCGAGGTAATGCCATACAGCTATCGCCCATCAGCCTGCGCCTGGATGACAGTAATCTGCAAGGCAGTTTTACTTTGACGGACTTCGCCCAGCCTGCCATTCGCACACGCCTCGAGCTCGATCGCATCAATGTGGATGATTATCTGCCTGTGGGTGAGGCGATGGACGAACCTGCAGCGGGCACCCCGGCTGAGTGGTCTGATGAAAAGATAGAGCTACCTTTGGAGGCCTTGCGAAGTTTGAATCTCGATGGCGAGTTTAAGGTAGCGCAGTTAACCGTGATGAATCTGGCCCTCACCGATGCCAATGCCGCCATTCGAGCGCGCAATGGGCTCTTGGAATTGCGCAGTCTTACTGGCAATGCCTATCAAGGCTCATTGAGCAGCACCGCCAGTTTAGATGTGCGCGCAGAGGTTCCTGCAATAACCGCGGGTGCGCAGCTGGGCAATGTGCAGTTTGGTCCGCTACTCGTGGACTTATTGGGCAATCAGCTGGTCACCGGCGCGGCCCATGCCGAACTGAATGTGAATACCCGCGGACAGTCGATCAAACAATGGATAGCGGCGCTCAATGGCAATGGCTCAATGCGCGCCGAAGATGGTGCGGTCATGGGTATCAATGTCGCCCAAATCATTCGTGATGCTGAGGCTAGGTTACGTGGGCGCAGCGCAGCAGCTGAAGAAGAACCGCGTAAGACCGACTTCACAGCAATCTCCGCCAGCTTTGCTATCCGTAATGGTGTGGTGAGTAATGATGATTTGACGGCCTCTTCGCCGCTGCTGCGTGTCACCGGGCGGGGTCAGGCGGATTTGAACGCACAAACGCTGGATTATCGATTGGACACGCGACTGGTAGCCACGCTAGAGGGGCAGGATGGCCAGCCCTTGGACCAGCTGCGCAATGTCAACCTGCCCATCACTATTCGCGGCACATTTGCTGAACCACGGTTTGGTCTGGACTTACAGGCCATTTTAGGGGATCGCCTGCGAGAGGAGATTCGCGAGCGAGTGACACCACAAATTGAAGAGCAAAGGGATCGGGTGCGCGAAGAGGTGGATCGCTTGCGTGATTCAGTGGGTGATTCTTTGTTGGATCGTTTGCGCCGCTGATTCGATCAGTTCGCCATATGAGTTTTGCGGACCAACTCCTGGCTTGGTTTGACTGCCATGGTCGGCATGACCTGCCATGGCAGGTGGATAAGACTGCCTACCGCGTCTGGGTGTCTGAGGTGATGTTGCAACAGACCCAGGTGAGTACCGTAGTCGCTTATTTCCAGCGCTTCATGCAGCGCTTTCCTGATGTGGGCAGTTTGGCTCGGGCAGACACCGATGAAGTGCTGCATTATTGGTCTGGTTTGGGTTATTACGCGCGGGCCCGCAACCTGCATAAGGCAGCAAAGCGCATTGTCGCAGACTATGCCGGTGAGTTTCCGAAACAGCGGGAACAGCTGGAGGCCTTGCCCGGTATCGGCCGCTCAACGGCGGCAGCCATTCTCGCCATTACCTATGGTCAGCGCGAGGCGATTTTAGATGGCAACGTGAAGCGGGTTCTTTGCCGTCAAGCTGGCATTGAAGCTTGGCCTGGCGAAACCACAGTATTAAAGCAGCTTTGGACCTTGGCTGAACGGCTCACGCCTAGTCAACGCGTAAGCGATTACACGCAAGCCATTATGGATTTGGGGGCTACCGTTTGCACCCGCACAAAACCCCAATGCGAGATCTGTCCAGTGGCGCAAAGCTGCGCGGCGCGATCACAAAATAAACAACAGAGTTTACCCGCGCGGCGACCCTCGCGGCGGCCCAGTGAGCAGGTTTTGATATGGCTGATCGTTGAAAGCGACCAGGGCATACTTTTGGAGCGTCGAAACAATCAGGGGATCTGGGGTGGGCTTTGGGGCTTCCCAGAATTCGATCAAAAGGAACAGGCCCTTGATTGGTTGCAGAGTGAATCAGCGCATGATGTTGAACTGGGGCCGATAATGCCCGTCATACAACATCGTCTCACCCATCGGCTGATGCACATCCAACCCATTCGGGTGCGTTTGAATAACCCTGCATTTAGCGTTATGGAAGCGGATCAGCGGCTTTGGTATAAAGGGGAGCCTCAAGTGGCTCTGGGTTTAGCGGCCCCCGTAACTCAGCTGTTGAAACAATTGCATGTGACTTAATGGAGAGAATAATGGCGCGTATGGTGAATTGTGTGGTTCTCGGGCACGAGGCTGAAGGCCTTGATTTGCCGCCTTATCCGGGCGAGATGGGTAAGCGCATCTACACCAGCGTATCCAAGGAGGGCTGGCAGAAATGGGTCAGTCATCAGACCATGTTGATCAATGAGTACCGCTTGACGCCGATTGAGCCCAAGGCGCGCAAATTTCTAGAAGAGGAAATGGAAAAATTCCTATTCAGTGGCGGTGCGACGATGCCCGAGGGCTATGTAGACCCCAATAAGTAAGCGGCTTTATGTGCGCTTTTTCTTGCGCACATAAAGCTCCATGCGGTGATGCACGATATCGTAGCCCAACTCGGCTGCGATCTCTGCTTGCAGGCGCTCAATGCGATCCGAGCAAAACTCCACGACTTTGCCGGTATCAATATCGATCATATGATCGTGATGCTCGGTCTCGGAATGCTCAAATCGAGCCGGTGTGCCCTCAAATTGGTGCCGGTGGATGACGCCTTGTTCTTCCAGTGCGGCTAAGGTCCGGTAAACCGTTGATAGGGATATGCCGGGTACCTGTGATTCTACGCGGCGATGTAATTCAACGGCATTGGGATGATCTTCCGCTGTGGCTAAAACCCTGAGCAGGGCTTGGCGTTGACGGGTCATGCGCACACCCGCATCCCTGAGAGCTTGTTTCATTCGCTCGCTGCGCTCTGCCACATTCATGATGGGGATTTTGCCGTAATCACCTTAGGCCAGTCCACGCCCGGGTCCGAAAATGGAGTGGGCTTCTGCCTCACCCTTTAGTTTTAACGACAACAGGCCGCCGCGCCGCTCGATCAAACCGCGATCATAAGCGCGGGCAATCACTGCCTGAGCATGAGACTCGGGCCAACGCAAATGATCCACCAAAGCATGCAGAGTATTCTCTTCTGCCATTCGCTCGGTGTTTTGATGTGTGTAAAGATGGGCAACGAGAGCCCGGCAGTCATGGTCCAGCTTTTCAGTGCGACGACTGAGCGCCTGTGCCAATAGGCCTCGCTCTGGAGCCAACACGAAGGCTACCGCGAATATCACCCCGGTCATGCTGGCCATCATGCCGCCAATGGAGACATCCCAATAGATCGCCAGAAAATATCCGCTAACGCAGGCCAGCAGTGAGAAGAGAACCGACAGCGTGACCATGCTGTGTAAGCGGCGTGTTAACAGGTAAGCCGTTGCCGGGGGGACGATGATAAAGGCGATAAAAAGAATCGCTCCCACAGCCTCGAATGAGGCCACGGCAGTCACGCTGGTCAAGCCCAATAACCCATAGTGTATCAAGCCAGGCATGAGTCCTAGCGCAGCCGCCAAAGCAGGGTCGAAAGTACCGATTTTCAGCTCTTTCCATAGCGCTAACACAAAAACAAGATTGATGACCAAGACGCTGCTGAGCGTGACCACGGCGATGGGTATCTGTTGATCCAGCAGGCTCGTGGTGTTGAGCCAGACAAAGGCGATCTCGCCCAAGAGCACACTATCAACATCGATATGAACATTGCGCGCATGCAGGGAAATCAAGATGACGCCCAGGGCAAACAATGCTGGGAATATCAGGCCGATAGCCGCATCCATCTTAACCAATCGCGAACGCGCCAACAGTTCCGTCAATATCACGGTCAAAAGGCCAGTTAGGGCGGCGCCTATGACTTGTATAGGACCCGAAGTTTCTCGGGTGAGCAGCCAAACCACAATAATGCCTAAGACGATGGAGTGGCTGATGGCATCTGACAACATCGCGTTACCGCGCAAAACAAGAAAGCAGCCCAACAAGGAGGCAGATGCACCTACCAGCATTCCCGTCAGCAAAATCATATTGCTGGGTGAGGCAAAGAATGCGTCGATCATGACGCACCCCGGGCTGAAGAGCCGTGCGGGTCGCGCGCCAGCGCCAAGAGCTGTCGGCGAGCCCTGCGACGGGCGATCGCTTGCCATAACAAGCCCCGCCTTGGCGCAAACAGTAAGGACACAGCGACGATCGCTGAAACGATCAAGACCACGACTGGACCGGTGGCAAGCCCGCGACTGGCAGCGCTAACCAATGCGCCGCTGGCCCCGGAAAATGCACCAATGGCAGCCGACAAGAACACCATGTGGCTAAGGCGATCTGTCCATTGACGAGCCGCTGCTGCGGGCGCTATCAGCAAAGCCACCATGAGCACTACGCCCACCAGCTGCAAGCCAACCACAATAGCCAGCGCCACCATCACCGTTAAGCCCGCCTCAATCCACATCACGGGCAGACCTTGAGCGCGCGCGAAATCAGGATCAAAGCTCACCAGCTTGAATTCTTTCCAGAACAGAGACACCAACGCCAACGCAAATATCGTGACCCCACTCATAATCCACAAATCACTGCGTAAAATACTGGCTGCCTGACCAAACAAAAAAGTCATTAAGCCAAGGCTCGAAGCGTCTCCCTGATTTTGAATGAACGTCAGCAGCACGATGCCCACTGCAAAAAACACGCTAAGAACGATCCCCAAAGCCGCATCGGTTTTTAAGGTGGTGCGCCGCACGATTAGCAGCATAACTAGGGCAGCCAAAGCGCCACTAAAAAAAGCACCCGCCAAGATGCTTCCCAAATCACGGCCGCCGGCGATGAGAAAGCCAAGACAAACACCGGGTAGGGCGGCGTGACTGAGTGCATCTCCCAATAGGCTTTGCTGACGCAAAACGGCAAATGTCCCCAGTACACCGCTTAGTACGCCAAGCATGGCAGCACCCATAAGCACGGTTTGCACTAAGCTGCTGGAGAGTAGGTCGAGTATCTCGCTCATGCACCCACCCTTTAGGGGGTCGCGGCAATAGCCGCTAACTGCCGGCCATAGGCAGCATGCAAGTTTTCTTGGTTGTAGACCTGATGCAAAGGCCCTTGGGCGATCACACGAACATTCATGATCACCATCCAGTCAAAGTAGGACTGTACGGTTGTCAGGTCATGATGCACAACGATGATGGTGCGCCCCAGATCACGCAGCCTTTGCAGTAGGCTCATGATGATATTTTCTGTGGTGGCATCCACCCCCGCCAAGGGTTCATCCAGAAGAATAATGGGCGCCTCCTGCACCAGCGCGCGGGCAATAAAGACGCGTTGCTGCTGGCCGCCTGATAGGCGACTGATCTGGCGATCGGCAAAGTCTTGCATGCCGACCTCAGCCAGCGCATCCAGAGCGCGCTGGCGGTCGGCAGCGCTCGGTCGACGAAACCAGCCTACTTGCGCATAAAGCCCCATTTCCACGACATCGCGCACCGTGGTAGGAAAATCCCAATCGACACTATGCCGTTGGGGTACATAGCCAATGCGTGCCCCCATTTGTTTCGCTGTGCGCCCCAAAAAGCGCACATGGCCTGCCACCGGTCTAACCAGTCCTAGAGCGGTTTTGAGTAGAGTCGATTTGCCCGACCCGTTGGGCCCAACGACGGCAGCCATGACGCCGGGAGGAATATTTAAGTCGATATCCCATAATACCGGCGTGGCATCATAGGCGACTGTTAAATCCTCGATATGAAGGGCCCATTGCGGCTCATGCAGGCTGTTATCAGTCATACGCAATCATTGTCGGCTTAGGGGCTTGGTGCAAGCCCCCATGCGTGAGCCCAGTCACTCAGAGCATTTGGCCATGGGGGTACTTCGCCCCCCAAAGCCTCGGTGATGGTCATCGTGTTATGGCGGATCATGCCAATATAAGTCCCTTCCACTGTACCTTGGCGACCCATAGCATCAGAAAATAGTTCACCACCGATGCGCACATCGTGTCCTTTTGAACGCACTTCAGCAACCAAGGCTTCGATGGTGCGGGGATTAATGGTCGTCTCGACGAACACAGCAGGAATTTGGTTCTCCACAACAAATCGTGCAACCGCGCGGATATCGCCAATGCTGGCCTCTGACTCAGTGCTGATACCCTCAATGGCCTCGCTGGCCTCCATGCCATAAGCCTCACCAAAGTATTCAAAAGCATCATGGGCGGTGACCAGCATGCGGCGATCCTCTGGAATAGAGCCAATGGCGCTAGTCACCCAGTCATGTAGGGCCGCCAACTGTGAGGTGTACGCCTCGGCGCGAGCGCGAATATCACTGGCGCAGGCCGGACGTTGTTCAATGACTGCGTCGCTGATGACAGGGATGATACGTGCCCAACGGCTGGTATCCATCCACAGATGTGGATCGACCGCGCCGGGCTCATCGGGATCATCCAGCAGTTCCTCGCGGGCATAAGCGGCATCTACCAGACCGACGGTTGGAACGCGGCCACGCATGTCACGAAGCACCTCGGCCAGGCGCGCTTCCAATGCGGGGTGAACATAGAAAATCAATTCTGCCCGTGCCAGGCGGTTCACGTCCGATGCGCTTGCGCGATAGAGGTGGGGGTCGCTGCCAGACCCCATCAAGGCTTGAACCTCAGCGCAGTCTCCAGCGACATTACGCGCCACATCGGCGATCATTCCAACCGTGGTCAACACCCTTAATGGCTCTTGGGCACTACCAATGTGTGGCACGGTTAGGGCAAACCAGGCGCAAAGTAGGGGCGCGGCCCAAGATGAAGTCCCGATTTTAAAACGCATTCATTCGAACCTTTGCACATGCAATCCATTTGCAACTAGAAAAGTGATGGCTCGATCATAACGGCGTATTTGTGGCAGCGCAATAGGCGGCCGCACTTGACGCAAACCCGGCCAGCAGGTTTAATACGCCACCTTGCCGTGTCACTGTTCCGGCATGTCTCGCGCTTCAAAAGGCCAGGTAGCTCAGTTGGTAGAGCAGAGGACTGAAAATCCTCGTGTCGGCGGTTCGATTCCGTCCCTGGCCACCATTAATCAATGACTTACGCGATTTTTGGCAGCGAGAAGGGTTTGCTGTTGCACCTCACTCAGTACAGCGATCAGCCAAAGCACGCTAAGAAGGTTCGGCGCAACTTCGGCTGAGGTGGTTAAGAACCCAAGCAGCGGCACGTAGTCCCATTGTCGCTGTTACCGCTACGCTGGAACCATAGCCAGAACAGCTCAATCCTTGAGGTCCGTCTTCAGCCTCGCTCACCGTTGTCGATGGCAGTAGTGCGGATTCCTGGCAATAAACCGCTGGAATGCCGAAAGGGACTTTAAGATCCTTCGGAAAACCATGGGAGGCGCGCAGTCGTTTGCGCAGTTTCGCCAACAGCGCATCGTGCTCGGTTTTAGCCACATCATCCAAGCGCACACATCCGGGGTCTTTTTTGCCGCCAGCAGCGCCCGAGAGAATGAGCGGGATACCCGCTTCTCGACAGGCGACTACCATGCCCACTTTTGCAAGCACATGGTCAACTGCATCAACAACCACATCAGCCCCTTGGATAAGCTGTGAGGCATTCTCCTCGGTAATGAAATCTTCAATGATACTGATTTGGATTTCCGGATTGATCTCGCGGGCCCGCTTTGCCATCACCTGCACTTTGGCGGCTCCCACGGTGGAATCCAGCGCATGAATTTGGCGGTTGATATTGGATTCGGTGACGTGATCCAAATCCACGAGTATCAGCGTGCCCACGCCGCTGCGGGCTAGGGCCTCTACCGTCCAAGAGCCGACACCACCAACGCCGGCGACGAGCACGCGTGCTTGCGTGAGTCGCTGCACTGCCCGGTCTCCATACAAGCGCATGATGCCCGTGAATCGTCGGGGCTCAGTGTGCCCACGAGAAGCTTGTTGAGCCGTTATATTGGAGATTTCTTGGGGCGTACTCATCTTGTTTAGCGCTATGGTGTTCCAAGCCCAAGGATAAAGCAGGTCTCGCATCGCGTCATCGCATCGAGAGCCAAACAACGGTTAAACTTAGAAAATGAGATTCGGTCTTTTCAAATCATATCTGTTGATAGCGGCACTATCGCTACTCCCAATATCAACGCTCTCAGCGCAATCGCCTTTAGACTCAGATCGCCTGCTTCAGGCGTTAACTGAGGGCGGTTATGTGATCTACTGGCGCCATGCTGCCACCGATCACAGTCAGGGAGATCGCGATCTGCGCGATATGCGGCGCTGTGAAACTCAGCGCAATCTGTCTGAGTTTGGGCGGGCGCAGGCCCGTCGCGTTGGTGCTGGCTTTGAGTCTCTGGGAATCCCTGTGGGAGAAATTGTCTCCAGCCCCTTTTGCCGAAATTGGGAAACCGCCGAATTGGCTTTTGGTCGTTATGAGATCGCCAATGATCTTTGGAATCTGCCAGCCTCGGCAGCCAGTCCATCGAGCCAGCGGGAATTGGTGGAGCGTCTGCAGCAGCGACTGAGTACTCCGCCATCAGACGCTTCGCAAAATACCGTCATTATCGGCCATAACTTGAACCTGCAAGCGGCAGCAAGAGTGCGTATTGATGAGGGAGGTATTGCGGTATTTAAACCCCTAGGAGATGGGCGTACTCGCTTTATGGGGACCTTGGTGCCTGAAGACTTTTAGTCGGTTTCGCTGGGTTTTTGGCCATAACCGCCACCGCCTGGGGTCTCGATACGCAGGCGCTCACCGGCTTGTAGTTGTACCTGTATTTTTCCGGGCAAAGCCGTGGTGCTTCCATCCGCAGCGATCCGAATATTGAGGCCCGCTTGGCCTGCTGCGCCGCCAAGCAGTCCATAAGGCATTGTTTTGCGTCTATCGGTTAATAGCGTCACCTCGGTTTCGCTTAGCATTTCGATTTCTCGAATCAAGCCGTCGCCACCGACTTGTGCTCCCTGTCCGCCTGAAGCCCGCCGCAGCGCATACTCGGTGATGCGCAGCGGATAACTGTATTCCATAGCCTCGACAGGCGTGTTCAAGGTATTGGTCATGTGCGAGTGCATTGCCGATTCACCTGGGCCCTGGGCATGCGCGCCATGTCCGCCGGCTAAGGTTTCGTAATAGGTGAAAGCTTCACGATTGCGGGGATCAACTCCGCCAATACTGACGTTATTCATGCTGCCTTGGGCGGCTGCCGGGACCCGCTCGGGGCTGAGCTGAGCCAGAGCGCCAAGTATCACATCGACGATGCGTTGTGAGGTCTCTACATTACCTCCGGCCACCGCGGCGGGGTATTGCGCATCCAGCACGGAACCGGGGCGCGTGATCACGTGCAACGGGCGCTGACATCCTGCATTGGTGGCAATGTCATCATCCACCAAACTACGAAACACATAGAGCGATGCAGACAGTGTGATGGCTCGCACCGCGTTCATGCTGCCCTTAACCTGATCCGAGCTTTGTGAGAAATCCAGTAGGACTTCATCGTCGTCAATACGCAGTCTGAGATGAATGCGGATTGGGTCATGGGTGATGCCATCATCATCGAGTTGATCCTCAAACTCGGTTTCACCATTGGGTAATGCGCAGATGCATGCTCGCATGATGCGCTCAGAATGTTGATTCAGCGCTTCGGCATAAGTCGCCACTTGGGCGCTGCCATATTTCGCCAAGAGTTCCTCAAGGCGGCTTATTCCCGTGTGGTTGGCCATGATCTGTGCTGTGAAATCGCCCTCACGCTCTTTGGGTGTGCGTACATTGGCCAATAAAAAGCGCATCAGGTCGGCGTCCATTTGGCCCTTTTTGATGATTTTTACCGGAGGAATGATGATGCCTTCTTGATGCAGGCTGCAGGATAAGGGCATGGAGCCAGCGGTCATGCCACCGACATCGGAGTGATGAGCGCGATTGGCCACATAGAAATCGGGGCGGTCCCCCTCGGCAAAAACCGGAGCCACTAAGGTGATATCCGGCAGATGCGTGCCGCCCTCAAAGGGATTATTAAGCATCACCATGTCGCCCGGCTCAAAGCGCAGCTTGGCGATGGCTGCCTGCACGGATAAGGGCATAGAACCCAGGTGTACCGGAATATGAGCGGCCTGAGCCACCATCTCGCCTTGGCGATCAAACACCGCGCAGGAAAAATCCCGACGCTCTTTGATGTTGGGAGAGTAAGCAGTGCGATTGAGACTGACACCCATTTCCTCAGCGATCGCAGCAAAACGATGGCGGAAAACGGGCATCAGTATGGGGCTGATGCGCATCAGTTTGCTTCCTCAGATGTCTTTATCTGCAAAATGAGGTTACCCCAGTCATCGACACGCAAGTGCGCAAACGGCGGGACCACCACCGTCGAGGTGTATTCCACGATAATGGCAGGCCCGAGAATCTGATTCCCGGCCAATAAGGCTTTCCTGTCCCAAATCGTTGTATCCAGCCACTCACCATCAAAATAGACGGTTTGTGTACCCAGTTGCGCATGCGGCGGCGAGGCTTCTCCAGATTTAATGCGTTCCATCGGGGGCTTGGCCGGCTCGCCGATGGCACGCACTCTGAGGGTCACCATTTCTGTGGGTTTTTGCGGGTCGCAATAGCCATAGAGTTTTTCATGCAGACGATGAAACCCAGCAATCGGATCGGCATCCAGCGGCACCATGATCTCAAATGACTGCCCCTGATAACGCATATCGGCGTATGCCTGGATCGTGATTTGTGAGGGCCTTATACCTTCTGATTTTAATTCTTCAGTGGCGCGGCGTTGTAAGGTCTCTAGGGGGGCAGCCAATGCATCAAGCATTGTCGACGTATCCCCAAGCATCAGGGTTTGAGAATAATCCTTGATGACATCAGCCAATAACATGCCTGAGGCAGACAAGGTTCCCGGTCGACAAGGAATTAAGACCTGCGATATGCCCAGTTCGCGAGCGAGGTCAGCGGCATGTAAGCCCCCAGCTCCGCCGAAACAGACTAAGGTGAATTCTCTGGGGTCATGTCCGCGTTCTACGGAAATGACTCTTAATGCTCGCTCCATGGTGGCATTAGCGACGCGCAGAATGCCATCGGCGAGCTCATCTGCCGGGACATCTAAAACCTTTGCTAGCTGATTCATTGGCGCGTTGATGCGGCTTTTGTCCAAGCTCATGTGGCCGCCAAGGAAATGCTCGGCGACCAGCCGTCCTAAATAAAGGTTGGCATCAGTCACAGTGACATCCTGGCCGCAGCCATAACAAGCTGGCCCTGGATCTGCTCCTGCGCTTTGTGGTCCTACCCGCAGCGCGCCACCCATATCAGCCCAAGCAATGGATCCTCCACCGGCGCCCACGGTATGGATGTTGATCATGGGCACCTTGATGGGATGATCGGCAATGTGAGATTCCATGGTCATGGGCAGCGCTCGGTCCAGCAAAGCTACATCGGTTGAGGTGCCTCCCATATCGAAACTCATGATCTTGTCAAAACCCGCAGCCTTTCCCATCTCCAGTGCCGCTACGGCGCCCCCGGCGGGCCCAGACAAGATGGTGCGTACCGATTCACGCATCGCCGTCTCGGCGGATATGCTGCCACCATTGGACTGCATGATGCGCAGCGACCTTGGTGGCAGTGAATCCTGCAGGTACCGAATATAGGTACGCATTTTCGGCGCAACATAGGCGTTAATGACCGTGGTTGAGCTGCGCTCGTATTCCCTAAATTCGGGAAGGATTTCATGGGATAAGGAAAGCGGTAGCTCTAGGTCTTGAAGTATGTTTGCAACCGCTAACTCATGTTCTGGGGTGTTGAAGGAAAACAGCAATGAGATGGCAATAGACTCAATGCCTCTCTCGGCGATGGCTGATTTCAATTGTTGTACCGCTGCGGTATCCAGGGGTGTGATCTCATGGCCTTGGGTGTCGATGCGGCCAGCTACACCGAAACGACAGTCTCTCGCTACCAGAGCGGGCGCGCGTTTGGCCTTGAGGTCATAGAGCTTGGGACGTTGCTGGCGGCCAATTTCAATCACATCCTCAAAGCCAGTATTGGTAATCAGCGCGGTCACCGCGCCGCGGCGTTCAAGAAGGGCATTGGTCGCCACTGTTGAGCCATGCACCACTTTGCAATCCTGCAGCTGCAGTGAGTCGATGATATGCGCGAGGCCCTCGAGTACGGCTTGAGCAGGATTGGCGGGTGTTGACAGTCTTTTGTGCACCCGCCAGCACTGCCCATCATGCCAAATGAAGTCAGTGAAAGTTCCGCCTGTATCGATACCGATTGCCAACATGGATCTGCGATTGCTTAGGTGTGGCTCATTATGCCGTAGCGCTCATTACTTATACCCCTATTCATTATTCCTTGACAGGCGCCCCGAACAGCAGTTAAAACCAAGCATGAAAGTCAGTAATAATAAAAGCATAAAAAAACATAAGAAGCAGGAAATGCCTCATACCCCTAACATGATTGGAGGTTCGGAGATGAAGAAGTCAGGCAAGACGGAAGTAGAGCAGGTTCGTGGAGTCTTGGAAAACGCCGGCGCGCGCGCCGAAACACTCGAGCTTTTTGATGAAGTGACCTCTCGCCGTCAGTTTCTGGGACGTAGCGGGGCTGCCTTAGCGCTGATGGGTTTTGGAGCGGGGTCAGCAGCGGCGATGCAGGGCCTGTTTGGACAAGGTCTGGTGCCAGCCGCGTGGGCTGGGCAATTGGAAGGGATTGAAGATGACCAAGCTCGTGCGGCGCTGACGCAGGCCGGCAAAGAAGGCTTGCATATCTACAACGCCCGTCCTGTCAATGGTGAACCAGATCCCTGGCTGCTTAAAGATGCGGTCACGCCCATTAAACATCATTTCATTCGCAACAATGACCTGATTTCTTCCCGCGCTATGGATCGTAATCCTCAAGGCTGGCGCCTGACCATTGATGGTGAAGTGAATCGCACCACTCATTTCACACTGGATCAGCTGCAGTCAATGCGTACCGTGACTCTTTCGCTACCCATTGAGTGTGGCGGAAATGGGCGGGCCTTCTTTGACCCACCGGTTCGCGGTAACCAGTGGAAGCGCTGCGCGATTGGTTGCTCTGAATGGACGGGTGTGCCTCTGCGTGAACTGCTGAATGCCGCTGGCGTAAAAGATACCGCAGTTTACACGGGTCATTATGGCGAAGAGCCAATTCTCGGCAATCGTCCTCCCTTCTCACGCGGCATTCCCATTGACAAAGCCATGGAAGAGCACACCATTGTTGCCTTCAAGATGAACGGTGAAGATCTTCCAGCTGTCCATGGCTATCCTGTGCGTTTGGTGGTGCCGGGTTGGTATGGCAGCTGTTCCCACAAGTGGTTGAACAAGATCACTCTGCGAGATCGCGAGCACGACGGCCGGGGTATGATGGGTTATTCCTATCGAATGCCTGCCTATCCGGTCGCCCCGGGTGCTCGCCCACCTGAAGAAGATATGGTGGTTGGTGGTCCTTGGCTCATTAAGTCCATCATCACAGGCCCCAAAGATGACGCTGAGTTCCGCGCTGGTGAGACGGTGACTGTCACCGGGCATGCTTGGGCCGGTGAGGGCCGCGTTCGTCGCGTCTCTATCTCCACTGACTTCGGCAATACTTGGCAACGGGCTCGTTTGGCGCGTCCTGCCAATAAGTATGCTTGGGCACAGTTTGAGGGTGAAGTGACCTTGCCCGGTCGTGGTTACTATGAAATCTGGGCACGTGCCGAGGATCGAGATGGCAACATCCAACCTCAGGTCCAGGCCTGGAATCCGCGTGGCTATGAGGGCAATGTCGTGCACCGCGTGCCGGTGATGGTGTCGGCCTGATTTTAAAGGAGTCAAAAGCAATGCAAGTGCGTGGTTGGACAAAGTTTCGGTCATGGGCGTTGGCGACAGCGATCGTGTCGGTGGGCCTTGTCAGTCCCGTTACCCTGCATGCTCAGGGTTCGGCAGCAGACGGCATCACCCCCGAGGTTTTGTTCACCGCCACTTGCGGTGCTTGTCACACCTTAGACAAGGCCACGGGTCAGCGCCTTAATCGCGCCGACTGGGAGTGGGTGATGGATGATATGGAGAGCTATGGAATGATCTGGCTGACTCCTGTGCAACGAGAGTCCATTGTTGACTACTTAGTTGACAACTATGGGCGTAATGTTCCCCGTTAGGCCCGCTCCCAACTCTGGGTTGTAGTCAAGTTCAAAGTCTGGGTGGAAACGCCCAGACTTTTTTGTGTCAGCAAACATCTTGTATAGTTTTGAACTTCCCAACAGATCCAGCATAGGAGTTGGCTTGAGAATGTCTGAGCCCATAATCCCCTTGTCAGTCGCCGTACTGACCATCTCTGATACCCGTAACGAAGAGACCGATACCAGCGGCAAGACGCTGGTTGAGCGCCTGAGTAGTGCGGGTCATCACTTGGTTGAGAAGAAAATTGTCCCCGATGACGTGTATCGCATACGTGCCGAGGTTTCTGCTTGGATCGCTGATCCCAAAGTGCATGTCATTTTGACCAATGGGGGAACGGGGTTTGCCGGCCGCGACTCCACGCCCGAAGCCGTATCCGTACTTTTTGATAAGCATATTGAGGGTTTTGGCGAATTATTTCGTCAGGTGTCTTGGGATGAAATCGGCAGCTCTACGATTCAAAGTCGCTGTCTGGGTGGTTTTGCTAATGGCACGCTGATTTTTTGTTTGCCGGGCTCAACCGGAGCCTGCAAAACAGCTTGGGATAAGATTATCTGTGAACAGCTGGATAGTCGGCATTTGCCCTGTAACTACGTCAATGTCCTGATGCCAGGCAAGGGTGCGCATGCCTGATTTATATCCTGTGGAGTTGGCCCTGGAGAAAATGCTCGAGGGCGTGGCGCCTCAGGGCGTCGAACAATGTGATCTAGGCTTAGCTGCCGGGCGGATCTTGGCAGATTCCATGATGGCCACCATGGATGTACCCGCCTTTGATAATAGCGCGATGGACGGTTATGCCCTACACCATATCGATGCGGGTAAAGCGTTAAAGGTCTCCCAGCGCATTGCCGCAGGGGTTCAGGCCAGCGCTCTACAGCCTGGCACCTGTGCCCGTATTTTCACTGGCGGCCAAGTGCCTCCGGGCGCAGATTGCGTCATTGCTCAGGAAAGCACAGAGTCGAAGGGCGAAGATGAGGTGTGGATTCCGGAGGGATTGCGGGCTGGCAATAACATTCGTCCGCAGGGCTGTGATGTGCGACAGGGTGAGGTTTGCCTCACCGCCGGCAGTATTCTGGAAGCTGCAGCGCTCGGTCAGCTGGCCAGTCAGGGTTTCACCCGAGTTCCGGTGCGCATCCGCCCACGCCTCGTCTTATTGACGACCGGGGATGAACTCATTGAACCGGGCAAACCCTTGGCTCCGGGCCAAATCTATAACTCCAATCAACCCATGCTTTGCCGTCTTTTGGAGCGTTTTGGGGCAGAAGTTGTTGGCGCTTGGCACGCGCCCGATAGCTATGAAAAAACCTGTGAATTGCTGCAACAAGCAGCGCTCAAGTCCGATTTAGTGGTATCCACGGGTGGCGTTAGTGTTGGCGAAGAGGATCACGTGAAAGCGGCTCTGCAGTCCTTGGGCTCGCTTGAGGTCTGGCGTTTGGATTTAAGGCCCGGAAAGCCCCTGGCCTATGGTCATCTGCCTGGGTCGCAGCAGCGTTCCATTCCTTTTGTCGGTTTGCCAGGAAACCCAGTTTCAGGCTATGTTGGGGCATGGTTATTTCTGCGGCCTTTGCTGGCAAAAATGCTGGCGTGCCCGCGTCGTCTTGAGTTGCCACGAATTCAGGCCGAGGCGCAATTTGAAGCTCAGAACGGACCGCGTCGTCATTACATGCGGGTACGTTTGAATTACCAAAGTTCTCCTCCCAAAGCCGAGGCCTATCTGGATCAAAGTTCGGGTGTTCTGTCTTCCTGTGTGCAGGCCGATGCCTTAGCTTGCGTACCTGGCGATATGCGGGTCAGTCAGGGCGATTTATTGGACTGCTTTTTGCTCGTGCATGACTGATGGCTGCGCGGATTCCCGACTGGAGCCTTCCAAATGGGGTGAAGGCCGCCTTTACTGATCGGCTCAATGGGGTCAGTCAAGGCTCATACGCGAGCTTTAACTTGTCTTTAGATGTTGGGGATGATCCCGAAGCCGTAGAACACAATCGCGGCTTGCTGCAACAGGCGCTGGCTTTGCCCGGCCAACCTTGTTGGCTGAAACAGGTTCATGGGTGTGCCGTGGTCAACGTAGGTGTGGCTGAGTTTCCTCAGCGTCCCGAGGCGGACGCCAGTCTGTCTCGGGATTCGGGTGGTGTGTGTGCGGTATTGACCGCTGATTGTTTGCCTGTCTTGCTCAGTGACCTATCCGGCAGTGTCATTGCGGCCGCCCATGCGGGCTGGCGGGGTCTGGCTGATGGGGTGATTGAAGCGACCATCGAATCCATGAACTGTCGTCCACAAGAGCTGACGGTCTGGTTGGGGCCGTGTATCGGTCCTAAGGCATTCTGTGTAGGTGAGGATGTGCGTCAGGCCTTCTTAAAACAGGATCCATCCAGTGATCAGGGTTTCGTTAAAACAGATACCCAAGACCAATGGCTGGGGGACTTGCAATGGCTGGCAAAGCGTCGCTTGGAAAAACAGGGTGTTAAACAAATTGCCATTGAGCGCGCGTGTACCTTTAGTGAGCCTGACACTTACTATTCTTTTCGCCGCGATAATGGCGTGACAGGTCGCATGGCAAGCCTTATTTGGTTTGCAGTGTGACAGCGAAGTTGGATTCCGAGGTGATTGGGCGGGTTTGGGCCAGTGGCCGGAAAATGCCCGCCTGTTATGTGTTTGATCGCTTGGATTCCACCAATGGCTGGCTGGATCGGGCCTATCGAGAGGGCATGCGGGGTCCGGTCATTTGTGCCACTCAGAATCAGTATGCTGGTCGTGGCCAGCGGGGGCGAACTTGGGAAATGCCAGTAAGCAGTGGATTGGCCTTTTCCCTGCTATGGGAGATCAGTGATTGGCCACGAATTGATTCTGAGGTGAGCGTGGCGGCCGCCAACGCAGTGGCCAATTGTTTGGTCGCATTGGGGGCGCAGGACATTGAGATTAAATGGCCTAATGACGTTCTATGCCGGGCAAAAAAGCTCTGCGGTATTCTCATCGAGTCTCATATCTCAGCTTCCCGGTCCGCTATGATTTTGGGTGTGGGCATCAATTTAAGCCTGCCTGATGGGTTTGATGTGGGCCAGCCTGTCACTGATCTGCGCCGCGCGGGTATTGAACCTCTGCCTGAGATCAATGCGCTTTTAGCACTGTTGGTTGCGGCCTTGATCGATATGCTGGAGGGGTATCCAAACCAAGTCAGCTTTCGGAGTGATTCATGAAGTTGTTACTTGATGTGGGCAATACGCGCCTTAAATGGGCGCTTTGGGCCGGCCAAATGAGTTTGCAGCGAGGGGAGTTCACTCATCAGGGGTCAGATAGTGATTGGCCCAGCCTGTTGCAACGAGAATGGGCAAACTTGAGTGAAAAGCCTGATCAGATTGCTGTCGTGGAGGTGTTAGGCGGCGGATTTCAAAAGGAGCTAAGTGCCTTTGCTGCCGCCCAAGCTTGGCCTGCTCCGGCAGTTTTTCCTGCCGACCCAGCGCGCTTTGGACTGATATCTCACTATCATCAACCAGCGCAACTGGGCGTGGATCGTTATGCCGTTATGGCTGGCGCCCGTGCCTTGGGATTTGACAAGGCCATTATCGTCAATTGCGGCACCGCGGTTACCTTTGATGTCTTGATGGGTCATCACCATGAGGGTGGCCTGATCATGCCGGGGCTAAGGCTGATGCGTGACAGTTTGGATCAGCTCTCCGGTATTCATGGTATGACACTAGGCGCCGAGGATACTCTGCCTGCCTTGAGCACGGCTGATGCGGTAAGCGCCGGTTGTGTGCAGGGGATGGCTGCGGCGATCGATGGGCTGGTGAAAAAATTGCAAGCGCATTGGCCTGATGAGGCTTTCGATCGACTGTTAAGCGGTGGCGATGCGCAGCGCTTGATGCCCTGGCTAAAGCAGGAGTTTCGCATCTGCCCTGATTTGGTGTTCAACGGATTAAACCTAGCTGCTGGGCTGAGTCTTGAAGCCAAGCCTGCGGGGTGAATTGCTTCACCGCTTAGGCTGGTCTAACATGAGCGCGGTTTATTTTGCCGGAGTAGCTCAGCTGGTAGAGCAGCGCACTTGTAATGCGAAGGTCGTAGGTTCGACTCCTATCTCCGGCACCACTTTTCAGTTGATGAGATAGTGTCTCAGCTTTTTGCGCAGTGTTGCGCGGTTCATGCCCAATAGCTGTGCAGCACGGCTTTGATTGCCTTCGCAGTGCGTCATTACCCGCTGTAGTAGCGCCGCTTCCACTTTTTCCATGACCATTTGGTAGACATTGTCTGAGGCTTCACAGCCTAATTTGGCGAAATAAACATCCAGGGTCGTATTCACAGAATCCGCTAATGCCTCACATTCGCAGAGATCCTTAATGGTGGATTTATTGCTCATGCCGCTAACCCCGTGTCGCGGTAAAAACCGCTTAGCCCCAGTTCCACTGCCTGACATTGATCGAAAGCCGTTTCCGCGGCCATGATGCGCTGTCTGTTTTGGTCGGCAATGCTGAGGTCTTGTAGGTACCAAGAAAGATGTTTGCGGGCAGTCCTAACGCCCAGTGATTCTCCGTAAAAGCTATGCATGGCCTGTATGTGCTCAAGAATCAAACGCAGGCGAGCATCCCCCTGGGGAATCTCTGTGGGCTTTGCCCAACCCAATTCAGCAGCGATTTCGGCAAAAACCCAAGGCTTGCCCTGGGCGCCACGACCAATCATCAAGCCATCAGCCCCGGTGACGGCCAATACCCGCTTGGCATCAGCGGCCGAGCAGATATCGCCATTAGCAATCACCGGCAGGCATGTTTGAGCCTTGACCTGGGCGATTGCCTCATAATCCACTGCTCCACTAAAACGGCAGGCGCGAGTGCGGCCATGAATCGTTAGCGCCTGGATACCACTTTGTTCAGCAATTTGTGCAATGCGCAAGGCATTCACATGTTCTTTGTCCAGGCCGAGTCGGATCTTTAGGGTCACCGGCAGTGAGACAGCATCGACCACGGCGCTGAGAATCTCGCCTACCAGAGGCTCGTCACTTAACAGAGCAGAGCCAGCCAGGCGCCGAGTCACTTTTTTCACTGGGCAGCCCATATTGATATCGATAATTTGTGCACCTCGGTCAGCCGCAACGCGAGCGGCCTCAGCCATCATACTGGGGTCGTACCCCGCAATTTGGAGGTTTCGCGGGGCCAATTCGCCCGACTGATCCAAGCGTAGGCGCGACTTGCGGGTATGCCAAAGTGAGATATCAGAGTGCACCATTTCGGACACGGCCATGCCCGCACCCCACCGCCGGCACAGCTGACGGAAGGGTAAATCAGTGGTTCCCGCCATCGGTGCAAGCACCAGTGGCGGAAAAATCTGGTGAGGGCCAATCTGCATGATGCTGCACATCATACCCCGACCGGCTGCCGCCGTTAAGGCTTGCGTGATCCTTCTAGCAGGGCCCAACCTTCGCGAATAGCGGCCAGACGCATGGAGAAATAGGGCTGATAGCACTCAATTAGCGCCTCCACTTGACGCTCTAGCAGGCCGGCGAGGATTATCTTGCCGCCAGTGATGGAGTGGGCTGCCAGCAGCGGTGCCAGCAATTCCAGTGGCTTGGCGAGAATATTGGCAATCACCAGATCAAAGCGCGCATCAGCTGGCAAGGCATCCGGCAAGCCGACCTGTAAATCCGTTTCAGGGATGTGATTGCGCTCGGCATTATCACGAGTAGCCAGCAAGGCTTGGGGGTCAATATCAATGCCCACGGCATGTTTGGCCCCCAGCTTTAGGGCGGCAATGGCCAAGATGCCTGAGCCGCAGCCATAGTCCAGCACGGAGTCTGTGTTTTGGACATGCGCATCCAGCCAACCTAGGCAAAGCCCTGTGGTTGGGTGGGTTCCCGTACCAAAGGCTAGACCCGGATCTAGCGTGATATTGATGGCGGCTGCCTGCGGAGCTTGGTGCCAGCTGGGCACAATCCATAGCCGCTTGCCAAAGGCCAGGGGTTTGAAATCTGCCATACAGGCGCGGACCCAGTCTTGATCCTCGATGGTCTTGATGGCGACGGCGTTGGTTTCAATAGGCAGGTGTGCACAAAGCTCGGTGACAATCGTGTTTAAATCATATTCGGCTTCAAAATGCGCATAAAGCACCACGTCTTGCCACAAGGGGGTTTCCCCAGGAAGGGGTTCGAGCAGGGGTTCGTCACCGGCGTCCTCTAAAGAGACCGAACAGGCCCCTAGCGCCCAGAGTAACTCTTCAGCGATCTCGGCCTGGGTCGCCGACAAAGATAATGCCAGTTGCTGCATCAGCTATTGTCCGCTTGCGCCTTGAGTTTTTTCTCCAGGTAATGGATATCCGTGCCACCATTTTCGAAAGCGGCATCATGCAGTAGTTCACGGTGCAAGGGGATATTGGTCTTGATGCCCTCAATCACGATCTCAGACAGTGCGCCACGCATGCGAGCTATGGCGATCTGGCGGGTTTTTCCATAGCTAATCAGCTTGCCAATCATCGAGTCATAATGGGGCGGGACGCGATAACCGTTGTAAATATGCGTATCGACGCGAATGCCGGGTCCGCCGGGGCTGTGGTACTGGGTAATCGTCCCCGGTGAGGGCATAAAACTCTGCGGATCTTCAGCATTGATACGGCATTCGATGGAATGGCCCCGCAGTTTGACCTGGTCTTGAGTGAAGGATAAAGGCTCGCCAGCGGCGACTTGTATTTGTTCGCGAACCAGATCGATGCCACTGATTTTTTCGGTAACGGGATGCTCCACCTGCAGGCGGGTATTCATCTCGATGAAATAAAACTCGCCGTTTTCATAAAGAAATTCAAAGGTGCCCGCACCACGGTAGCCTATGCGTTGACAGGCTTCCACGCAGCGCTGGCCGATTAGCTGACGCTGTTCTTCGCTGATGCCGGGTGCCGGCGCCTCTTCGATGACTTTTTGGTGGCGGCGCTGCATAGAGCAGTCGCGCTCGCCCAAACAAATGGCATTGCCATGGCTATCAGCGATCACTTGGAATTCGATGTGGCGCGGTTTTTCCAAGTACTTTTCCATATACACCACGGGATTATTAAACGCCGCTTGAGCTTCATTACGGGTCAGCGAAATAGCATTGAGCAAAGCGCCATCGGAATGCACCACCCTCATGCCCCTACCACCGCCGCCGCCAGCGGCTTTGATAATCACCGGATAGCCGATTTCCTTGGCCAAAGCCAAGTTCTTCTCAGCATCATCGCCCAATGCGCCCCCTGAGCCCGGCACACATGGCACGCCTGCCGCCTGCATGGCAGCTTTTGCTGAGACCTTATCGCCCATCAAACGAATGGTCTCAGCACGCGGCCCGATAAAGACAAAGCCACTGGATTCCACCCGCTCGGCAAAGTCGGCATTTTCCGATAAAAAGCCGTAGCCCGGATGGATGGCTTCGGCGTCAGTGACCTCGGCAGCGCTAATAATGGCGGGAACATTGAGGTAGCTTTCGTTGGATCTGGCTGGGCCGATGCAGACCGTTTCATCGGCCAAGCGTACGTGTTTGAGGTCGCGATCAGCGTCAGAATGCACGGCAACCGTTTTAATGCCCATTTCACGGCAGGCGCGCAAGATGCGCAGCGCAATTTCCCCGCGATTGGCGATGAGGATTTTATCAAACATCAGTCAGTCTCAATCAATGACAAACATGGGTTCGCCGTATTCCACGGGCTGCCCATTTTCCACCAATACCGCCTTGATCACACCAGCGCGGTCAGCTTCAATCTGATTGAGCATTTTCATGGCCTCGATAATGCACAGCGTGTCACCGGCTTTCACACTTTGGCCGATTTCCACAAAAGGCTTGGCGCCGGGCGAAGACGAGCGATAAAAGGTTCCCACCATCGGTGCAGTGATGGCTTCGCCGCTGACTTCTTCAGGCATATCCGCGGTCGCCTCTGGGTTGCCTGAGGGCGATGCCGCCGTTGGTGCGCTGGCAGGCGGCGCGCTGTATTGCGATGGCAGGATCATGGTGGAGCTGCTGCCGGCAGGTGCGCGGGTAATGCGGACCGATTCCTCCCCCTCCTTAATTTCAATTTCATTGATACCCGATTCTTCGAGCAACTCGATGAGTTTTTTAACTTTTCTTATATCCATTAGAGGTTAGCGACTTTGAGTTTTAGAGAGGGCGGCTTGCAGCGCGAGTTCGTAGCCGACAGGGCCCAGACCCATGATGACACCGGCAGCGATATCCGAGAGATAAGACTGGTGGCGAAAGGCTTCGCGCGCAAAGATGTTGGAAAGGTGAATTTCAATAAACGGGATGCTGACCCCTAAAAGCGCATCACGCAAAGCGATGCTGGTGTGGGTTAAAGCCCCCGGATTAATGATGATGACATCGATGCCTTCGCTGCGAGCTTGGTGAATGCGCTCCACCAGTTCATGTTCAGCGTTAGACTGAAAACTGAGCAGCTCGCACTGACGCTGTGATGCCTGCGTCTTGAGGGTGGCAATGATGTCATCGAGGGTTTGAGTGCCGTAGACATTAGGCTCACGCTGGCCAAGAAGATTTAAATTGGGACCATTGAGCAACAGAAGTTTTGACATAATGAAGACACATCCTGATTGGATCGAGCCAGAGTGATGCCCGATGAAGTGTCAGGATTTTGCCGCAGTTGTACTTGGCTGTCCAGTGATCTGCTTTAAAGGCGCATTTTCGACGACATTGGCTTCAAAATACGCGAAGTTACGCGCATATTAAGTCTGTCAAACCTTAATACGCGACAGCCCCTTGTGCATGGCTAACGAAACTGCCTGCGCCAATATAACCGACTAGCCGATAGTCTCGCAGCTCTTCGCCCGCGGTATCAAAGAAAATCATCGCGGGTGGGCCGAAGAGTTCAAAACGCTGCATCAACTGACGATCCTCTGCGGTGTTGGCGGTGACATCGACTTTTAGCAAGCGCACTCCCTCCATGGCAGCAATCACCGCGGGATCGCGAAACGTGGTGCGTTCCAAACGCACACAATCCACGCACCAGTCGGCATAGAAATCAAGCATAGTGGGTTGATTTTGCTGGCGGGCCATCTGCAGTTCTTGCTCCAGCTGCTCGATGCTTTGCACGGGTCTGAATACTAGTTCAGCCTGCTGTTGTTGGCCACCACCCATGGCCAGCCCGCTGAGCGGCCGGAAAACGTCACGCGCCCCTGAGGCAGCCCCGATCATCAACAAGATGCCGTAGACCATGAGCACTAAGCCAAAGCCTTTCCAAAGCCGACGCCAACCACTCACGTCATCAGCCAGGTTGGTGAGCGCACCCATATAAACAGCCGAGACGATAAGCAATACCGCCCACAAGAGCATGGTGGCCTGAACAGGGGCAACGCGCTCTAACAGCCAAATGCCCATCGCCAGCAGTAGCACGCCAAAAACGGCCTTGACCGTATCCATCCAACCACCGGCTTTGGGCAGAATTTTACCGGCTGAGGTGCCCAGCAGCAGTAGCGGTAGCCCCATGCCCATACTTAAGCTAAATAGTGCTAATCCACCCAAGACTGCATCGCCTGTCTGACTGATATACAACAGCGCGCCTACCAAAGGTGCGGTCACACAGGGCCCGACGATCAAAGCAGATAAAAAGCCCATAATCGCCGCACCCAATAAAGTGCCGCCTTCCTGCTTATTGGAGATGTTGGCCAGCCGAGTTTGGATGCTGGTAGGTACTTGTAGCTCGTAAAAACCGAACATCGACATGGACAGGGCGATAAATACAGCGACAAAGCCACCGATGATCCATGGGTTTTGGAAAGCCGCCTGTAAGTTGGCGCCCGCTAGGCCTGCGAAGACACCCGCCAAGGTGTATGTGAAGGCCATCGCCAGAACAAAGACCAAGGAGATGAAAAAGGCTTTGCGTGTAGTGAGGTTTTTCTGCCCGACGATGATATTGGATAGGATGGGTATCATCGGGAACACACAGGGTGTGAAGGTCAGCAGTAAGCCAAAGCCAAAAAAGGCCAGAGCTACCAGCCAGAATCGACCATCGGCAAGCTGTGCGGCAATGCGGTCTTGCTCAGATACCGGAGCGGCTGAACGCGTGTCCACAGTCGGGGGGCCGCGCGGTGGAGTGGCCAGACGAAATTCATTCAGTAGGACCTCAGCGGTTTGAAAATGCGGTGGATAACACACGCCAAGATCAGCGCAACCCTGCGAGCGCGCGCGAACGGTGAATGACTCAGGCGCATCCGTGTCTCGATCAATACTGATGCGGATTTGAATGAGATCACGATAGGTTTCAACGCGGCCAAAGAACTCATCTTCTTTCCAAGTGCCTCCCGGGCGGTCAATTTCACCCATGCGAACGCCATCGGTTTGCAGTTCGAATTGGAACTGCTCGCCATACATATAGTAGCCCGGTGCAATGCGCCATTCGGCCACCAAAGTGCTGAAGTCTTCCATGTAGGCCTCAAAAGCAAAGGCCTCGTCAGGGGGCAGCAACTCATCATCCATAAATGCCTGCGCCTGCCAGGGCAGAAGCATGATGAGGCCAAGTAATAGTATCTTGATGAGGGCTTGCTTCATGATGAACAGCTGTCCTTAATCCAATTCAAATATGGGGTCAGACCCCGCAAGGTTGGTATGGTTTCCGTCCTGGGTGCGTTCATGGCAGAACAATCCTTGCTTCCATGCCTGCAAGCAGGCCGTGGTCACTTCCTGGTTCAAAGCTGACCTCGAGCGCGTAAAGGCCGGGTTGATCAGGCAAGGACTCCTGGCCAATGTGGCTGACCTGAGCGTCATACTGTTGCTGACCGATCCGCACCAGTACGGAGTGGTTTTGCGATGCCCGGGCCAGCTGTGTGTGAGTCACTAAGGCTCGCGCTAGCATTCGCTGTGCATCAGCAATGATGATTAAAGGCTCAGCCTGCAAACGATTGTAATTCAGTGCTCCGGCTGGGATTAGAACATCGATAACCCGCGCATCCCAAGGTGCTATGAGCTGAGTGTATTCAAGCTCTAGCCTGGCCTGAAGCAGTTCAGCCCTAGCCTGCTGATGCTCGGCGCGGGCCATCGATAAGGCGATTTCGGATAGGGATAATTCACGCCGCGAGATCAAGGTTCGATCGTACATCTCCTCGGTGCGTTCAAATTCTCTTTGCGCCTCCTCATAAGCCAGACGCAATCGATGTTCCTGAGCCTCGGCCCGCATCAGTTGCGCTTCTGCACCCCGGCTATCCAGCTGCATCAGAACATCACCCTGCTTGACTGCATCCCCCGCTTGCACAGCGATATGCGTCACATAACCGGAGACCGAGGTCGCCATGCTCAGGCGCTCAGCCCATTGCAGCCGTGCCTCTAGCTCTTGCGCCAGCAAAGTCCCTGGGATAAAAAACAGCGGAAGAAAAAACCAAGCCAAAGGTTTCATGATCCATCGCCTCGCAATGTCAGGGTGCTGAGCTCCGGCTCTCCGACCAGGATGGCCAGACGTTCCCAAGCCAAGGCCAGACGAAACTCTGTTTCTGCAGTAAACAAGATTGCTTCAGACTGGCGCATCATAGAGTCGCCGAAATCGGTGGCCACCTCCATCTCATAAAGTGATCGACTGCGATCCAGATATAGGTCTCGGTAATCGGCATGAATTTGCGCTTGCTCGCGTTGTGTCCGCAATCTTTGGATCTCCAGCCAGGTATCCAGCAGTTCTTGACGCAGCCTAAGTTCAAAAAGTTGTAGCTCAGCAATCACAGCATGATGCGCAGCTTGAGCGCGCACTAGCGCGGCATTCTCTTGCCCCCCTTGATAAAGGGGCAAATCCAGAACTAGGCCAAGCATATATGGGTTACGATCGCCGCCGAATTCTCGGTTCCACCAGCCAGCTTGGGCCTCTGCGCTCAGCGTGGGGCGCCGCTGAGCTCGGGCGGCAGCCATCGCTTGGCTCGCGGCCTCAAGCTCTAGTCTATGGGCAAGCAACTGCGCATTAGACTGCATGGCTTGAGTCAGTAATTCATTAAAGTCGACTGCCTGCCGATCATTACCCCGCAGTTCCGGGGCCCGCAATTGTGCCGGCAGTTGTTCAGGGCGATTCAGGATATTGGCCAAGTGTTGGCGTCTGGCACGTTGCTGTTGCAGGCTAGACAGACGCTGCAGTCGCGCCTGCTGAAAGTGGTTTTCGTCTGCCAATAAGTCCACATCAGAAACCCGCCCCAGCTCATGCCGATTTCTCTGTCTATTGAGCTCCACGAAGGCTACCGCCATGGCCTCATTGTCTCGGGTATAGGTCAGATCAGCCAGTAGCACATCGAAATAGGCCGCCATAATGTTTAAGCGATGTTGTTGGCGCTGTTGAGCCCATTCGAGTTCGCGGCTGCGGATTTGGGTTTGTGCTGAGTTCTGCAAAGACCGACTGCGACCGAAATCATACAGCGGTTGGCGCGCGCTCAATAAAGCGCGAGAATCATCATTATCTCGAATAGGCGCCTGTGGGTTTGGGTCGATCCAGCGGGGGTTAAGTTCCAGGCCAAGCTGCAATCTGTTATGGCTCTGTGCCTGCAGCGCTTCAGCCTCTGCGGCCATTTGCTGGGCGCGATACCACTGAAGATGGGGATGCGCTTCATCCGCTAGAGTGAGTGCTGCATGAAGCGTCAATGGGCTTGGCAAGACATCGGTTTGGCCAGCAGACCAAGGCGCCAGCCAGAGCAGCATCAGGCAAAGATGCGGTCTCAAAGCGCGCATTTTTTGAGGTTCAAAGGTCGCGCGCAGCTTGTTGGCGTTCGCGACGATAACGGCTAAACGGCTGCTCTTTATAGGCACCGCTAACCACATATTCCCCCAACCAAATGAATTCTTCAGGTGTGGAGGTGGCACCCGTTAAACGCGCGATAGGCTCGCCCTGCAGATCATAAAACTGAAATACAGGCGTTGCCCTTACCCGATTGCCCTCAAAAGCCCACTCGCGCTCGGTCGTCGTGTTTCCCTGAAAATCATTGATTTCAATGGCGCCTTCAACATCCACCGAAAAGCTAGAGAAATGTTCGCGAAAGAAATCCTGGACCTCACGTTGATTGAGAATGTTCTCCTTCATGCGGTGGCAGAAAGGACATTCATCCATCTCAAAAAACACCATGATGGCGGTTTTTCCGTCAGCCTTGGCGGTTTCTAATTCTTCCTGAAAATCACCAAAAGTTGGCTGGAAGAAATACTCATAGGGATCACGCTCCTCCGCCATTGAAGGTGCGACAAGCATCATTGCAAGTGACAGCCCAAAGGCCAGTCTGGCAAAGAAGTTCGAACGCTGCAGCCGAGACGGCATAATGACTCCTGATTCAGGGGTATATTACGATTGGCGATAAGATCATAACAGCAGAGTCGTGCCCGAGGAATCCTGCGCTGCATCATCCTATGCCCATTTTACCCAAGCCTAGTTGGCCTGTTATAAGAGGTTCAAAGGGGGTAAGAGATGCCAACGTTTCCTGTGTTTTTGGCGCTATTTTTCATCGTGCCATTGGTCGAGATTTTCATCTTAATCCAGATGGGGGGCTGGATCGGCGTCTGGCCTACCGTCGCGCTGGTGATCTTTACCGCTGTCCTCGGGGCTTATTTGTTGCGGTTGCAGGGTTTTGCGACCTTGCGTCGATTTCAGCAAAGCTTGGATCGTGGAGAGCTCCCAGCCACACAACTGGTCGAGGGGTTTTTCCTATTATTGGGCGGGGCATTATTACTCACTCCGGGTTTTTTTACCGATGCGATTGGCTTTGCCTGTTTGATTCCGACCACCCGAGTGCTGATGGCGCAAGCAGTGATCAAGCGAGGCCTGATTCAGGCGCACTCGCGTTCCAGTGCCTCTGAGCATGATGGTGCGGGGCCTGCTTCTGGCGCAGGAGATCGCCGTACCATTGAGGGTGAATGGGAGCGTGAGCCAGACCCGCCGGGAAAGGATAAAACTCCTTAGCCCTTGACATCCAGAAAACCGATCCTATTATTGGCACTCACCCAAGGGGAGTGCTAACAATCCCCTTGACCCATAGAAAATGTTTCAACCCATCGTTTTACAAGGAGTCAAGGTCCATGAAAATCCGTCCGTTGCATGATCGGGTGATCATCAAGCGCATGGAAGAGGAGCGCACCAGCCCCGGCGGCATCGTGATCCCCGACAGTGCTGCTGAAAAACCCATTCGCGGTGAAGTCGTCGCCGTTGGTAAAGGCAAAATTCTGGAGAGTGGTGAAACACGCGCCCTGGATTTGAAAGTCGGAGACAAGGTCATGTTTGGTAAGTACTCCGGTACTGAAGTCAAGGTTGATGGCGAAGATCTGCTGGTCATGCGTGAAGAAGACGTCATGGCTGTGATCGAAGGCTAAAGCCCAGCGTACCCCCGCCAAAACAATCGATTTCAAGAGGAATAAAACGAAATGAGTGCAAAAGAAGTTCGCTTCGGTGATGACGCCCGTTCGCGCATGGTGCGTGGCGTAAATGTCCTTGCCAATGCTGTGAAAGTGACCCTCGGCCCCAAAGGCCGCAATGTGGTCCTGGAAAAATCCTTCGGTGCCCCCACAGTCACCAAAGATGGTGTGTCTGTCGCCAAAGAAATTGAGCTTGAGGACAAGTTCGAAAACATGGGTGCGCAGATGGTCAAAGAAGTCTCCTCACAGACTTCTGATGTCGCCGGTGACGGCACCACCACCGCAACCGTGCTGGCTCAGGCCATCGTTCGTGAAGGCATGAAAGCAGTCACTGCTGGCATGAACCCCATGGATCTCAAGCGCGGTATTGATAAAGCCGTGATTGCTGCTGTGGAACAGCTGGCCAAGCTTTCCAAGCCTTGCACCGACACTAAAGCCATTGCGCAGGTGGGTACCATCTCTGCCAATGCCGATGAATCTGTTGGCCGCATCATCGCCGAAGCCATGGAAAAAGTCGGCAAGGAAGGCGTGATCACCGTGGAAGAAGGTTCCTCGCTGGAGAACGCTTTGGATGTTGTCGAAGGCATGCAGTTCGACCGTGGTTACCTGTCGCCGTACTTTGTTAACAACCAGCAGAACATGAGCGCTGAGTTGGACGATTGCTTTGTGCTGCTGCACGACAAGAAAATCTCCAATATCCGCGAATTGCTGCCTGTGTTGGAAGGCGTGGCCAAGTCTGGCAAGCCGTTGCTGATCATCGCTGAAGACATCGAAGGCGAAGCACTGGCTACTTTGGTGGTCAACAGCATTCGTGGCATTGTTAAAGTTGCCGCCGTTAAGGCGCCGGGCTTTGGTGATCGTCGCAAAGCCATGCTGCAGGACATCGCCATTCTTACTGGTGGTCAGGTCATCTCTGAAGAAGTGGGTCTGTCGCTGGAAAAAGCCTCAATCGAAGATCTCGGTCAGGCCAAGCGCATTGTGGTCACCAAGGAAAACAGCACCATTATTGATGGCGCTGGTAGCCCTGCTGATATCAAGGCGCGCGTCGAGCAGATTCGTGCTCAGATCGAGGAAGCGACCTCCGACTACGACAAGGAAAAGCTGCAAGAGCGTGTTGCTAAGCTCGCTGGCGGTGTGGCCGTGATCAAAGTTGGTGCCGCAACCGAAGTCGAAATGAAAGAGAAGAAAGCCCGTGTGGAAGATGCGCTGCATGCAACCCGCGCAGCTGTGGAAGAAGGTGTGGTTCCTGGTGGTGGTGTTGCTTTGGTACGTGCTTTGGAAGCCATGGGCAAGCTCAAGGGCAGCAATCACGATCAGGACATGGGTATCGCCATCGCCATCCGTGCGATGGAAGAGCCTCTGCGCCAGATTGTCTCCAACTGTGGTGAAGAGCCCGCCGTAGTGATGAACAGCGTGCGTGAGCTGAAAGACAGCCACGGTTATAACGCCGCTTCTGGGGAATATGGTGACATGATCGAAATGGGTATCTTGGATCCCACTAAGGTCACGCGCACCGCGCTGCAGAACGCCGCTTCTGTGGCAGGTCTGATCATCACCACGGAAGCTATGGTGGCTGAGAAGCCGAAGAAGGAAGAGCCTGCTGCCCCGGGTGGCATGGGCGATATGGGTGGCATGGGTGGTATGGGCATGATGTAAGCCCGTCACCGCTTGGTGTCACAAGGGCCCCGCATTCGCGGGGCCTTTTTTATTTACCCCAGAAGACTTTTCAGGTTGCTCAGATGCGCACGCGCCGTCAGGCGCGCCTCTTGCGGATCGGGCGGTGCTTTGTCTGGCCAAACCAAACACTCCGACGGCAGTTCTTCGAGGAAGCGGCTCGGCTCGCAGGCCTGTACCTCACCAAAGCGCGCCCGTTGGTGGTTATGGGAGATACACAGGGTTTGTTGTGCACGGGTGATGCCAACATAAGCCAGGCGTCTCTCTTCCTCCAATGCGTCCTGTTCTAGGCTGGTGCGGTGCGGCAGCAGTTCCTCCTCAAAACCCACCAGGAACACATGCGGAAACTCTAGTCCTTTGGCGGCATGTAGGGTCATTAAATGCACGCCATCAGCCTCGTTCTCACCGCTGGCACGATCCAGCATGTCCAGCAAACACATATGCGCGACAATATCCGCCAAAGATCGGCCCTGTTGGTCGTCTTGTTCACGGCTCAGGCGACCAATCCAATCGACCAGATCTTGCACGTTGGCGATGCGCTTCGCGGCGACTTTGGGATTGCTGGATTGATCTTGGAGCCAGTCCTCGTAAGCCACTTCTCGAATCATGGAGGCCACAAGTTCAGCCGGCGGTTGTTCATCCATTTGGCGCTGCCATTCGCTAACCAGATCGGCGAACTGTTCTAGGCGCAGTGCGGCCTTTTGCGATAGCACCTGTTGCAAGCCCATCTCCATGCTGGCAGCGAACAGGCTGAGTCTGCGCTCCCCGGCATACCCGCCAAGTTTTTCAAGGGTTGAGGCGCCGATTTCGCGACGTGGCACGTTGATGATTCTGAGATAAGCGGCGTCATCATCCGGATTAGCCAGCAGGCGCAGATAAGCCAATATGTCCTTGATTTCCGATCGCTCAAAAAAGCTTTGGCCACCGCTGATGTGATAGGGAATCCGGTTTTCCCGTAGAAGCTTTTCAAAAACACGCGATTGCTGATTGCCGCGGTACAAAATTGCGTAGTCGCGATAGTTGCTGCGTGCTTTGAACCGATGTTTCATGATTTCTGAAACGACTCGCGCGGCTTCATGATCCGGATCTTTACAGCTCAGGATACGAATCGCCTCGCCTTCACCTAGAGCGCTCCAAAGTCGTTTGCTGACCTCATGGGGATTATTATCGATGAGCTGATTGGCGGCTTTTAAAATGACATTGGTCGAGCGGTAATTCTGCTCCAGTTTGATGAGCTGCAGACGCGGAAAGTCCTGCTTAAGCTGCATGAGATTTTCCGGACGCGCCCCTCGCCAAGCGTAAATCGACTGGTCATCATCACCCACAGCAGTAAGTCCACCCTCAACATCCACCAAAGCTCGCACCAAGGCATACTGGCCGGCATTGGTATCCTGATATTCATCAACCAGTAGATGGCGAAAGCGCTCGCGCCATTGTTGTCTGAGCGTAGGATCTCGTTGCAGGAGTTGCGCAGGAAGCAGCACTAGGTCATCAAAATCCACGGCATTGTAGGCGCGCAGCGCTTGTTGATAGCGCGCGTAAAGCTCGGCGTGGCGAATGTCTAATTCATCTTCGGCTTGTGCCAATGCTTGCCCCGGATCCAGCAGATCATTTTTCCAACCACTAATGCTGTCTCGGGCAACAGCCAGCAGCACATCATTGCTATCCCGCTGCGTGATTTGTTTGAGCACATTTAAGGCATCAGCAGCATCAAAAATGCTAAAACCGGGTCGCAAGCCTGTCTGTTCTGGCTCGCGGCGCAGAAAATTCAGACCAAAGGTATGAAAAGTCGATACGGTCAGCCCCCGAGTCTGTGACTTATCCAAGAGATCGCCGACCCTATGCTGCATTTCCCGAGCCGCTTTGTTGGTAAAAGTGATTGCTGCAATGCGCCGCGCCGCAATACCATGGTCACGAATCAAATGCGCAATCTTTTCCGTAATGACACGAGTTTTGCCGCTGCCAGCACCGGCCAAAACCAGTAGTGGGCCAGAAAGATGCTCAACGGCGGCGCGCTGTTGTGGATTAAGTGACTGCATGGATAGCCAGAGAAGAGATGACTGGGCATGTTAACGGAATTTGCTGTGATGGAGTGAATGTCGATGTTGGAGATCAATGATCAGGGATGGGTTCGGGGTGCCCACCAATTGCCCTCTCCCAATCAGGACGATCGCCCCCTAGATTGCCCGCTGGAATTGGTGGTCATTCATGCCATCAGTCTCCCCCCCGGTGAATTCGGTGGACCCTGGATTGATGATCTGTTTGGCAATCAACTCAACCCCCAAAGTCATCCTTATTTCGCGCAAATCGCAGAATTACGGGTATCTGCGCATGTCTTGATTCGTCGTCAAGGACAGATCACTCAATATGTAGGTTTTGACCAGCGCGCATGGCATGCCGGCGTCTCCCGTTACCAGGGCCGTGAGTCTTGCAATGACTTTTCCGTAGGTATTGAGCTGGAAGGGGACGAGGATACAGTTTTTACCACTGAGCAATATACGGCCTTGACCCAACTATTACGCGCCTTAGCGGATAAATATCCCAGCCTGGCAAAGCCGCTTTGCGTCGTAGGCCATGCGGATATTTCACCGGGGCGTAAAACCGATCCGGGCCCGATGTTTGATTGGGAATTTTTGCGTACATCGCTACGTGCAGAGGGCCTCAACGAGTGTCGGCTTGGGGTGTCTCACTAATGACCATTTTTCGTCTTGATTTATTGCGCCATGGCGAACCTCAGGGGGGCGCACGTTTTCGTGGTGATGGCGTTGATGACCCACTCAGTGATTTGGGCTGGCAGCAAATGTGGTCAGCCATGGGCGGTGAGGATTTGCCTCACGCCTTGCCTTGGACGCAAATCATTAGTTCTCCGATGCAGCGTTGTCAGAGTTTTGCGCGCCGCTTGGCTGAGTGCACTGGCTTGCCCCTAGCCATCGAGTCCCGATTTCGCGAAGTGGGTTTTGGGGCTTGGGAAGGGCGTACCCGAGCCGAATTGCGCGCTCAAGGGCCAGAATACCAGGCCTTTTTTGCCGACCCTGTGAACGCGCGTCCGGCGGGCTCGGAACCCCTGGAAGATTTCTATGCGCGAGTCATTCACGGGCTTGGGCACATACAGCAAGAGTATGCAGATCAGCATGTCCTGCTGGTGACTCATGCCGGGGTGATTCGCGCCACGATTTGCTACGCCTTAGATATCCCGCTAAAAGCCATGTATCGTATCAAGATTCCCTATGCCGGCGTGACTCAGGTTGAAGCCGATCAGATGGGCTTGAGCCTGATGTATGTGAATCGTCTGCAGGGCTTGGCTCCGTGATAAACTTGACCATCTGAGTACCCACTTGCTGAGTTTGAACATGAGTGCTTTTTTAGAAACCGCGATTGCTGCTGCGCAAAGCGCGCAAACAGTCATCAGCCATTACTACCGCCAAAATATCGACATTACGCTCAAAGCAGATCAATCACCGGTCACCGTAGCCGATGTAGAGTCGGAAAAGGCTATCAAGTCGGTGATTTTTGCGCGCTTCCCTGAACATGGTTGTTTTGGGGAGGAAACCGGTCAAGAACGCATGGATTCGCCTTATTTGTGGCTGATTGATCCTATCGATGGGACCAAAAGCTTTGTGCGGCAATATCCCTTTTTCTCCACGCAGATCGCCCTTCGCCACGGGCAGGATTGGTTGCTGGGCGTTTCCAATGCTCCAGAGTTTGCGCAGCTTGCCCATGCCGAACAAGGCGGTGGTGCATTTCTAAATGATCGGCCAGTGCATGTCAGTGAAGTTACTCAGCTGGCGGATGCCACGCTCTCAATCGGCAATGTCAACACGCTTGCCGGTAGTCCAGGTTGGCAGGGCTTGGCGAGCATTGTGCAGCAAGTGAATCGCACTCGCGGCTATGGTGATTTCTACCACTACCACCTGTTGGCTTCAGGCAGTATTGATCTGGTGATTGAATCGGATGTGAATATCTTGGATATCGCTGCTTTGGCAGTGATTGTGCGCGAGGCCGGAGGGGTTTTTACAGATTTAGAGGGGCAGCCATTGTCATTGAGGACCACCTCGGTGCTGGCAGCGGCCACTCCGGAGCTGCATCAGATCGCTTTACAAGCCATTCGTAATGCCTAAAGCTTGCGACCGTCTCTGAGCGGCTTCCAGATGCCGTCATACAGGCCATGTGCGGGCATGAAGTCCGCCTTGTAAGCCATTTTGTGGGTCTCCTGGTTCCAATAGCCCAGATACAAATGGGGTCGCTGCTGCTTTTTGGCGTAAGCGATCTGCCAAAGAATCGCGTAAGTGCCAAGGCTGCGGCGCTCTGCCTCTGGATCAAAGAAGGTGTAGACCGCAGAAAGTGCCCCAGGTAGTTCGTCGATGACAGCCACACAAAGTAGTTGGTCACCCAGCGAAAACTCCACCAGTAGGGTTTTGCACCAAGTGCTGTGAATGAACGCCCAATAGCTCTCTGAGCTGGGGTTATCCATGCCTCCGCCTTGATGGCGATGATTGACATAGGCTTCGTAGAGTTTGAAATGGCGCGGGTCATAAACGGCATCGCGGACCTGCACGCTCAAGTCTTTATTGATGCGATGCACACGACGTTGCTTGCGATCGGCTGCAAAGTCGTTTGTGTTAACGCGCATTGGCACACAGGCCGTGCAATTGCGGCACTGATGACGGTAAACATGCTCACCGCTACGCCGAAAACCCAAACGTATCAGCCGGCCATAAGTCGCGGCATCCATGGGTTGGTGCGGGTCGGCAAACATGCTCACCATATCCCGATCCCCCAAATATGGGCATCTGTCCGGAATGGTGGCATAAAACATGGGCTGACCCCTCGTGTTGGAATCAAAGCGTGCAGTAAAACTGGGAATTTGTCGCTGATGTGGGTCAGATGAACGGGATATAAGCGATATTGACAGGCCGTGGTATTATTTATGGCTATGCGTGAAGCTCAAAAAACATCGCTGGAAGAGGCGCTTAGCCGACGTATTCTGATTCTCGATGGCGCCATGGGAACGATGATTCAGTCCTATGGCCTCGTTGAGGAGGACTACCGCGGTGAGCGTTTTGCTGACTGGCCCTCCGATCTTAAGGGCAACAATGATTTGCTGGTGCTGACCCAGCCACAGATTATTCGCGAAGTGCATGGCGCATATTTGGAAGCCGGCGCCGATATCATTGAAACCAACACGTTCAATGCGACGCATATCGCCATGGCTGACTATGCCATGGAGGCCTTGGTGCCTGAATTGAATCGCGAAGCGGCGCGCCTTGCCAAAGAGGTAGCGGCTGAGTATTCGCTGAAAACACCAGATCGGCCGCGCTTTGTTGCCGGTGTCCTGGGGCCCACCAATCGCACGGCCAGCATCTCCCCAGACGTCAATGACCCGGGAAAACGCAATGTCGATTTTGACACGCTGGTGACCGCTTATCGTGAAGCAACTGAAGCTTTGCTGGAAGGGGGGGCGGACCTTCTGATGATCGAGACCGTCTTCGATACTCTCAATGCCAAGGCCGCAGTCTTTGCACTAGAGACCCTCTTTGAAGAGTCAGGCTCGCGAGTGCCCGTGATGATCTCGGGCACCATTACCGATGCCTCCGGACGTACGCTCACTGGCCAGACCACAGAGGCTTTTTGGAATAGCTTGCGGCATGCGCGGCCATTGGCCATCGGTCTAAATTGCGCCCTGGGTCCAAAAGAGCTGCGGCCTTATGTTGAGGAACTCTCACGTATGGCCGATACCTTTGTGTCGGCTCATCCGAATGCCGGCCTGCCCAACGCTTTTGGTGGATATGACGAGACGCCGGAACAAATGGCCCAAGAGATTGGCAGCTGGGCCAAAGATGGTTTTTTAAATATTGTCGGTGGTTGCTGCGGTACGACGCCAGAGCATATCCACGCTATTCGGGAAGCCGTTGAGGTGCATCCACCGCGATCTATGCCCAGTATTTCGCCTGCTTGTCGCTTATCGGGGCTTGAGCCTTTCAATATCGGCGCTGAAACCTTGTTTGTGAATGTTGGGGAACGCACCAATGTCACTGGGAGTGCCCGCTTTAAGCGCCTGATTAAAGACGGTGAGTACGAGACTGCCCTAGAAGTAGCCGCCGAGCAGGTACAAAACGGCGCGCAGATCATCGATGTGAATATGGATGAGGGCATGTTGGATGCTCTGGCAGCCATGCAACGCTTTCTCAATCTAGCTCAGGCTGAACCCGATATCGCGCGTGTGCCTGTGATGATCGATTCCTCCAAATGGGAGGTGATCGAAGCGGGCCTGAAATGCATACAGGGTAAAGGCGTGGTGAACTCCATTTCGCTCAAGGAAGGCGAAGAGAGTTTTGTGTATCAGGCCAAGCTATTGCGTCGCTATGGTGCCGCTGTGGTGGTTATGGCCTTTGATGAGCAGGGGCAGGCAGATACTCAGGAGCGCAAGTTAGAGATTTGTAGCCGGGCTTACCGCATCCTCACCGAGGACGTCGGCTTTCCCGCTGAGGACATTATTTTCGATCCCAATATCTTTGCTATCGCCACTGGTATTGAAGAACACAACAACTATGGCGTCGACTTCATCGAAGCAACTCGGGCAATTAAGCAGCAGCTGCCGCATGCCCTGATTTCCGGTGGAGTCTCCAACGTCTCTTTCTCATTTCGCGGCAATAATCCGGTACGCGAGGCCATTCACTCAGTATTCTTGTATCACGCCATTCGTGCCGGTATGGACATGGGCATTGTCAATGCCGGGCAATTGGTGGTCTATGACAATATCGATGAGGATTTGCGCGAGCGGGTCGAGGATGTCGTTCTCAATCGTCGAGATGATGCCACTGAGCGCTTATTAGATATCGCCGAGCGCTATCGGGGTCAGGAAGGCGAGGTGCGTAAGGAAGATTTAGCTTGGCGTGAGTTGCCCGTAGCCAAACGTCTAGAGCATGCCTTGGTCAAAGGCATTGATGCCTATGTCGTAGAAGACACCGAGGAAGCGCGCCTGAGCTTTGAGCGGCCAATTCAGGTGATTGAAGGTCCGCTGATGGACGGCATGAATTTTGTCGGCGACTTGTTTGGGGAGGGTAAGATGTTCCTGCCTCAGGTGGTGAAATCGGCGCGGGTGATGAAAAAAGCCGTGGCCCACCTGATTCCCTATATCGAAGCTGAAAAAACCGATGACAGTAAGAATAACGGCCGCATCCTCATGGCGACGGTCAAAGGCGATGTGCATGACATCGGTAAAAACATCGTCGGTGTGGTTCTGCAATGCAATAACTTCGAGGTCATTGATTTGGGCGTGATGGTGCCCGCGCCAGTGATTTTAGAAAAGGCCAATGAGCATCAGGTGGATGTCATTGGCTTATCTGGCCTGATCACACCTTCGCTTGAAGAGATGGCGCATATGGCATCAGAAATGCAGCGCCTGGATATGAGCATTCCTTTGCTAATTGGCGGCGCCACCACCTCGCGCGCCCATACCGCGGTTAAAATCGCCCCAAATTACAAAGGTCCAACCGTCTGGGTAAAAGACGCCTCACGCGCTGTGGGCGTGGCACAAAGTCTGGTGAGTCCCGAGTTGCGTGGGCCTTATGTGGAAAAAATACGCGCTGAATATGAGGATGTGCGAACCAACCATCATGCGCGGCAGAAAAAACAGGATTGGTTAAGCTTGGAAGACGCTCGAGCCAACGCTACGCCAGTGAATTGGCAGGAGTACCAACCACCCCGACCCGCAGTGTTAGATGCTCAAAAAGGCATGGATCTTGGCGGCCCGGCACCAAAAGTGCTCCGCCCCAATGGGTCAGACAGCGCGCTCTTGTGCTTTGATGATTATCCGTTGCAATTGCTGGTGGACTACATCGACTGGACTCCCTTTTTCCGAGCTTGGGATTTACATGGATCATATCCTCGCATCTTGGATGATGAAATCGTCGGTGAGGAAGCACGCACCTTATTCGCTGAGGCTCAGCCCATGCTGCGCACCATCATTGCTGAGCGCTGGCTAACCGCCAAAGCGGTGCTTGGGTTTTTCCCGGCACGCTGCGTCGATCATGATGATATTCAGTTGTATCATGATGCCGCTGGCACAGAGCCTTTGATGCGCTTGCATCATTTGCGTCAACAGGTGAGAAAGCCTCGTCAGGCACCCAATATGTGTTTAGCGGACTTCATTGCCCCGCTGGAACTCGGCCGCGAGGACTATCTCGGCGGGTTTGCCGTTACAGCCGGTATTGGGCTGGATGAGCATGTGGCTCGCTTTGAAGCAGCCCATGACGATTACTCAGCCATCATGATAAAAGCGCTGGCAGATCGTCTGGCTGAGGCCTTCGCTGAGCACATGCACGAGCGGGTGCGTCGCGAATTCTGGGGTTATGCTGCCGATGAAACACTCAGTAATGAGGATCTCATTGATGAGCGCTACCTAGGTATTCGTCCGGCACCAGGCTATCCCGCCTGCCCCGAGCATACGGAAAAAGGATTGCTGTGGACTTTGATTGACCCCGTGACGCACGCCGATATGACCCTGACGGATAGCTATGCAATGTCACCCGCATCATCAGTCTCTGGGTTTTATTTTTCCCACCCGGAGTCACGCTACTTCGGCGTGGGCAAAATAAATCGCGACCAGGTCGAGCAGTATGCGCGCCGCAAGGACATGCCCTTGGAACAGGCCGAGCGTTGGCTCGCTCCCAATTTGGGGTACGACCCCGATTAGGATGTATGGGTATGACTGACTCCGCAGAGATATCTGAAGATGTGCATCATCTGGTCCTGCGCAATCTGCGCTTGGATGACTACGAGCACATTCATCGGATTACCCGCCGGGTTTATCAAGATGTTGATGGGCCCTGGAGCCGCGAACAGTACAAGGCTCAGCTCAAGCGCTTCCCTGAGGGGCAGATTTGTATTGAGGACAATGGCCGGGTAGTGGCTGCCGCCATGAGTTTAATCGTCGATTATCGGCGTTGGGGCGATCGCCATAAGTACTGGGATATCACTGGCAAGGGTTTTTTTACCACCCATGATGCCAAGGGCGACACGCTGTATGGCGCTGATATTTTTGTCGATCCGGACTATCGAGGTCTACGCCTGGGTCGGCGTCTATATGATGCCCGCAAAGCTTTGTGTGAGAACCTAAACCTGCGCGCCATCGTCGTCGGTGGGCGTATCCCCGGTTACCACGAATATCAAGATGAGCTAACCCCGCGCCAATACGTCGAACAGGTCCAGTTGCACGAATTAAACGATACGGTGCTGACTTTTCAGTTGGCCAATGGGTTTCATGTTAGGCGAATTTTGCGCAACTACTTGCCGGGAGATGAGGCTTCTTCCGAGTATGCCGTGTTGCTGGAGTGGATCAACATCAACTATGAGGAGGAGGAAGAAAACCTCATTGATGCTGCCAAAACCGTCGTGCGCGTTGGCGCTGTGCAATGGCAAATGCGGCCCATGGCATCGGTCGATGATTTGCTACAGCAGGTGGAATACTTTGTTGATGCTGTCTCAGGCTATCAGTCGGATGTCATCTTATTTCCAGAGTTTTTCAACGGACCCCTCATGGGTCAGTTCAATCAAGATAATCCAGCCGAGGCTGTGCGCCATATGGCGGAATTCACCGAGCCTTTGCGCGCAGAAATGCAGCGCTTAGCGCTGGCCTATAACATCAATATCATCGCCGGCAGCATGCCCGAATATGAGGACGGGGTGCTGCGTAATGTGTCTTACCTATGCCGTCGCGATGGAAGCTGGGAACGCCAGTACAAGTTGCATATCACGCCAGATGAAAGCGCTTATTGGGGCCTTCAAGGCGGCAATGAGTTGCGTGTTTTTGATACCGACTTTGGCAAGGTCGGTATCTTGATTTGTTATGACGTCGAGTTTCCTGAATTACCTCGCATCCTGGCTGATCAGGGACTGCAAATACTCTTTGTGCCGTTTTGGACTGATACCAAAAACGCTTACCTACGGGTGCGGCGTTGTGCGCAGGCTAGGGCCATCGAAAACGAGTGTTATGTAGTCATCTCGGGCAGCGTGGGGAACTTGCCGCGCATCGAAAACATGGATATGCAATATTCTCAAGCGGCGGTATTCACCCCCTCAGACTTTGCCTTTCCTCATGATGCTGTGGCTGCCGAAGCCACGCCCAATACCGAGATGACCCTGATTTGTGACCTGGATTTGGAGAATCTCAAGAAGCTGCGCCGCCAGGGTAGCGTGCGCAACCTACGTGATCGCCGACTCGATCTTTATTCGGTGAAGTGGAAATAAACAGAAGCCTTGGCCTACCAAGGAATGTCTGCGCCGTTAATATCGATGAAGCGGCCGCTGTCTGACAGCTTGAAATCATCCATCAGGCGGCGCATGGCCATGACGCTCTCGGTCACCGTCATTTCGGCTCCCGGGCCGCCCATGTCGGTTAGTACCCACCCCGGATGCATGGCCACCACAATAATTCCTTGTTGCAGTAAGTCATGTGCGGCGCTCACAACCACCGCGTTTAGCGCGGCTTTGCTGGAGCGATAGATATAAACGCCACCCGAACTGTTGTCTGTCATGCTGCCCATCTTGCTAGAGAGGTTGACCATCAGCTTGCCCGAGCCGGCAGCCACGTTACTGGCAAATATCTCCATCATTTGTAAGGGGCCAATGCAATTGGTTCTTAAGGTGTTCATCCAAGCTTCCGGGTCGGTTTGTCCGAAAGGCTTGGTGGGTCCGTAGGAGCCGGCATTATTGATCAGGATGTCCAAAGGTAAGTCGCCGATACTTTCTTTTAATGCGGCGATGCTCACAGAGGAGGTGATGTCCAAGGGATACACTGTGATCCGCTCTGGATGCCAGGAGGCTAGCTGTTGCAAGTCTCGTGCCTCATCGGGTGCACGACAAGTGGCCAAAACTTGGCTGTCTGTATCAGCAAATTGGCGCACCATTTCCAAACCAATGCCGCGGTTGGCGCCCGTGATGAGAATGGTTTGGGTCATGCTGTCATACTCCGAAAAAAGGGTTTGGTTGAAATGATGAAGATTGCGCCGCCGACCTGCAAGGAATTTGCTGGCCGGTTTATGGTCTACGAATACAGAGGAGCCTTGTGGTGGGATGAATATGAGACCGATCGCGATAGGCATTGCGCTGTTGGCATTGATCAGTGTTCTGGCAGGCTGTGCGAGTACCACGCCAGAAAAAGTGCGCCAGGCTCCTGAGCCCGATCTGAGCTTGGAGGAGGTGCGCGCTGACGGCAAGCGTTTTCAGGGCGAGGCTGTCCGTTGGGGCGGTATTATTGTTAAAACCGAAAATCTAAGCGACGCCACGCGTGTCGAACTGGTTTATCGGCCACTCACAAGAGGTGGGCGCCCCTTGGAGACCGATCGCAGTTCCGGACGCTTTGTTGCACTGGTCCCGGCTTTTCTGGATCCGGTTGTCTATGCGGCTGGGCGCGAGCTGACCGTTCATGGAAAGATCCAAGATATTCAAGCGGGCCAAATCGGAAAGATGGCCTATGACTTCGCTGTGGTGGCGGCCGATACCGTCTATCTCTGGCCTGAGCCTGTGCCATTGAGGCATGAGCCTTGGCCTTATTTCCCAGGATACTATGGTCCGTTTTATGATCCTTGGTATCGTTTTCATCCGCGTCCCTGGCCCTATTACTGATGTCCCGTCTATTACTCCTCATGCTGGTTTTGTTGCTAACGCTCCTCTTAACTGCCTGCGCCAGTGGTCCAAGATTCGAGGGCGCTTCTATGGATTCTGAGGTCACGCCCGCCATGGTAGCCAGTGACTCGGACCCATGGATCTCATCGCAAGTCATTTGGGCGGGGGTTATTATCAGCATTGAGAATTTGAGTGAGTACACCGAGCTCGAAGTGCTGTCTTATCCGTTACGCCAGAATCAGCGGCCGGATTTACGAAAAGCAGCCCAAGGGCGGTTTATTGTTCGGGTTCCGGGTTATCTGGAGAGTGCTGATTACGCCCCCGGGCGTGAGGTCACGGTGCTTGGAGAGCTCATTGAGTTGTTGCCGGGGCGCGTGGGTCAGGCTTCTTATCAGTTTCCCGTCGTGTCTACCCAAGCTCCATACCTATGGCCAGTGGAAGCACAGATGCCAGCCAGTCGACCGCGCATCAGTATCGGTGTAGGTGTTATTTTTCGTAACTAATCAGCTGCCCAATAGACGTTCCGCGATACGAAATCCAGCGGCATAAGTGCCGATGGCTGATCCTAGCGTCGTCAGAATAAAAACCAGTAGCACTCGGGAGATGCGGTTCTTCCACCAACCGCCCAAATGCGCAGTGTCATGCCGCAGTGTCGAGAAATCGCCGACAGTAGGCTTGCGCAGCCATGCTTCAGCGCCGGCCGCCACAAACCCCACTCCAATAGTGGGGTTTAGCGAGGTGAGCGGCGCGGCTAAGGCAGCGATGACCACGGTCAGTGGGTGTGCTGCCGCAATAATAGCGCCAAGTCCCGCCAAACTCCCGTTAATCAACACCCAGTCAGCCACCAATTGCCAGCCAAGGTCCGGATTGCGTGAAAAGCCGATAGCAAAACCCGTGAGAATCAGCGCCACAATCACCCAAGGGATGAATTTGAGCCAGCGTGTGGGTGGGGGTAGTTGATCCAGACGTTCGAGAGTCTGAGCCGGTGGTTCAGCGGACTCAGCAGTGAGTGTGTCACGCAAACCGGCCAAATGCCCGGCCCCGACAACAGCCAGAATATGCTGATAATCGTTATTTGTGGCTTCCTGACGCAGACGCGCCGCCATATAGGCGTCTCGTTCATTGATTAAGGGCTCATACAAAGAGCCAGATTCCGCGGCAAACTCATTAAAGCTGGATTCCAGTATGTCTCCTGATTTGAGCCGCTCGATTTCCTCTTCGCTGATTTTCTCGCGGGAGACAACGCTCGCCAATAATCCCCCAAATAAGCCCATGCGCTGCCACCAAGGGACATTGCGATAACAGCGTTTTAGGGTGACCCCAACCTCGCGATCAATCAGTAAGACCGGTAGGTGCGCCGCTTGCGCTTGATTGATCGCCGCGCGCATTTCCGCACCGGGTTCGATGCCGAATTGTTCGGCCAGTCGTTGCTGATAGGCACCCAGCGCGAGGCTGGCGGCAACCATGGGAGCCATGCCTTGACGCAATACCGCAAACAGATTCATGCGTGACAAAGCATCGGGATCAACAATGGCCTGATGTCGACTGGGACACAATTCCACGGCTACGGCATCAAACTCGCCGCTGGCCAGCAGATCATGCACCACTTGAGCGGACACCCGTGATACATGAGCGGTTCCCAAGAGGGTGATTTTGGTGCCGTTGAGGCTAACTTCAAAACGCGGCTCGTCCGCGCCCGTTGTGGAAGGCAGTGTCATCGCGTGGTCCGACGATCCTTTTAAAGTCTATTAGCAACAGATGAAAGCGCCCATTATGAGCATGCAGCGCCGTACTGTCATGATGTCATTTTCCTATCTAGGGGCTGCATGAAGTATTCTTGTCAGTCCGCGTTAAAGTATTCAGTCAAGGAACCCCCGCTCTTGTATTCCCTTTTTCAACAGCGTTTGCAGGCCATCATCGATGCCAATCGCCAACACAGTCTGAGTGACCGACGCGTTGGCTTAGAGAAGGAAGCGCTGCGCGTTAATGCTGAGGGGATGATTGCCAAAACGCCGCATCCTGCAGCTTTGGGCTCAGCATTAACCCACCCAAACATCACTACGGACTACTCAGAGGCGCTATTGGAATTCATAACGCCGCCCTGTGATGGGATTTCTGAGGCAATGGAGTTTTTGGAGGATTTGCACAGCTTCACCTATCAGCGCCTAGATGAAGAGATTTTGTGGGCAGCCAGCATGCCGTGTGTGCTGGAGGGCGAGCAGGGCATCCCGATAGCTCATTATGGCTCCTCTAACTTGGGGCGAATGAAAACCGTCTATCGACGTGGCTTGGGGCATCGTTATGGACGCATCATGCAAGTAATTTCGGGTTGCCACTTCAATTTCTCCATGGGTGAGAGCTTCTGGACTTCCTGGCAGGAGTTATTTGCTCCGGGGCAGTCCCTGCGTCAGTGCCGCGATGAAGCCTATTTCGGCATGATTCGAAATTTGCAGCGACTGGGTTGGTTGGTGCCTTACTTATTTGGCGCATCGCCAGCAGTATGCCGCACTTTTCTTGGCGGCAAGCCCACTACATTGGCAGAGTTTGATGAAGGGACATACTACGAGCCTTACGCCACCAGCTTGCGTATGGGTGATATCGGTTACCAGAATCGTAAGGAAGAGGAAACCGGTATCAAAGCCAATTACGACGGTTTAGACAGCTATGTAAAAAGCCTCGAGTGGGCCATTAATACCCCCTCTAGTCAGTATGAAAAAATCGGGGTTTTGGTCGAGGGTGACTATCGGCAGTTAAATGCCAATGTTCTGCAAATCGAAAATGAATACTACAGCACCGTGCGCCCCAAACCTTTAACTCAGGGTGTTGAGAAACCCACTCTGGCCTTAAAGCGTGGCGGCGTGGCTTATGTGGAACTGCGTTCCTTGGATGTGAATCCGTTTGAGCCAACGGGTTTGGACCGGTCACAACTCCATTTTCTGGAGCTGCTGATGATTTTTGCCTTGCTATGCGACAGTCCACGCATCGACGAATTAGAGCGCTTGGCCATCGATCATAACCAAAGTGCCACAGCCCACAGGGGTCGTGATCCAAAGCTTGCGCTGCTGCGCAAAGGTGAACAAATTGGTTTGCGCGAGTGGGCCGCTGAGCTATTGCAGGCGATGGGCCCCTTGGCCGCAGCGCTGGATGTATCACTGCCAACATCGACTTATTCCATGGCTTTGCAGGCGCAACAGTACAAGCTAGCTGATGCCTCGTTGACGCCTTCGGCGCGCATGTTGGGTGAAATGGCCGATCAAGAGGAGGGCTTTCATCGCTTCGCTAAGCGCATTTCCTTGGAACATGCCGATTGGTTCGAACAGCGGCATTTAAGCCGTGAGCGTGAAGTTGAACTTGAGGCGCTGGCCACAGACTCACTGCTTAAGCAGGCTCAGATTGAAGCCAGTGATAAAGAAGATTTCGCTGCCTTTCTTCGGCATTACGCTGAACAGCGTTGAGACGCGTATTTGGGATGGAGTAAGAGATTGTCATGAGTTTATTGATTAACGGTGAGTTGCGGCCTGGATGGTTGGAAGAAGAGACTGAAGACGGCGAATTTATCCGCCAGGATTCTCAGTTTCGATCCTGGATCACTGCCGATGGTGCAGCGGGTCCCACCGGTGACTCAGGCTTTACAGCCGAAGCCGGTCGTTATCACTTATACGTTTGTTTGGCCTGCCCGTGGGCGCATCGAACTCTGATTTTTCGATGCCTCAAGGGCCTTGATGATTTGATTTCGGTATCTGTGGTCAATCCCTTCATGTTAGAGCAGGGGTGGAGTTTCCATGCCTATCCCGGCAGTACCGAAGATCACATCAATGGTTTCGGGTATTTGCATCAGGCTTACACATTAGCCCAGCCCGACTACACTGGGATCATTACGGTACCCGTGCTCTGGGACAAAAAGACGCAGACGATCGTCAATAACGAGTCCTCAGAAATTATTCGCATGTTCAATAGTGCTTTTGATGATTTGACCGGCAATCAACAGGACTATTACCCGCTGGCTTTGCGTGAAGAGATCGATCGCATTAACGCGCGAATCTATGAGAGCGTGAATAATGGCGTCTATCGGTCAGGTTTTGCGACGACACAGGAGGCTTATGAGCGAGCATTTGATGCCTTGTTTGCTTCGCTGGATTGGTTAGAAGATTTGCTTGCGCAGCGGCGTTATCTTGCCGGAGATGTTGTGACAGAGTCGGACTGGCGGCTGTTTACCACGTTGGTGCGCTTTGATGCCGTGTATTTTGGGCACTTTAAATGCAATCAAAGGCGCATTGTTGATTACCCCAATCTGTGGGCTTACACGCGTGATTTATACCAGGTGCCGGGCATTGCTGAGACAGTGAATATGCAGCAGATCAAAACGCACTATTACGCGAGTCATGACAGTATAAATCCCACCGGGATTGTGCCTAAGGGTCCGCTGATCGATTTTTATGCGCCCCATGGTCGAGGCTAGGGTCACTACGTCTGTTGATCCCGTGGCTGGAAGGTCAGGGACGCAGAGTTAATGCAATAGCGTAGCCCAGTAGGCCGCGGGCCATCAGGAAACACATGGCCTAAGTGGGCATCGCAACGCGCACAACACACCTCGGTTCGGCGCATCCAGAGACTGTTGTCCTCATGCTCTGTGACTGCGTCGCTGGCGCATGCTTGCCAGTAACTGGGCCAGCCGCTGCCTGAGTCGTATTTATGCGCACTATCAAACAGCGGTGCGCCGCAGCACACGCAAGCATAAATGCCATCTGCTTTATGATCATGATAGCGGCCGGTGAAGGCCGGCTCGGTGCCTGCCTCTCTGGTGATGCGGTAGGTCTCGGGCGAGAGCTGCTCGCGCCATTGTGACTCGCTGCGTTCTGTCTTCTCAGGCATGGAAAGTCCTCAAGATGCCAGTTAAGTACTGCTGGGGTATGATGTAAGTCGGTTCTTGTGAATGAATATCCGATCCAAACCGTCTGACGTCAAGTCGGGCAAGCAGAGGAAATGAAGCGCACTCAGCGAAAAGCCAGTCGCGGTGAAGGTCTTTATATCGTGCTCGTCAGCGTTCACGGACTGATACGCGGCAGTGATTTGGAATTGGGCAGGGATGCTGATACTGGCGGTCAGATCAAGTATGTGGTCGAGCTGGCAAGGGCTTTGGGAGCCCATCCCGAAGTGGGTCGCGTTGATTTGCTGACGCGGCGGATCGATGATCAGCGGGTTGACCCTGCTTATGCCCAGGCGGAGGAGACACTAGCAGAGGGTGTGCGGGTCATTCGCCTCGATTGCGGTCCTAAGCGCTACCTGCGCAAGGAGCGCCTCTGGCCCCATTTGGATTGCTTTGCTGACAACGCCATCAAGCATATCCGCCATGTGGGTCTCAGGCCCGATGTGGTTCATGGCCATTATGCCGATGCCGGTTATGCCGCAGTGCGCATTGCCAACTTATTGGGCGCGCCACTGGTCCAAACCGGTCACTCACTGGGGCGTGTGAAACAACAAAGGCTGATGGAGAAAGGGGCTTCCGAACGGGATATTGAATCGCGTTACAACATGGCCCAGCGCATAGATGCTGAGGAGGAAACACTGCTCAATGCCTATAGAGTGATCGCCAGCACGCAGCAGGAAGTGGAATCACAGTATGCGCTCTATGACCACTACCGCCCAGAACGGATGGAAGTGATTCCGCCCGGGACTGATCTTGAACGCTTTCATCCGCCGCCCAGCCGTTGGCGTCAGCCGCCCATTGCCGCCGAACTCAAGCGTTTTCTGCGCCATCCCCAGCGTCCGATAGTCATGGCTTTATCTCGCCCGGATGAGCGCAAGAATATTCCGACACTGGTGCGTGCCTTTGCTGAGCATGGCGGGCTGCGCGAGTTGGCCAACCTAGTGATCGTGGCTGGTAACCGCGATTCAGTGCGCAGCCTAGATCGTGGCGCCCGCAAAGTTCTGACTGAAGTTTTTATGCTCATCGATGACTACGATCTGCATGGGCAGGTGGCTTACCCCAAACATCATGCAGCCGATGACGTGCCCGATTTGTATCGGCTGGTGACCCACACCCGGGGGGTGTTTGTGAACCCGGCACTCACGGAGCCCTTTGGCTTGACGCTGATTGAGGCGGGCGCCAGCGGTGCGCCGTTTGTGGCGACAGCTGATGGGGGGCCCAAGGATATTCTGCGCCATTGCCAAAATGGTGTCTTAGTTGACCCGTTGGACAGCAAGGCCATGAGTGAGGCGATCTATCAAATATTGGCCGATGATAAACGCTGGAAAGCGCTATCGACAGCAGGTCTTAAGGGTGTACGCAAACATTACTCTTGGCGCGGGCATGCTGATACTTATGTTCGCAAGATCAAGCCTCTAGGGGCGGAAGCCCGCCGTGTGCGACGTGGTCAGCGTAAGCTGTCCGGCAAGCTGGTTCGGGCCGACCGCGCCTTGATCACCGATATCGACAATACCTTATTGGGTGATCGCCAGGGGCTGAAACGGTTGTTAAATGAGTTGCGTTCCCGAGGCAGCGGCATCGCTTTTGGCATTGCCACCGGCCGACGTCTTGATTCAGCGGTGCAGATTCTCAAAGAGTGGGGTGTGCCCACGCCTGACCTGATGATAACCTCGGTGGGCGCAGAGATTCACTACGCTGCGGAGATGACCGAAGATCCGGGCTGGATGACCCATATTAACTACCGATGGCGGCCCGAGGCTTTGCGTGAGGCTATCCTCGAGTTGCCCGGGATTGACTTGCAGCCCGAGGAGGATCAGCGCCGCCACAAAATCAGTTTCTTCGTCGATCCCACCTATGCGCCAGGTTTGCGCGAGATAGAACGCTTGCTGCGCCAGCAAGATCTACAGGCGAATCTTATTTATTCCCATGACCGCTTTTTAGATCTATTGCCGCTGCGCGCCTCTAAAGGCTTCGCAGTGCGCTATTTCGCTGACAAGTGGGGTATCGAGCTGGAACGGGTATTGGTGGCTGGGGACTCGGGTAATGACGAGGATATGCTCAGAGGGCGTACGCTGGGTGTGGTTGTCGGTAATCATGCCCCAGAGTTAGAGCGCTTGAGAGGCTACAAGCGCGTCCATTTTGCCAAGGCCAACTATGCTGGGGGTATTGTTGAGGCGCTTGAGCACTACGATTTCTTTAATGAGTGTCGAGCACCCGATCAGTGATCTTTGGCTCCGCCACCGAGACAGGCGGGCGACTCTTTAATGCGCCCGCCTCGCTCAATCCACTCTTTGGGCGAGTAGGGATGCAGCGCGAGTGCATGCACGGGACCCGCCAGCTCATCGGCCAATAGACCATTGATCTGTCGATGCCGATCTAAACGCTTCATGCCCTCGAAGATCTCACTGACTACCGTGATGCGAAAATGCGATTCTGACCCCCGAGGCACATTGTGACTGTCGCTTTCATTCAGCACTTCTAGATGATCCAAAGTGAAGTGCTGCTCGAGCTTGCGAGTGATCTGATCTGAGATGCTCATATTTGTTTGACCAATCAATACCTAAGTGGAATGCTTGCCATTATGAAAGATCCCGCTCCAAAATCCACCCATTTAACCGATTACACTTCTCCGGCCTGGCGGGTGCCCAAAGTCTCATTGTGCTTTGAACTGGAGCCTGAGGAGACGCGCGTCACTGCGATGCTGTGTGTCGAACACGTGGATGGCCATCCGCAGCGGGACTTGGTGCTGTTCGGCGAAGAATTGGTTTTGGAATCTTTGTCTCAGAACGGAGAGCCGCTTGATTCGCAATATTATGAATTAACCAAGGATGGCTTGGTGATTCGCGATCTAGACGAGAGCTGTGAGTTGGAGATCGTCACGCGTATTCATCCTAAGCGCAATACGGCGCTTTCCGGGCTGTATATATCTGAGGGTCATTTTTGTACCCAATGCGAGGCCGAAGGCTTTCGCCGCATCACCTACTTTCCCGACCGGCCCGACGTATTGAGTGTTTATGATGTGCGTATCGAAGCCGATGAGAAGCGCTATCCCGTTTTGCTCTCCAATGGCAATCCGGTCGCTCAGGGTGAGCTCGATAATGGCCGGCATTTTGCCCATTGGCACGACCCATTTCCTAAACCCAGTTATCTGTTTGCTTTAGTCGCGGGTGATCTGGCCTGCCACAGCGATCAATTCGTCACTGCTTCAGGTCGCACTGTGGATTTGCGGCTCTATGTTCAGGCCCACAATTTGGATCAATGCAGCTTTGCCATGCAGGCGCTGAAAAAATCCATGCGCTGGGACGAACAGGCTTTTGGACGTGAATACGATCTGGATATTTTTATGATCGTCGCCGTGGACGACTTCAACATGGGCGCGATGGAAAATAAGGGCCTGAATATTTTCAATTCCAAATGTGTTTTAGCCAGCCCACAAACCGCCACAGATGATGATTTCATCATGATTGAGAGCATCATCGCCCATGAATATTTTCATAATTGGTCAGGCAATCGCGTCACCTGCCGGGATTGGTTCCAGCTCTCTTTGAAGGAGGGCTTAACCGTTTTTCGCGACCAAGAGTTTACCGCCGACCAAACCTTGCCTGGGGTAAAGCGCATCCAAGACGTACAGCGCCTGCGCAATCTGCAATTTCCCGAAGATGCCGGCCCTATGTCGCATCCCGTGCGCCCTCAGAGCTATCTGGAGATCAATAATTTCTACACCATGACGATCTATGAAAAAGGCGCTGAGGTGGTGCGTATGCTGCAAACCTTGCTGGGGGCAAGCCTGTTTCGACGGGGGCTGGATTTGTACTTTGACCGTCATGATGGCCAGGCCGTGACCACCGATGATTTTGTCAAAGCGCTCGAGGATGCCAGCGGCCGCGATCTAAGCCTCTTCCGGCGCTGGTACGATCAAGCAGGAACGCCGGTATTGGAAATTCAAGAGGGCTTTGATGACAGCGCGTCGGAATACCATCTCAGCCTGCGTCAACACTGTCCATCCACGCCGGGGCAGGACGTAAAAATGCCCTTGCATATTCCCGTGTCTGTGGCGTTATTTGCTGCGAGCGGCGAGAAAATCCCTTGCGGCGCTGATGCGGCTATTGAGACAACACTCGAGCTCACGGAGCAGCAACAGACCTTTGTGTTTAAGGATGTTCATGAGCCGCCAGTGCTCTCTCTCCTGCGTGGTTTTTCAGCACCCGTCATCGTCCGTGATCAGCACCGCCCGGAGACTCTGGCTTTCTTAATGCAGCATGAAGATGATGCTTTTAGTCGCTGGGAGGCCGGGCAACGATTTGCCCTCAATATCCTGTTGGCTTGGGTGGCTGATTGCCAGAATGATCGACAGTTGTTGTTGGATCCGCGCTTTAGTCAGGCATTCGCGGCATTGCTCAAGGATGCTCAGAGTCATCCAGCGCTCGTGGCCGAGACCATGACCCTGCCCAGTGAGTCATACCTCGGGGATCAACTCAGCACTATCGATGTGGAGGCGGTGCATATGGCGCGCTGCACTCTAATGCAGCAACTGGGTCAGCAATGTTTTTCCACAATGGTCGAAATCTATGAAAAAACCCAAGGGATTGCTGGCTTTGATGCCCTAGCATTGGGGCAGCGGCGTCTCCACAATCTGTGTCTGACCTATTTATGTGCCAGCGGTGAGTCCGAAGCCCAAGATCGGGCGCTGCAGCATTATCATCACGCCCCCGACATGACCCACACGATGGGCGCTTTGCGTGCCTTGATAGCCCAGCCTGGGGAGGTGATTCACCAGTGTTTGGGAGATTTTGAGCAGCGCTGGAAAGACCAGCCGCTGGTGCTGGATAAGTGGTTTTCGCTGCAAGCAATGGCGCCCTGGCCCGACTCATTGGAGCGGGTGCAGGATTTAATGCGGCATCCAGGGTTTTCCCTGCGCAATCCCAATCGAGTGCGCGCGGTACTGGGGAGTTTTACTATGGCCAATCCGCTGGGTTTTCACGCCATCGATGGCCAGGCCTATGCGTTCATGGCGGAGCTTATTCTCGAGCTTGATGCCATCAACCCCCAGATCGCCGCGCGTTTGGCAGGCTGTTTCTCCCGCTGGCGGCGGTTTGATGCCGTTCGTCAAAATGGCCAGCAGCAGGCATTGCAGCGTATTCTTGCGCAGCCATCTGTGTCTCGTGATCTTTATGAAATCGCATCGCGCAGCCTCGGCTAGGCCGTTGTTTGCCGCTTGCAAGGAGTAAGCATATGAAAGCAAAAATTAATTGGTTGGGTGAATGCGCTTTTGCTGGCGAGGCGAGCAGCGGCCATACCGTTATCATGGATGGCCCACCGGATTTCGGTGGACAGAATCGAGGAGCGCGGCCCATGGAGCTCTTGCTCCTTGGCTTGGGTGGCTGCACCGCCTTTGATGTGGTGCAGATCCTGCGTAAATCACGCCAAGAGGTGACCGATTGCCAGCTTTCCATCGAGGCTGAGCGCGCCGAGACTGACCCCAAAGTGTTCACCCGAATCCATATTCATTATCGGGTGGTGGGGCGTAACCTCAATGAAAAACAAGTGGCACGAGCCGTTAGCCTATCGGCAGAAAAATACTGCTCTGCCTCGATTATGTTGGGCAAAACCGCAGAAATTAGCCACGAGTATTCACTGCATGAGGCAGAGGCTTCCTAGCTTGTTGCGTTTTTCCCGCGGCCGATACCGTAATAGCTAAAGCCACTTTTATCGAGCATCTCAGGGTCATAAAGATTGCGGCCATCGAAAATCACTGGCTGTTTTAGATGCTGACGCAGGGACTCAAAATCCGGGCTGCGAAAGACATTCCACTCCGTGACAATCGCCAGGGCGTCAGCGTCTTGCAGGGCGTGTTCGTGGGTTTCGCACAGTTCGAGTGCCGGATGATCGCCATAGATGCGACGGCACTCATCCATGGCTACCGGGTCATAGGCTCTCACTTTCGCTCCGGCCTGCCACAGCGCCTCCATCAGCTTGCGACTGGAGGCCTCACGCATGTCATCGGTGTTGGGTTTGAATGCCAGACCCCATAAAGCGACGGTTCTGCCCGAGAGCTGACCGTCGAAATGATGATGGATTTTGCTGAACAAAACGTCTTTTTGGCGCTCGTTAACGGCTTCGACGGCACCCAATAGCTCGGCATTAAATCCCACTTGTCGAGCCGTACGCTCTAAGGCTTTTACATCCTTGGGAAAACAGGATCCGCCGTAGCCGCACCCCGGGTAGATGAAATGATAACCAATGCGTGGGTCAGCGCCGATGCCGCGGCGTACCTCTTCAATGTCGGCATCCAAATGTTCTGCCAGATTGGCCAGTTCGTTCATAAAGCTAATCTTGGTCGCCAACATGGCATTGGCCGCATATTTGGTCAGCTCGGCGGAGCGGATATCCATGAGCATGACGCGGTCATGGTTGCGGTTGAAGGGGGCGTACAGAGCACGCATGAGCTCCCCGGTGCGAGGGTTGTCCGTACCCACCACCACCCGGTCGGGCTTCATAAAATCCTCGATGGCAGCGCCTTCTTTGAGGAATTCGGGGTTGGAGACAACGTCGAAATCTCCCTGGCTGGCGCGTTCGGTAAGACCATTTTGGACTGCGTCCCGCACCGCATCGGCGGTACCAACGGGCACCGTGCTTTTATTGACGATGATCCGGTAGTCAGTCATGTGTTCGGCTATCGATCGTGCGACCGTTAGCACATGACGCAGGTCGGCTGAGCCATCCTCATCTGGCGGTGTGCCCACGGCAATAAATTGAAATAGGCCGTGATCAACGCCTTGTTTGGCATCGAGGCTGAAGGCTAAGCGGCCCGATTTCATATTCGCATGAATGAGCTCGTCTAGCCCGGGTTCATGAATAGGGATTTCACCGCGATTGAGTGCATCAATCTTGTCAGCGTCAACGTCAACACACAGCACCTGATTGCCCACTTCAGCCAAGCAGGCACCGGTGACCAGGCCCACATAACCCGATCCGTAAATAGTAACCTTCACCCCAGAACTCCCCAAGAAAAATTCAATGCCTTATCAATTGTGCGAGATGCTAGCAGATTCCCAGTGACTCGGCATAAAAGCCTTAAAATCGGTTGACAGTGCCTTGTTCAATAAAGAATAATGTGCGGCTTTCGTTTTAGGAGGGGTTCCCGAGCGGTCAAAGGGGGCAGACTGTAAATCTGCTGGCTCAGCCTTCGAAGGTTCGAATCCTTCCCCCTCCACCATTTTGGCGTGTCCAGCTTGGGTTTGGGTAGGCGAGTAGCGTGTTGGAAAAGATGAGATTTTCAGGTCTTAGGGCAGTTAGGCGGGTGTAGTTCAATGGTAGAACCTCAGCCTTCCAAGCTGATGGTGTGGGTTCGATTCCCATCACCCGCTCCAAAAGACAAAAAGTGCAGTATCGGCAGCAGTATGCGCCAGGGTTTGCCCATGTAGCTCAGTCGGTAGAGCACTTCCTTGGTAAGGAAGAGGTCACCGGTTCAAGTCCGGTCATGGGCTCCAGTAAGTAGTTTGGTTTTTTTGACACATTTTAAAACAGCAATTGCGGAGTGCTAGAGCATGTCCAAGGAAAAATTTGAGCGTACCAAGCCGCATGTGAATGTGGGGACGATTGGTCATGTTGACCATGGTAAGACGACGTTGACGGCGGCGTTGACGGTGGTTCAGGCGAAGAAGTTTGGTGGTGAGTCACGAGCTTACGATCAGATTGACAATGCGCCTGAGGAGCGTGCTCGCGGCATTACGATTGCCACGGCGCATGTGGAGTATGAGTCTGACAATCGTCACTATGCGCATGTGGACTGTCCTGGACACGCTGACTATGTGAAGAACATGATCACGGGTGCGGCGCAGATGGACGGAGCGATTTTGGTATGTTCGGCAGCTGATGGTCCGATGCCGCAGACGCGTGAGCACATTTTGTTGGCGCGTCAGGTGGGTGTTCCCTACATTGTGGTGTTCCTGAACAAGGCGGATATGGTTGATGATGCTGAGTTGATGGAGCTGGTGGAGATGGAAGTTCGTGATTTGCTCTCGAGCTATGATTTCCCGGGTGATGACACGCCGATTGTGGTGGGTTCTGCGCTGAAGGCCTTGGAAGGTGATACTTCTGACATTGGTGTTCCGGCGATTGAGAAGCTGATTGAGGCTTTGGACACTTGGATTCCTGAGCCTGAGCGTGCGATTGACGGTGCGTTTTTGATGCCTGTTGAAGATGTGTTTTCGATTTCTGGTCGCGGTACGGTGGTGACGGGTCGAGTGGAGCGCGGCATTGTCAAAGTGGGTGATGAGATTGAGATTGTGGGTATTAAGGACACGATCAAGACCACGGTGACGGGTGTTGAGATGTTCCGTAAGTTGCTGGACCAGGGTCAGGCGGGTGACAACGTGGGTGTATTGCTGCGTGGTACCAAGCGTGATGAGGTGGAGCGTGGTCAGGTGTTGTGTAAGCCGGCATCGATTACGCCGCACACCAAGTTTGAGGCGGAAGTGTATGTGTTGTCCAAGGAAGAGGGTGGACGTCACACGCCGTTTTTCAATGGTTATCGTCCGCAGTTTTATTTCCGTACGACGGACGTGACGGGTTCATGTGATCTGCCGTCTGGAGTGGAGATGGTGATGCCGGGTGATAATGTGAAGATGACGGTATCGCTGATTGCTCCGATTGCGATGGAAGAAGGTTTGCGTTTTGCGATTCGTGAAGGCGGTCGCACCGTAGGCGCCGGCGTCGTCGCGAAAATTATCGAGTAATCAGGTAATTAAGAGTTTAGGCCAGTAGCTCAATTGGCAGAGCAGCGGTCTCCAAAACCGCAGGTTGGGGGTTCAAGTCCCTCCTGGCCTGCCATTATCCGCGGTGTTGCGCGGTGGCAATTGGATCGTAATTTATTCCATGGCAGGTAAAACCGAAATTGTAGTGGGAAGTGGTTTGGATACCGCTAAACTGGTGGTCGCTGTAGCGCTGCTGGTTGGCGGTGTCTTCACCTTTTATTGGTTTTCTGATGCCTCCACGCTGCTGCGTGTAGTGGGTCTGCTGGCCTTTGTGGCGGTAGCTGTTGGCATCATTTTCACCACGGGCATGGGCCGCAATCTGGCAGGGTTTCTGGGTGAATCCCGCACTGAAGTGCGCAAGATGGTGTGGCCAACACGGGTGGAGACCTTGCAATCCACTTTGGTTGTGCTCGCGGCGACAATTGTGGTGGCCATCTTCCTGTGGTTGATCGATATGCTGCTGGGTTGGACCATCCGCGAATTCATTCGCTAACCGGGATTAGAAAATGGCTTTGCGTTGGTACGTTGTTCAGGTTTATTCGGGGTTTGAGAACCAGGTGAAAAAATCCCTGGAAGATCATATTGCCCGTAAAGGTCTCGAAGACAGTTTTGGTGAGATTTTGGTGCCCACCGAAGAAGTCGTGGAGATGCGTGATGGTCAGAAGCGCAAAAGCGAGCGCAAGTTCTTTCCCGGTTATGTGCTCATGCAGATTGAAATGAGTGAAGGTACATGGCATCTGGTGAAGAGCGTGCCGCGCGTGTTGGGATTTATCGGTGGCACCTCAGACCGTCCTGCCCCCATCAGCGAGAAAGAAGCCCAAAAAATCCTTCAGCGTATGCAAGAAGGTGCTGAAAAGCCCAGGCCCAAGGTCTTGTTTGAGGCGGGTGAAGTGGTGCGAGTCACCGATGGCCCGTTCAATGATTTCAATGGCGTGGTTGAAGAAGTGAACTACGACAAAAGCCGTTTGTTGGTAGCGGTACAGATTTTCGGTCGTTCTACACCGGTGGAACTTGAGTTTCACCAGGTAGAAAAGGCCTGATCACGGGGAGCCGAGAGGCGCTTGCACCCACATTAAGGAGCTGTTCGCATGGCTAAGAAAATCGAAGCTTATATCAAGCTTCAGGTCCCTGCCGGAAAGGCAAATCCCAGCCCTCCGGTTGGCCCAGCGTTGGGTCAGCGCGGGGTGAATATTATGGAGTTCTGCAAAGCGTTTAACGCGCAGACCCAGGATATGGAGCCTGGCTTGCCGATTCCTGTTGTGATCACTGTTTACTCGGATCGCAGCTTCACGTTCATCAAGAAAACGCCCCCGGCTTCCGTGTTGTTGCGTAAAGCAGTAGGGATTGCCAAGGGTTCCGCTACGCCCAATACCACCAAGGTGGGTAAGGTGACGCGTGAGCAAATGGAAGAAATTGCCAAAACCAAATGGCCTGACCTGACCGCCTCTGACATGGACGCCGCCGTGCGCACCATCGCCGGCAGTGCTCGTGCCATGGGTTTGGATGTGGAGGGCGTTTAACATGGCAAAGCTAAGCAAACGGATGCGCGCCATTCGTGAAAAAATTGAGCCGGGTAAGTTCTACGCGTTGCCTGAGGCCTTGCAGCTGGTGAAAGACACGGCATCAGCCAAGTTCGCCGAGTCCGTCGACGTCAGTGTTAATCTGGGCGTCGATCCGCGTAAATCCGATCAAGTGGTCCGTGGCTCAACGGTGCTGCCCAACGGAACTGGCAAATCAGTGCGGGTTGCTGTGTTCACTCAGGGCGCCAACGCAGATGCTGCTAAAGAGGCAGGTGCCGATATCATCGGTATGGATGATTTGGCCGAACAGGTGAAAGCCGGCAAGATGGATTTTGATGTGGTCATCGCCAGTCCCGATGCGATGCGCGTGGTTGGCCAGTTAGGTCAGGTGCTCGGCCCTCGTGGCCTGATGCCTAACCCCAAGGTAGGCACGGTGACGCCAGATGTCGCGACTGCAGTGAAAAACGCTAAAGCCGGTCAGGTGCGTTATCGCACGGACAAGGCGGGCATTATTCATTGCACGATCGGCAAAGCCAGCTTTGAGGCCAAGGCGTTGGAAGAAAATTTGAATGCCTTGTTGGCTGATTTGATGAAGGCTAAGCCGTCAGCTGCCAAGGGTATCTACATGAAGAAAGTGACGCTTTCCACGACGATGGGCCTTGGCGTGCCCGTGGATCAGGGAAGCTTGTCACTGTAAGTATTTGGGTGGGACTGCCGGCTGTGTCCGGCATCCGTCCAAGACCGCAGGCGCTGTCCTAGACGGCTTAATGAGGTTCGCCTCGCCCGCGCAGACGGTGTTCCCGATTCAGGTTTGTCCTGTTGAGGGTGCTCCGAGAACCGGCCAGAGCTTTATTCTGGCCATTACCCGATGCCAAACCCTTGGTTGGGCATCAAACAGGAGGTAGGTAATCCGTGGCACTACGTCTCGAAGACAAAAAAGCAATTGTCTCTGAGGTCGCTGCGGTGGCCGCTCAGGCTTATTCAGCAGTGGCTGCTGAATACCGTGGTCTGACCGTGGGTGAAATGACGGAGTTGCGTGAAAAAGCGCGGCAGTCCGGCGTTTATCTGCGGGTGGTGAAAAACACCCTTGCCCGTCGCGCGGTTGAGGGAACCGAGTTTGCCTGCATGCAAGAGGGCTTTGTGGGGCCGCTGATTTTAGCGTTCTCCCAGGAAGACCCCGGCGCTGCAGCCAGACTGGTGAAGGATTTCGCCAAAGAGCACAAACAGCTTGAGTGCAAGTTGGTCTCCGTGGGTGGCAAGTTATTAGGTCCGGGCGATTTGGATCGTCTGGCCTCTATGCCGACCCGCGATCAGGCCATCAGTATGCTTATGGCCGTAATGAAGGCCCCGCTGGACAAGTTTGCCCGCACGCTCAACGAGGTGCCTGGCAAGTTCGTTCGGACCGTGGCTGCCGTTCGCGATCAAAAGCAAGCCGCCGGCTGATCTTACATATTGAACCGAATCGGGCTTCAAGCCCTCTCAGGAGTTAATCATGGCTGTGAATAAAGAAGATGTTTTGGAAGCAATTTCCAATATGACCGTTCTGGAGATCGTTGACTTGATCTCTGCAATGGAAGAAAAGTTTGGCGTGTCTGCTGCAGCGGCTGTTGCTGCTGCTCCGGTGGCCGCTGCTGGCGGTGCCGGTGAAGCCGCTGCTGAAGCCAAGGATGAGTTTGACGTTGTGATGACCAGCTTCGGCGCCAACAAAGTGGGCGTCATCAAAGTGGTTCGCGGTGTCACCGGTCTGGGCCTGAAAGAAGCCAAAGACATGGTCGAAGGCGCGCCAGCGACCATTAAGGAAGCTGTCAGCAAGGATGAAGCTGAGAAGATGAAGAAGGAACTGGAAGAAGCCGGCGCCACTGTTGAATTGAAGTAAGGCGCAGGTCGGGCCCGTTTGATACTGCATCGGACCCTGTTGGTTTGGGGGCTGGCGATGAAACATCGCCGGCCTCTTTCCGCTTATTTTCAGGATGAATCCATCCTGAGCAGCAAGATGATTCGAGTGTGAGGAATCTCAATGGCATATAGCTACACCGAGAAAAAGCGTATCCGCAAGGATTTCGGCAAACGTCCGCAAATTCTGGAAGTCCCCTATTTGCTGGCTACGCAAATCGATTCCTACCGGCAATTCCTGCAGATGTCTAAGGGGCATGATGCTCGCGAGGATATTGGTCTGCATGCCGCATTCAAATCGGTATTCCCCATCGTCAGTTACTCAGGTCATGTAGAGCTAGACTATGTCAGCTACCGCCTGGGTACCCCCGTATTCGATGTCAAAGAGTGTCAGCTGCGCGGCCTGAACTATGCAGCGCCGCTGCGTGTCACTCTCCGACTAGTAATTTACGACAAGGAAGCGCCCGCCGGCTCGCGCACGGTCAAAGACATCAAGGAGCAAGAAGTCTACATGGGCGATCTGCCCCTGATGACCGACAATGGCACCTTTGTGATCAATGGTACTGAGCGTGTCATTGTCTCTCAGTTACACCGCTCACCCGGTGTGTTTTTTGATCATGACAAAGGCAAGACCCACAGTTCCGGCAAACTTTTGTTCAATGCCCGCGTGATTCCCTACCGTGGCTCTTGGCTTGATTTTGAATTTGATCCTAAAGACGCCATTTACGTGCGCATCGATCGCCGCCGTAAGTTGCCGGCGACGATTTTGCTGCGTGCCTTGGGCATGGAAGCGGAAGAGATTCTCTCCACCTTCTTTGAAACCAACCACTTCCGCGTGTTGAAAAGCGGCTTTCGGATGGATCTGGTGCCTGCCCGCTTACGTGGCGAAACTGCCGCGTTCGATATCCGCATCGGCAATGACATGTTGGTGGAGGCCGGTCGGCGCATTACCGCGCGTCACGTGCGTCAAATGGAAGAAGCGGATCTGAAAGCGCTGGAAGTACCCTCTGAGTTCCTGCTTGGAAAAAACCTGGCTCATACTGTGGTTGACACCGATAGTGGTGAAATCATCGCCAATGCTAATGACGAAATCACTGAAGAGCTGCTCAATCAGTTCCGGACGATTGGCTTGAAAGAGTTTCAGACGCTTTACACCAATGAACTGGACAATGGACCCTACGTTTCAACGACACTGGCCATTGACACCACGCGTTCGCAAATGGAAGCGCAGGTTGAGATTTATCGCATGATGCGTCCCGGTGAGCCGCCCACCCGTGAAGCCGCCGAGACCTTGTTCAATAACTTATTCTTCAGTGCTGATCGCTACGATTTGTCTGCGGTAGGTCGGATGAAATTCAACCGTCGAGTGGGTCGTGATGAGGAGACCGGCGAGGGTGTGCTGTGCCAAGAAGATATCTTGGATGTGTTGAAAACCTTGATTGATATTCGTAATGGCAATGGCCAGGTAGACGATATCGATCATTTGGGTAATCGCCGCGTACGCAGTGTTGGCGAGATGGCTGAAAACCAATTCCGCATTGGTCTTGTGCGCGTTGAGCGAGCTGTCAAAGAGCGCCTGAGCGTTGCTGAGAGCGAAGGCTTGATGCCGCAGGAGATGATCAACGCTAAGCCCGTGTCAGCTGCCATCAAAGAGTTTTTTGGTTCCAGTCAGTTGTCGCAGTTCATGGATCAAAACAACCCCCTGTCAGAAGTGACTCACAAGCGCCGTATTTCCGCACTGGGTCCGGGCGGTTTGACCCGTGAGCGCGCTGGTTTTGAAGTTCGTGACGTACACCCCACGCACTACGGTCGGGTGTGTCCGATTGAAACGCCGGAAGGTCCGAATATTGGTCTAATTAACTCTCTGGCGGTTTATGCACGTACCAATCGGTTCGGCTTTCTCGAAACGCCCTATCGCAAGGTTGTCGATAGCAAGGTCACCGATGAAATCGTCTATCTATCAGCAATTGAAGAGGGCAATTACCTGATTGCCCAAGCCAACGCGACCTTAGATGCCAAAGGCCGCTTGATCGATGAGTTGGTGTCCAGTCGTTATCAAAACGAGTTCACCATGTCCACGCCAGACCGGGTGCAATTCATGGATGTATCTCCGCGGCAGATTGTATCGGTGGCTGCTGCATTGATCCCCTTCTTGGAACACGATGATGCCAACCGCGCCCTCATGGGCTCGAATATGCAACGTCAGGCTGTCCCCTGTCTACGCGCCGAGACCGCCGTGGTCGGTACCGGCATTGAGCGTACGGTGGCGATTGACTCGGGTTCATCTATTGTAGCTCGGCGTGGCGGTGTGGTTGATTCGGTGGATGCCGCTCGTGTGGTGGTGCGAGTCAATGATGAGGAGACAGAAGCCGGCGAGCCGGGTGTCGACATCTATAACTTCACCAAATACACGCGTTCCAACCAAAACACCTGCATTAATCAGACACCTTTGGTGCGCGTCGGTGATGTCATTGCCCGCGGCGATGTGCTGGCTGATGGCTCCTCCACGGATCTGGGTGAGTTGGCTTTAGGTCAAAACATGCTGGTGGCCTTTATGCCTTGGAATGGCTACAACTTCGAGGATTCCATCCTTATTTCAGAGCGCGTCGTTCAAGAAGATCGTTTCACCTCAATCCATATTGAGGAATTGACCTGCGTGGCTCGGGAAACCAAGTTAGGACCTGAAGAAATCAGTGCAGACATTCCTAACGTGTCGGAAGGACTGCTGTCGAAGCTGGATGCATCGGGCATTGTTTACGTCGGTGCAGAGGTTAAGCCCGGCGATATTCTGGTGGGCAAGGTGACGCCTAAGAGCGACAGCCAGCTGACCCCGGAAGAAAAATTGCTGCGTGCCATCTTCGGCGAGAAAGCCTCAGACGTGAAAGACACAAGTCTGCGTGTGCCGTCAGGTATCGAGGGCACGGTGATCGATGTACGTGTGTTCACCCGCGATGGGGTTAAGAAAGACGAGCGTGCTCTGCAGATTGAAGCTGCTGCGCTAGACTCGGTGCGCAAGGATCTCAAAGACCAGCTGCGCATTTACGAAGACGATATCTTCGATCGCGTTGAGCGTTTGATCGTCGGTAAGCAGGCAGCAGGCGGTCCGGATGGTTTGAAGTCCGATACCAAGGTCGCCAAAAGCTACCTCAATGGTCTGCCGCGTGAAAAATGGTTTGAGATTCGCATGAAGGCTGAAGATGTCAATGAACAGCTGGAACTCATGGCGGATCAGCTCAAAGCGCAGCAGGAAGCCTTCGATGCTCGTTATGCCGAACAGAAAGAAAAATTGACGGCCGGTGATGATTTGGCGCCAGGTGTGCAGAAGATGGTCAAGGTCTATCTGGCCGTGAAACGTCGCATGCAGCCAGGCGATAAGATGGCGGGCCGCCACGGTAACAAGGGCGTGGTCTCCATGATCGTCCCGATGGAAGATATGCCTTACATGGAAGACGGCAGTCCGGTTGATATTGTCTTGAACCCCCTGGGCGTCCCCTCACGTATGAACGTGGGGCAGGTGCTTGAAACCCATCTGGGTTGGGCTGCTAAGGGTTTGGGCAACAAAATCGCTCGCATGGTTGATGCCAAGGTCAAAATGGATGAGCTGCGCGACTTCCTGGATAAGGTCTACAACCACGATACGGCGAGTAACCGGACAGAGGATCTGTCACTGCTCAGTGACGACGAGATCTTGGCTTTGGCGAAAAATCTGCGCAAAGGTGTGCCGATGGCAACGCCGGTGTTTGATGGTGCCGATGAGGAAGAGATCAAGGCCATGTTGCGCTTGGCGGACCTGCCGGATACGGGGCAGTCAGTGTTGTATGACGGCCGCAGCGGCGAGTCCTTCGATCGTCCTGTAACGGTGGGTTACATGCACATGCTGAAACTTAATCATTTGGTCGATGACAAGATGCATGCTCGCTCTACGGGCCCCTACAGCCTGGTCACCCAGCAGCCGTTGGGTGGTAAGGCGCAGTTCGGTGGTCAGCGCTTCGGTGAAATGGAAGTCTGGGCGCTCGAGGCTTATGGTGCTGCCTATACCTTGCAGGAAATGCTCACCGTGAAATCGGACGATGTTCAGGGTCGTAACAAGATGTACAAGAACATCGTTGATGGTGATCACCGGATGGAAGCTAATATTCCCGAATCTTTCAATGTGCTGATGAAGGAAATCCGTTCGCTGTCCATCAATATCGAATTGGAGCAGGATTGATATGAAAGATCTTCTCAACCTCTTTAAACAGCAGGGTCAGGTCGAGGAATTCGACGCTATTCGTATCGGTCTGGCATCGCCAGAGATGATCCGTTCCTGGTCCTTTGGTGAAGTCAAAAAGCCAGAGACCATCAACTATCGGACCTTCAAGCCCGAGCGTGATGGTCTGTTCTGCGCCAAGATCTTCGGGCCCATCAAGGACTACGAATGTCTGTGCGGAAAATACAAACGCCTCAAGCATCGTGGTGTGATTTGCGAAAAATGTAATGTCGAAGTCACTCAAACTAAGGTGCGTCGCGAGCGTATGGGTCATATTGAACTGGCCAGCCCGGTGGCTCACATCTGGTTTCTCAAGAGCTTGCCCTCGCGCATCGGGTTGCTGCTGGATATGACCCTGCGTGATATCGAGCGCATTCTCTATTTTGAAGCCTTTGTAGTGATTAATCCGCGCACCGTGCAGGGCCTAGAGCGTGGACAGTTGCTTTCCGATGAGCAGTATTTGGATGCCATCGAAGAGCATGGTGACGAATTTGATGCGCGTATGGGTGCAGAAGCGATTCTTGAGCTGCTGCGCTCACTTGATCTGCAGGAGCTGGCCAAAAAGCTGCGTGCTGAAGTGCGTGAAACCAGCTCGGACAACAAGATCAAGCGGTTAGCCAAGCGCTTGAAGTTGATTGAGTCATTTATTGATTCGGGTAATAAGCCAGAGTGGATGATTCTCAAGGTGCTGCCCGTTTTGCCGCCGGATCTGCGTCCTTTGGTGCCTCTGGATGGTGGTCGTTTCGCAACCAGTGATCTCAATGATCTCTATCGCCGGGTGATTAACCGCAACAACCGCCTCAAGCGCCTGCTGGAGCTCAGTGCTCCCGACATCATTGTGCGTAATGAAAAGCGCATGTTGCAGGAAGCAGTCGATGCATTACTGGATAACGGTCGTCGCGGCCGCGCCATCACAGGCAATAACAAGCGCCCGTTGAAGTCGCTGGCCGACATGATTAAGGGTAAGCAGGGCCGCTTCCGTCAAAACCTGCTGGGCAAGCGAGTCGACTACTCTGGGCGCTCAGTTATTGTGGTTGGCCCGACCTTGCGTCTGCATCAGTGTGGTTTGCCTAAGAAAATGGCTTTGGAACTGTTTAAGCCCTTTATTTTCGGTAAGTTACATCGCCGAGGCCTGGCCACTACCATCAAGGCTGCTAAGAAACTGGTGGAACGGGAAGGTCCGGAGGTCTGGGATATTCTCGATGAGGTGATTCGCGAGCATCCGGTGATGTTGAACCGTGCGCCAACCCTGCATCGTTTAGGTATTCAGGCTTTCGAACCAGTGCTCATCGAAGGTAAAGCGATACAGCTTCACCCTCTGGTATGCGCGGCATTTAACGCCGACTTTGACGGTGACCAAATGGCGGTACACGTGCCCTTGTCGCTGGAAGCGCAGTTGGAAGCGCGTACCCTGATGATGTCCACCAATAACATCCTGTCTCCCGCCAGCGGTGAGCCAATTATTGTGCCCTCTCAGGACATTGTTTTAGGTTTGTACTACATGTCGCGCGAGCGGATTAATGCGCGTGGCGAAGGCATGATGTTCACGGATGTGGATGAGGTTCATCGCGCCTATGAGGGTGGACATGTCGACCTCCATGCGCGCGTCAAGGTGCGCGTTGATGAAACCGTTAAACACGAAGATGGAACGTCCGAGCTCATTACTCGTCGTCATGAAACGACCGTGGGTCGGGCTTTGCTGTCGCGTATTCTGCCGCCGGGGTTGTCGTTTGATCTGGTGAACCGTGACCTCACCAAAAAGGCGATTTCTGGGTTGATTAATGCCTGTTATCGTCGCGTGGGCTTGAAGGAGACGGTCATTTTTGCTGACCAGCTAATGTACACCGGCTTTAAGTACTCCACCAAGGGTGGCGTGTCGTTTGGTATCAACGACATGGTTATCCCCACCGAGAAGACGGACATCTTGGCTGCGGCTGAAAACCAGGTGAAGGATATTGAGGACCAGTACGCTTCAGGCCTGGTCACCAAGGGTGAGCGCTACAATAAAGTGGTCGATATTTGGTCTCATACCAATGATCAAGTCGCTAAGGCCATGATGTCCAAGCTCGGCACGGATGAAGTGTTGAATGCAGAGGGTAAGAAAGAAGTTCAGCCCTCATTCAATTCTATCTTCATGATGGCGGATTCCGGTGCTCGTGGTTCAGCAGCGCAGATTCGTCAGCTGGCTGGCATGCGCGGTCTGATGGCCAAGCCCGACGGCTCGATCATCGAAACCCCAATTACCGCCAACTTCCGTGAAGGCTTAAATGTTCTGCAATACTTCATCTCAACACACGGTGCTCGTAAGGGCCTCGCCGATACGGCGCTGAAGACCGCCAACTCGGGTTATTTGACTCGCCGTCTGGTGGATGTGGCTCAGGATTTGGTGGTCACCGAGGAAGACTGTGGCACCGAAGAGGGCGTAGTGATGAAGCCCATCATTGAAGGCGGTGATGTGGTTGAGCCATTGCGCGAGCGGGTCTTGGGGCGTGTGATTGCCAAAGACGTGTTGTCCCTATCTGGTGAAGTGATCATGCCCCGCGGTACGTTATTGGACGAAGCGGCGGTTGATGTGATGGAAGCTGCTGGCGTAGATGAGGTCGTGGTGCGTTCAGCCATCACCTGTGAAACCCGTCACGGAATCTGCAGCAAGTGTTATGGACGTGATTTGGCCCGCGGACATGAGGTCAATAGCGGTGAAGCTGTCGGCGTGATCGCTGCTCAGTCCATTGGTGAGCCTGGCACGCAGTTGACCATGCGCACCTTCCATATTGGTGGTGCCGCCAGCCGTACCGCAGCAGCCTCCAGTATTTCGGTGAAATCCAATGGCACGGCGCGTCTGCACAACATTAAGACCGTGAAGAATAAGCACGGTAACCTAGTTGCTGTGTCGCGCTCGGGTGAAATTGGTGTGATTGACGAAGCTGGTCGCGAGCGTGAGCGTTACAAGCTGCCGTATGGTGCGGTGATTCTGGTGGGTGATAGCCAGAGCATTGAAGCTGGCCAAGAGGTGGCTACTTGGGATCCGCATACCCACCCGATCATTACCGAGGTCGCTGGGACTATTCGCCTGCATGACTTTATTGAAGGCGTCACCGTCAATAAACAGATGGACGAGGTGACCGGTCTGACCTCTACCGTGATCATTGATCCCAAGTCCCGCGGTTCGGTGGGTAAAGATTTGCGGCCGATGGTGGCTTTGGTCGATGGTAAGGGTAAGCAGGTGTCGCTGGCCGGCACTGATATCCCTGCACAGTATGTACTGCCGGCCAACTCCATTGTGAATCTGGAAGACGGGGCACAGGTGTCTGTGGGTGATGTCGTGGCGCGCATTCCTCAGGAATCGTCAAAGACCCGCGATATTACTGGGGGTCTGCCGCGAGTGGCTGACTTGTTTGAAGCCCGCAAGCCTAAGGAATCTGCAATTTTGGCAGAACGCTCGGGCACAGTCAGCTTTGGCAAGGACACCAAAGGTAAGCAGCGCTTAGTGATCACCGATGACAAATCAGGCGAGACGCATGAAGAGTTGATTCCCAAGTGGCGCCAAGTGAGCGTCTTCGAAGGGGAGCATGTAGAGCGTGGCGAAGTCATCGCCGAGGGTGAGCCCAATCCACATGACATCCTGCGTTTGCTAGGGGTGACCGCGCTGGCCGAATATATGGCCAAGGAAATTCAGGACGTGTATCGCCTGCAGGGTGTGAAAATCAACGACAAGCACATTGAGGTGATCATTCGCCAGATGCTGCGTAAAGTTGAGATCACCAATCCGGGTGATAGCCGATTCCTCACCGGTGAGCAGGTGGATTATGCCCGCGTCCTGGAGGAGAACGAGCGGCTGGGTCCGAAAAAAGACCATCCGCAATTTGAGCGGGTGCTCTTGGGCATTACCAAGGCCTCTCTGGTCACTGAGTCATTTATCTCTGCGGCTTCTTTCCAAGAAACCACGCGTGTGCTGACCGAGTCGGCAGTGCGTGGTGCCCGCGATGATCTGCGGGGGCTCAAGGAAAATGTCATCGTCGGCCGTCTTATCCCAGCAGGTTCGGGATTGGCCTACCACAAGGAACGTCGTCGTCGACGTCATGGCGAAAGTCTGATTTTGACGGCACCCAAACCTTCTGTTGCTGAAGAAGCCGAGGTTGTTGAGGTGGAAGATGCGGAGCTGGTGTCACCAGAGGCATCTTCCAACGAAGGCAATAACAGTGAGGAGTAGTTGCAAAACCGCGGTCTGGCTTGACAGCTAACCGCGGTCTGCCTAACATACTGCACCCTCGACAGGCCGGTGGGTCCGGCCTGTCGTTGTTTATGGGCTAGGAGAAAAGCTTTAATGGCAACCATTAATCAGTTAGTGCGCAAGCCTCGCAAGCGCCCGACAGAAAAGAGTAACGTGCCGGCCTTAGAGGCCTGCCCGCAAAAGCGTGGCGTGTGTACCCGCGTCTACACGACGACGCCGAAAAAACCGAACTCGGCCCTGCGTAAGGTGGCTCGTGTGCGTCTAACCAACGGTTACGAAGTTTCCAGCTACATTGGCGGCGAAGGCCACAATCTGCAGGAACACTCCGTGGTTCTGATTCGTGGTGGCCGTGTAAAAGACTTACCCGGTGTGCGTTATCACACCGTGCGCGGTAGCTTGGACACCCAGGGTGTACAAAACCGTAAGCAGGCACGTTCTAAGTATGGCGCCAAGCGCCCGAAACAGGCTTGATGCCGGACTGAGATAAAGACATGTCAAGAAGATCTGAAGCCCCTAAGCGCCACATCCTCCCTGATCCTAAGTACAAGAGTGAGTTGCTGGCCAAGTTCATTAACACCGTGATGCGTGATGGCAAGAAATCAGTTGCCGAGCGCGTCCTGTACGGTGCCCTCGATCAAATTGAGAGCAAGAAAGGCGACGGCCTGGGTGTGCTTGAGACGGCTCTGGATAATGTGCGGCCGCGGGTTGAGGTGAAGGCACGCCGTGTCGGTGGTGCCACCTATCAGGTGCCTGTGGAAGTGCGCGCTGTGCGTCAGAATGCCTTGGCTATGCGCTGGATCGTGGATGCGGCGCGTAAACGCGGCGAAAAATCCATGGCTTTGAAGCTGGCTGGCGAATTGCTGGATGCCTCGGAAAGCAAAGGGTCTGCGGTGAAGAAGCGCGAAGATACGCACCGCATGGCTGAAGCCAACAAAGCCTTCTCGCATTACCGCTGGTAATTTCAGCGCGATTCATTGTTTTTGAGGTAATTCATCGTGGCACGTAAAACCCCCATCGAGCGCTATCGCAACATCGGCATCATGGCGCACATTGACGCCGGCAAGACGACGACGACCGAGCGAATTCTCTTTTATACCGGCGTGTCCCATAAGTTGGGTGAAGTGCACGAAGGTGCTGCCACCATGGACTGGATGGAGCAGGAGCAGGAGCGCGGTATCACTATTACCTCTGCGGCCACTACCTGTTTTTGGCCCGGCATGGAAAAGCAGTTCCCTGAGCATCGTATCAACATCATTGATACCCCCGGGCACGTCGATTTCACGATTGAAGTGGAACGCTCATTGCGTGTCCTTGACGGTGCGTGCGCCGTGTTTTGTGCCGTCGGTGGTGTGGAACCCCAGTCTGAAACGGTATGGCGTCAGGCCAATAAATACCAAGTGCCGCGGATGGCCTTTGTTAACAAGATGGACCGCGCCGGCGCCAACTTCCTGCGCGTTGTCGGTCAGATTCGTGATCGCCTAGCCGGTAATCCGGTTCCCTTGCAGCTGCCTATCGGTGCCGAGGATTCGTTTGCCGGTGTGGTGGACTTGATCAAGATGAAAGCGATTTATTGGGATGAGGCGAGTCAAGGCATGACCTTTGATGAGCGTGATATTCCCGCAGAAATGCTCGCCGAATGTGAGCAATGGCGTGAGCACCTGATCGAAGCTGCGGCTGAAGGCTCTGAAGAGCTGATGGAAAAATACCTTGAAGGTGAGACTCTGAGCACCGAAGAGATCAAGGCCGGCATTCGCGCGCGCACGTTGTCCAGCGAAATCGTCCCCACTCTGTGTGGTTCTGCATTCAAGAACAAGGGTGTACAGGCCATGTTGGATGCGATCATTGAGTTCATGCCCTCGCCGACGGATGTGCGTGCGATTAAGGGTATCTTGGATGATGCCGCAGAGAGTGAAGCTGAGCGTCACTCCACTGATGATGAGCCGTTTGCCGCCTTGGCGTTCAAAATCGCCACCGATCCCTTTGTCGGTACGCTGACCTTCTTCCGTGTTTACTCCGGTGTCGTTAAGTCAGGTGATGCGGTTTATAACCCGGTGAAAGGCAAAAAAGAGCGCATCGGCCGTATCGTGCAGATGCACGCCAACTCGCGCGAAGAGATCAAGGAAGTGCGCGCCGGTGACATCGCTGCCGCGGTGGGACTCAAAGACGTGACCACCGGTGAAACGCTTTGTGATCTCAATAGTGTCATCACCTTGGAGCGCATGGAATTCCCCGAGCCAGTGATTTCAGTGGCCGTTGAGCCGAAAACCAAGAGCGACCAAGAAAAAATGGGTATCGCCCTGGGTAAGCTGGCACAAGAGGATCCATCCTTTCGTGTGCGCACTGACGAAGAGTCTGGCCAGACCATCATCTCCGGCATGGGTGAACTGCATCTGGATATCATCGTTGATCGCATGCGTCGTGAATTCAAGGTGGAAGCCAACGTTGGCAAGCCGCAGGTGGCTTATCGCGAAACCATTCGCAAGTTGACGGAGCAGGAAGGCAAGTTCGTGCGTCAATCGGGTGGTCGCGGTCAGTACGGACACGTTTGGCTGCGTATAGAGCCTCGCGAGCCTGGCGCTGGTTATGAATTTGAAAATGCGATTGTCGGTGGTGTGGTGCCCAAAGAATACGTGCCGGCCGTGGACAAAGGTGTCCAAGAAGCCTGCCGTAATGGGGTGGTGGCTGGTTTCCCAGTGGTTGACGTCAAGGTCACCATTTTCGACGGTTCATATCATGATGTTGACTCTTCTGAAGCAGCGTTTAAAATCGCCGGCTCTATGGCCTTTAAAGAAGGGGTGTCAAAGGCCAGTCCGGTGCTGCTTGAGCCCATTATGAAAGTCGAAGTCGTCACGCCAGAAGAGTACATGGGCGATGTCATGGGTGACCTCAACCGTCGCCGCGGCTTGGTCCAAGGTATGGACGATGCGCCCGCCGGCAAGATTGTTCGCGCCGAAGTGCCGCTCGCAGAAATGTTCGGTTATGCCACCGATCTGCGTTCCGCTACTCAGGGCCGCGCGGTGTACTCCATGGAGTTCTGTAAGTATATGGAGGCGCCGTCCAGTGTGGCCGACGCCGTTGTCAAAAAAGCATCCTGATCGATATTGAAGGGGTAAAGAAGTGTCCAAGGAAAAATTTGAGCGTACCAAGCCGCATGTGAATGTGGGGACGATTGGTCATGTTGACCATGGTAAGACGACGTTGACGGCGGCGTTGACGGTGGTTCAGGCGAAGAAGTTTGGTGGTGAGTCACGAGCTTACGATCAGATTGACAATGCGCCTGAGGAGCGTGCTCGCGGCATTACGATTGCCACGGCGCATGTGGAGTATGAGTCTGACAATCGTCACTATGCGCATGTGGACTGTCCTGGACACGCTGACTATGTGAAGAACATGATCACGGGTGCGGCGCAGATGGACGGAGCGATTTTGGTATGTTCGGCAGCTGATGGTCCGATGCCGCAGACGCGTGAGCACATTTTGTTGGCGCGTCAGGTGGGTGTTCCCTACATTGTGGTGTTCCTGAACAAGGCGGATATGGTTGATGATGCTGAGTTGATGGAGCTGGTGGAGATGGAAGTTCGTGATTTGCTCTCGAGCTATGATTTCCCGGGTGATGACACGCCGATTGTGGTGGGTTCTGCGCTGAAGGCCTTGGAAGGTGATACTTCTGACATTGGTGTTCCGGCGATTGAGAAGCTGATTGAGGCTTTGGACACTTGGATTCCTGAGCCTGAGCGTGCGATTGACGGTGCGTTTTTGATGCCTGTTGAAGATGTGTTTTCGATTTCTGGTCGCGGTACGGTGGTGACGGGTCGAGTGGAGCGCGGCATTGTCAAAGTGGGTGATGAGATTGAGATTGTGGGTATTAAGGACACGATCAAGACCACGGTGACGGGTGTTGAGATGTTCCGTAAGTTGCTGGACCAGGGTCAGGCGGGTGACAACGTGGGTGTATTGCTGCGTGGTACCAAGCGTGATGAGGTGGAGCGTGGTCAGGTGTTGTGTAAGCCGGCATCGATTACGCCGCACACCAAGTTTGAGGCGGAAGTGTATGTGTTGTCCAAGGAAGAGGGTGGACGTCACACGCCGTTTTTCAATGGTTATCGTCCGCAGTTTTATTTCCGTACGACGGACGTGACGGGTTCATGTGATCTGCCGTCTGGAGTGGAGATGGTGATGCCGGGTGATAATGTGAAGATGACGGTATCGCTGATTGCTCCGATTGCGATGGAAGAAGGTTTGCGTTTTGCGATTCGTGAAGGCGGTCGCACCGTAGGCGCCGGCGTCGTCGCGAAAATTATCGAGTAATTC